>CAMAVE010000005.1 GCA_945861595.1 Synechococcus sp. UW140
TCCCCCAGGGCCAGCCCATCGACCATCTGATCGGCCGACAACCAGCCGAACTGCTGCACCGCGCCCTGGGCCACATAGGGGAGCACGGCGTAGGCACCGCCGAAGCTGAACAGCGCCATCCGCGTCAAGAACCGGGCCATCAGCGCAAGGGTGCCGTTCCAGCCACCGAGCAGGGTCAGTGCGGCCAGGGGCAACAGCAACGCCAGCCCCCACACGAGCAAGGTCACGGCAAGCCGGCGACGGGAAAAAAGGGCGTGGGGCGGGGTGGGTGTGTCGTCGTCGTGAATCGCAGGGGGGAGAAGGATTGCCGTCGCGTCAGCGGTTCCCACGGGTCCGGGTCGAGACAAGGACGGGCTAGTTCCCCTCACCAGCAGCGCCGGTCGCAACCGGCCGGCGATCACCCCCACCAGCGCCGCGCCAATCACCACCAGCGGATAGGGCAGCCTAAGCAGTGCAAGCGCCAGCAGTGCTGCCACCGCCAAGCCGATCAACAGGGGGCTGTGCAGGGTGCGCTTGCCCAGCCGCCAGGCGGCCACCAGCACGATCGACAGCACCGCCGGTTTGAGCACGGCAAACACTGCCGCAAGCAGGGGCAGCTGGCCCCAGATCGCATAAACGCTGGAGAGGGCGAGCAGCACCAGCACCGAGGGCGCCAGGAAGAGGCCTCCGGCGATCAGCCCTCCTGGCACTCCATGCATCAACCAACCGAGGTAGGTGGCCAGCTGCGGGGCCTCCGGCCCAGGCAGCAACATGCAGTAGTTGAGGGCGTGCAGATAGCGACGCTCCGAGAGCCAGCGGCGGCGCTCCACCAGGTCCCTGTGCAGCAAGCGATCTGCCCGGCCGGCCCACCGAAGCTCACCAGCCCCAGCCCCAGCCGCAGCCAGAAGCGGGAGGCCTCGGCAAGGCTGACGGAGCTGGTTGCCTCGGAATTCATCGGGGGGGGCGACTGGATCCAATGTGCTGAAGAAAGCAGCCGGGACGCCTAGGTGTGGGCTGAGACAGCCACCGGCAGCCGTGGAACGCAAGGGTTCCAGGGAGCAGAATCTGGTTCGCGATGTATCGAGGGCAAATCTCTAGCTTGGGAGTGCTTTGTGAGACCTCACGTGCGCATCGGTGAGCTGGCTGCTGCCACAGGGGTTCCGGTCGAAACGCTGCGCTTCTACGAGCAGGAGCAGTTGCTCACCCCGCCCCGGCGCAGCCGCGCCAACTACCGCCTCTATGGCGAGGAGCACCTGGAGCAGGTGCGCTTCATTCGCCGCTGCCGCAGTCTCGACATCGGCATTGACGAGATCCGGCGTCTGTTGTCGCTGCGGAGTGATCCAGGCCAGAGCTGCCTGGCGGTGAATGAGCTGCTGGACGAGAAGCTCCTACAGGTGGATCAACGCCTGCGCGAGCTGCAGGCCCTGCAGCTGGACCTGCAACGGTTGCGCTCCCGCTGCAACATCCCCGCCACTGCCGCTGACTGCGGCATCCTCAAGGGACTGGGAGAACTGGCTCAGCCGCTGCTCTGACCGGTCAAGATCCGCTATGGCTTGGCCTGCCAAGCGGTGTACAAAAACCTCTGTTCGGCTCCGCCAGGGGTGTGGTGGCTGACGCGCTGATGCTCAAGCAGCTCAAGCCCAGCCCCGAGTGCCTGCCGTAGTGAATCCACGCTGTGGCGCTGAACCGGTAGGCCGCTGCAGCGTTCGGGCCCGTCCTCCGCAAAGGTGGCCAGGATCAGATGGCCCCCAGGACGCAGGGATCGGTGCAGTTGCTCGCCATAGCGGCGGCGATCGCCGGGCTCCACCAGGAAATGGAATACGGCTCGGTCGTGCCAGAGGTCGAATGCCGCCGGTGGCAGCTCGCCGGAGCGGATGTCGCCCGCGATCCAGCGCACCGCCCCTGAGTGCTCCCCCAGCCGCTGGCGCGCTGTGTCCAGCGCCGCCGTGGAGATATCGAGAACCGTCAGATCGCTGTAGCCCTCATCCAGCAGGGCATCGACCAGTAGCGAGGCCCCGCCGCCGACATCGAGGATCTTGGTCGCGCGCTGTGGCGCTAACTGCTGAATCCACTGCAGCGAGGGCTGGGGCTGCCGTTGGTACCAACTGACCTGATCAGCGACCTTGTGGCTGTAGACCTCGTCCCAGTGCTGGCTGAGCGACTGCTTCTCCATCAGCCCGGCAATCCTGAGTCCTGACTTTCATGCACCTGCCGCGATAGCTCAAGCCCAGCGCTGACGCCGCAGCCGCAGGCCGTTGGCGATCACCAGCAGGCTGGTGCCCATGTCGGCAAAAACCGCTTCCCACATTGTCGCCGTGCCCAGCAGGGTGAGCAGCAGAAAGGCTCCCTTGATGCCTAGCGCCAAGGCGATGTTCTGCCAAAGCACGGCCCAGGTGCGGCGGGACAGGCGGATCAGGTCCACTAGGCGCTGCGGGTCGTCGTCCATCACCACCACATCGGCAGCCTCCATGGCGGTGTCGCTGCCGGCGGCGCCCATCGCAACGCCGATCGCCGCGCTGGCCAAGGCGGGGGCGTCGTTGATGCCGTCGCCCACCATGCCGGTGGGGGCCTCCAGCTGCAAATCGGCGATCGCCGCCAGCTTCTGCTCAGGCAGCAGCTCGCTGCGCACCTGCTCGATGCCCAGCCGCCCGGCGATCACAGCGGCGGTGCGGGCGTTGTCGCCGCTGAGCATCACCGGGGTCAGCCCCAGCTGTTTGAGGCCCGTGATGGCGGCGGCCGCTGTGGGCCTGGGTTGATCCGCTACCGCCATCAGGGCCAGGACGCCCTGCGCATCGGCGAGCAGGCTGACGCTGCGGCCCCGCTGCTCATGGGCCGCCATCACCTGCTCCAGATCCGGTGTGCAGAGCCCCAGTTCATGCATCCAGCGGTGATTGGCGAGGCGTAGCGTTTGGCCGTCAATCTCCCCGCTGACACCCCGCCCTCCCTGGGCTTCCAGGGCCTCGACAGGCAGCCGTTCACCACCCAGAGACCTGGCTATGGCACGGCTGATGGGGTGGTCGGAGCGGGCGGCCAGCGACGCGGCCCATTGGCGCTGCAGAGCGATCGGCACGCGGCCATCCATCACCTCAAACGCCTCCAGCGTTGGCCGGCCAGTGGTGAGCGTTCCGGTCTTATCGAAAGCCAGGGTGCGCAGCTGGCGCGCCTGCTCCAGATAGAGCCCGCCCTTGATCACGATGCCGCGGCGGGCAGCGGCGGTGAGTCCGCTCACCAGGGTGACCGGTGTGGCAATCACCAGGGCGCAGGGGCAGGCGATCACCAGCAGCACCAGCGCCCGATACACCGCGTCGATTGGCGTCAGGCCAAACAGGGGCGGCGAGAGCAGCGCCACTGCCAGGGCCAGGGCGAACACCGCCGGCGTGTAGCGCGCGGCAAAGCGATCCACAAAGCGCTGGATCGGCGCCCGCGAGGCCTGGGCCTCCTCCACCGCGTGGATGATGCGCGCCAAGGTGCTCTTGGACGCTGGGGCGGTAACCGTGATCACCAGGCTCCCGTGGGTGTTAACCGTGCCGGCGAACACCGCATCGCCAGCACCTTTCTCCACCGGCAGGCTTTCGCCGGTGACCGGGGCCTGATTGACGGCGCTGCTCCCACTGGCCACAACGCCATCCAGGGGAATGCGTTCGCCTGGCTCCACCCGCATCACCTGGCCGATGGCCACCGCCGCGACGTGGACCTGCTGCCAGGCCTCTGTGCCTGTCTGCACCCGGGCCTGCTCGGGAGCCAGCTCCATCAGTCGGCTGATCGCCGCCCGGGCCTGATCGGCGGCCCGGGCCTCCAGCGCCTCGGCGATCGCATAGAGCGCCATCACCATCGCGGCCTCGGGCCAGTGGCCGATCAGGAAGGCCCCGCTGACCGCCACCGTCATCAGGGCGTTGATGTTCAGCCGCCCCTGCCGCAGCGCCGCCAGCCCCTTGGTGTACACCGGCAGCCCGGCCAGGGGGATGGCGGCCAGCGCCAGTGCGATCTCCAGAGCCTCATGCAGCCAGGAAGCAGGCAACAGCGCGTGGATGCCCTCAGCCGCCGCCGCCAGCACCAGGGCGGCGATCAGGCGATTCCATCGCACGCCGTTGCTCACCTGACTAGCGGTGGCTCCTGGCTCCACAACGTGAGGCGGGTAACCGAGCCGGCGCAGGATCGTTTCGGCCTGGGTGAAAGCCGCCGGTTCGGCGCGGATCACCAACGTGCGGGAAGCCAGCTGGAACCGCAGCTCAGCGATCCCTGTCACGCCAGCTAACGCGTGACGGATTTCGTTTTCCTCTGTGGCGCAGTCCATGGCGTTGATCCGCCAGAGCACCTCACCGGTGCGGGCCTGTGGAGGTGCGACCGGCGCAGTGGGGTCATTGCTGCAGGTGTGGCTATGGCTGCAGCAGTCATGGTGCTCTGGGACGGGAGCCATCGGACTGCAGAAGGGCGTCACGCTCAGCATCAACCCTGTAGCCACTCCAGGGTCAAGTGCGCCACTTGCAGTTGCCCCTGCCTCAAGAGCAAGGGACTTGACCCTCTAGCAACTTGAGGGTTTTTACTGATCCGGCCTGACCCCCGCGCTGTCGTGACCAGTTCCGTCCTCAGTGAAAAGCTGCGGCAGAAGCAGAGCAGCTCACCCGCACGGGCACCCTGGTTGCGCGTGGCGATGGGCGTGCTCGCCACCATCGGCCTGCTCGACACCGCCTCGATCACCCTCAAGCGCTGGGGTCTGATCGGCAGCCTCACCTGCCCGGGCGGCGGTGGCGGCTGCGACAAGGTGCTCGGCAGCGCCTGGGGCACGCTGTTGGGCCAGCCCCTCTCCCTCTACGGAGCCCTGGCCTACGGGTTGGTGCTGGTCCTGGCCCTCAGCCCGTTGCTGCTCAGGGGAGACAGCCGCAGGCAATGGGGTGCCCTCAGTCAGCCGCTGTTGCTCCTGCTCTCCACCGCCATGGCCGGTTTCAGCCTGGTGCTGGTGGGGCTGATGGTCTTCACCATCAAGGCCATCTGCGTGTTTTGCGTGCTGTCGGCCGCACTCTGCGCCGCACTGTTCGTGCTCAGCCTTGTTCTCAACCGTTCAAAGGATCGGGGCACTGTGATCTTCCGCGTGGTGATCACAGGACTGTTGGTGTTGTTGGTGGGTCTGGGCTGGGCGTCGCTGGCCGATCAGCCTGCCGTCAGTGGTGGTCCAGGGATGGCGCCGCCGGTGCAGGCCGAGAGCACACCAGCCAAGGTGGCGTTGGCCAAGCACCTCACGCAGGTCGGCGCCAGGCTCTACACCGCCTATTGGTGCCCCCACTGCCGCGACCAGAAGGAGCTGTTTGGCAAACAAGCCGCTGCGGAACTCCAGGTCATCGAGTGTGCGCCGGATGGTCGCAACAACCAAGCCGAGCTGTGCAAGCAGAAAGGGGTCCAGGGTTACCCCTCCTGGGAGATCAAAGGCACGATCGATTCCGGTGTGAAATCGCTCGATCAGCTGGCCCTGCTCAGCGACTACCAGGGACCACGCCAGTTCTGAGATGGAAGCCGATCTCGCCAACGCAGCCAACAGCGAGGGGCAGGTCGTCGGCCCGGAGCGTCGTCGGGATCAGCTGAACTGGTCTGTAGCAGCGCGGATGTTCGGCCCGGCCTACCTGGTGGCCGTGGGTTACATGGACCCCGGCAACTGGGCGACGGATCTTGCCGCAGGATCGCGCTATGGCTTTGGCCTGCTGTGGGTGGTCGCCATCTCCAGCGGGATGGCAATGGTGCTGCAGTCGCTCAGCTGCAGGCTGGGCATCGCCACGGGCTGGGATCTGGCCCAGGCCTGCCGACGTCTATTGCCTGACGCCTGGCGGATTCCGCTGTGGCTGCTGGCTGAGGTGGCGATCGTGGCCTGCGACCTGGCGGAACTGGTGGGCAGTGCCATAGCTCTGCAGCTGCTGTTCGGCTTGCCCTTGCCCTGGGGCGTGGCCCTTACCGCTGGTGACACGCTGCTGCTGCTGGCCCTGCAACGCTTTGGCGTTCGTCGCCTGGAGGCGTTGATCATCGCGCTCGTGGCGCTGGTGGGTGCCTGCTTTGCCTGGGAGCTGTTGCTCCTGAAACCGGACTGGCTGCAGGTGGCTGCGGGATTCCTGCCGCAACCATCGGTGCTGCGGGATGGGCAGCAGCTCTATATCGCTGCAGGCATCCTCGGCGCCACGGTGATGCCCCACAACCTCTATCTGCACTCTGCTCTTGTCAACACACGCCGCTGGCCAGAGCATCCGCCCACCAAACCGCTGCTCCTGCGGCTGGCCAGTCTGGATTCGGTGATGGCGTTGTCCTTCGCCTTTCTGGTGAACGCCGCGATCCTGATCCTCGCGGCAGGCACCTTTCATGGTGTGGTTGCGGAACCTGTGGAGGATCTCCGTCAGGCCTACACCCTGCTGAGCCCTCTGCTGGGAAGCACCCTCGCGGGGACCGTGTTCGCCGTTGCGTTGCTGGCCGCGGGACAGAGTTCCACCGTGACCGCCACCATGGCCGGACAGGTGGTGATGGAGGGCTTCCTCAACCTGCGCCTGCCTGACTGGCAGCGCCGGCTGATCACCCGGGCCTTGGCCCTGATCCCGGCCATGGCCACGGTGGTTCTGCTGGGAGATCAGGCCACAGCCCATCTGCTGGTGCTCAGCCAGGTGGTCCTGAGCCTGCAGTTGCCGTTTGCGGTCATCCCTCTCGTGCAGTTCTGCACCAGGCGTGGCCTCATGGGAGAGCTGCGGGCACCCGGCTGGCTGCAGGGCCTCAGCTGGCTCTGTGCCGCCGCGATTGTGATCGTCAACGTCTCCTTGCTCTCCACCGTTCTGGCCTCTATCAGGCCATGGCAGTGGCTGACTGCGATGGCAAGCCATGGCTGATGCAGCGCCACGCGCCGTCCTGGTAGCGGTTTGCAGCTCACTGCTGATCACCACGGCGGCCCAGGCCGCACCGGATTGCCTAGCCCTGAAGGGCCAACGCGATCAGCTCGCCAGGCGTGCGATGACAGCTGAGATCACCCTGTTGCATGCGTTTCGGCAGCGACTATGCCCCAGCGATGAAGAGCGAGCGACACAGTCCAAGGCGCTGGCAAGCGGAACGACGGCGCGCGAGCCTTTCAACTATGAAACGTATATCCGTTGCCGCGAACAAGCTGAACTCCAGCTGCAGCGCAGTCGGCCGGTTCTGTATCTCAATGTGCGGGGATTCACGTATTACACCCCCGAGGGATCACGTCTGGCAAGGGAAGCTGATGGCGTGAAGGAGCTGGTCGAGCGCACCTGTACGCCGCCCGCAACC
The DNA here is from genome assembly GCA_945861595.1 of Synechococcus sp. UW140. Lineage (GTDB taxonomy): Bacteria > Cyanobacteriota > Cyanobacteriia > PCC-6307 > Cyanobiaceae > BAIKAL-G1. The sequence continues at coordinate 7,252 of CAMAVE010000005.1, forward strand.
TGAAAATGGATATACTCCATTCTCAGGCGGTGCCAACTCAGCCTTTCGGAAGACTGCTGCCGTCGCAAACTCTCTCAGCGGCTTGAAGCCCCGTACCACTGGCGATACCACTGAGCCATCTGCTCGATCTCACGGCTCTGGGCCTTCACCATGGCCTGCTGCAGCTCCCGCAGCTCCGGATGCTGGCTGTTGGTCTGAGCCATCGAGGCCATCATCACGCCCATGCGGTGGTGGGGAATCATCTGCTCGATGAAGGCCCGATCAAAATCAGGGGCGTTCTTCAGCCACTCGACATCGGTGCCCATCATCCCCATGCCACCGCCACGGCCCATCATCATTCCGCCGCTGCCGCCCATCCAGCCGCCCCAGCCGGAATAGACCCCACGCCCATAGCTTCCCCCCCATGCCGGCACATCGCCTCCAAACCACTGCCGGTACCAGGCGCGCATCTGGTTGTTCTCCCTGGTCTGGCTGTCCTTGATGCTGCGCGCCAGGGACTTGATTTCAGGCCTCTTTGCACGGCTCAGGGCCAGATCTGCCATGGCGATGGCCCCTTCATGGTGGGGGATCATCATCGCGATGAAGTGCTGATCCATCGACTGGGTGCCCATCCGCCCTGGGCCTGGCAGGCCCCACCCCCTCCAACCTCCTGGTGAGACCGGCGAGGCGGGGGCTTGTGACAGCGCCGGAGCCCCGAGCGACAGAACAAGCGCGCCCAGCCCTGCTGTAGCAGCGCATCTCAGCACCACCGCAGGTTTCTGACCGGATGCTGATGGGGGATGGATCATCACGGTTCCTCCATGGGTTTCACCTGCCCACAGTGTGGAAACGCTGCAGGGGGCCGGATGCCGCTGCGAGTCATTGCTTCACGATCCGCCTCCAGACCTGAAGGCTGGGACGGATTCCATCGCCGTTCTCGGCGGGATTTGGCTACAAGCCGTCCAGCAGTTTCTGCGGTTCTCTCGTGAGTTCTCGCAACTCCTTGATCTAGCACTTGATTACTTCGACCTCGTGGCTGAGCTGATTTGCGATATCGCCGCAGGCCAGCTCACCGGCATCATTAACCGCCAGGCAGCCGGCACTCTTTGCCAGGGTGAGCCCCAGAGTTTTGGGCCGGCGGATGAACTCCAGGCGGCGCAGGCTGCTCTCATCAAACAGGCTCTAACTGTTCTTGCTGCGCATCATCGCCTGCAGGAGGCCGAGATCCTCGTAGCAGCGCAGGGGTTTGACCGACAGGCCGCTGCGCGAGGTCAGCGCCCCGATCCATGCGCCTTCCGCCCCACGGACTTGACTCTCCCCCTAGAGGAGACTCTAATGTGGAATCAGGTTCTTTCCCTCTCCATTCCGTGAACCCGATCGTTCTGGCACTCCTCCTGTCGGCGGGTGTTGGCCTGTCCTCCGGTGCCGCCCACGCCCAGGCCTACGACATGTTCCCGAGCAAGGCCGCTGCTGAAAAGCGAGCCAAGGAACTGAAGTGCAGCGGCGCCTTTGCCATGGGCAAGGAGTGGATGCCCTGCCAGAACTTTGATGTCTACGAGAAGGCTGTCTCCAAGGTGAAGTGATTGTCCTGGCCTCCATGTCCTGCTCTAGTCAGCCCGCCATCACCCCATGACGCAGTCCTCCACCAGGCTCCTGCAGCACTCCCACCGGCCGGCCCTGCTCGCGGCCATCGCAGCAGTGCTCTTCGCTCCGCTGCTCACCAACGCCCCTGCCTCGGCGCACATGAAGGGCATGTTCAGGACCAAACAGGAGGCTGAGAAGCGCGCCGCGGAACTCAAGTGCAAGGGCGCATTCGCGATGGGCAGCCTCTGGATGCCCTGCGCCAATGAGCAGGTCCTGCACAAGGCACTCCAGAACGAATGAGGCGCCATCATCTGCTGCGCCGCGTGCACCGCACCCTGGTGCCCCTTGCGGCGGTGCCGCTGCTGCTCACGGCCCTCTCCGGCTCTCTTTACGGCGCCCTCTCGGCGCGGGAAATCGATGCTTTCTGGCTGATGAAGCTGCACACCGGAAACTTCGGCGCCGTCAATCTGCAGCCCTACTACTCCACGGTTCTCGGCGTGCTCACCCTCTTCATCGCCGGCTCTGGCATTGGCATGCTGCTGACAAGTAGAAGGGGCAGGAAGCAGAACAGCTAGCTTTTAATCTGATGAGGTTGGCAACCCAATCGAAGCAAGACCTCTGCAGTAATCGCCGGAGCACGCTAATCCAACAAGTAACACTGGCTACGCTGACAGCCCCGTCATGCACTCAAAACAGCATTGGCCACTGATTGAATGGCAAGGGGCAGAGTTCAATGCCGCATACTTTATAGATCATTTCCCGAATAGCCCAGCATGTGACGGCGCGCCAGATAGAGGATCAAGGGAGGCAAGGTAATCCATTGAACGACCGCAAGCGCGCTCATTCCCAGGATGGGCACTGCAAACACCGGAACACCATAGGATCTGGAGACATTGACACGAAAGGTTTCCAGTACAAGGGTGATCAGCAGCCCAATGCCGGTGAATAAGACAGTCAGTCGGCGACCCGGTTTCAGTAGCCAGTACCGCGAACGTCTTAATATGCTGACGACCCAACTGCTGAACAGGATGATCATCCCATCCCCAAAGGAGCAGTGCGTCAGGTCGGCAACCTTCTCGCCCAAGGAGGGACTCGAATAGAATTCGTAAAATGGAGATTGCCAGACCTCATATACAAAGTTCAAGAGAAAAGCAAATAGAAAGAGATTTGTCTCTGGTGCTGCAAGAGCCTTCGAAATCATCAATGGCATGCGCATGGCTGTGCGGTGAAAAAACAGTCTGACTGTTATCGAGTGGCGTCCGTCTCGTCGTGCCTTTCGGGCATTCCTGCTAGTCGAGATGTTGTTCTGCGCTTTCTCGTATGGGGGCGTGATCGTTTCAAGTTGCGGAAGCCAGCCTTTGGCTTGGGATCGATTCAGGCGTGTCGAGCGGCGTTCCAGGCTTCGAAGAAAGAACTGCTTTGAGTGGTGGCGCCACTAGCATGGAGCGGTCGTTGCGACGGCATAGCAGAGGTCATCGAAGGGTTCTCCTCTTGCTTCTCCTCCAAGGAAGGAAGCCCGGAACATTCGCCATGTAAGCGCGATAACGTTCTCCGAACTCGTGCTCAGCTTGCTGCTCCTCCTGTTTGGCCAGGCGTAAATACATAATCACAAGCACTGGATACATGGCGGCAGTGAGCAATGTGGGCCATTGCAATAAGAATCCTGTAATCACCAAAATAAAACCCAAGTACTGGGGGTGCCTAAGACGCGCATAGACGCCGGTGGTGGCGAGTTCATGCTTCTGCTGGGCGGCATACAGGACATCCCATCCCCTTGCGATCAGCATGAAGCCTCCACCAATGAGAACAAAGCTTGCAAGATGAAAAGGGCCAAAATGCGGATTCGTGCGCCAACCGACCAAGGTTTCTAGTGAGTGTCCCGCATCATGGGAGAACCAGTCCACGGACGGATAGCTACTGCCAAGCCAGCCGGAAAGCAGATAGATTGTCAACGGAAACCCATACATCTCGGCAAATAAAGCCACCAAGAAGGCGCTGAAAGCACCAAAGCTCCTCCATTCACGGTGCGTCTTTGGCTTGAAAAATGTGAAGGCAAAGAAAATGAAAACCGCAGCATTTATTGCCGCTAATCCCCAGAGGCCATAGGCTGAAGCGCCGGGTTGGTTCATCATGAGTTAGTGGTGGTGGTTGGCCCTGGGTCAGGTACTTCTGAAGTGCCTTGATGGCCGTGCCCATGCCCGCCATGCATGAAGATGTGCATCAGTGGGCAAGCCAGAAACACCAGGTAGGGAAGCGCTCCCAATGTGTGAGCAGTGTGCTCCTTCAAGAGATAGAAGCCTGCCACAAAGAGAAAGCCGTAGAGAGCGATCTTGGACCGGCGCCGTGGCGACCAATGGGAGAGAAAGAAGGGAGTGGCCATGGGATTTTTGCTTAGGAGTCGAATTGGGCAGACATGGGTCTGAATAACAATGAAGTCGTATGACCTGCTACTGCAGATTCCCTGGATCAAGCCGCTCGGTACCGCCGTAGCAGCGAGGAGTTGACGATCACCGACAGCGAACTCAGGGCCATCGCGGCCCCCGCGATCATCGGGTTGAGCCACCCCAGTGCTGCGATCGGAACCCCGAAACTGTTGTAGATGAAAGCCCAGAACAGGTTCTGGCGGATCTTGCGCATCGTGGCCCGCGACAGGCCGATCGCACTCACCACCAGACGCACGTCGTTGCGGATCAGGATGATGTCACCCGCCTCCTTGGCCACATCGGAACCGGAGCCGATGGCGATACCGATGTCGGCCGTGGCCAGGGCCGGCGCGTCGTTGACGCCATCGCCCACCATCGCCACCACCTGGCCCGCCTGCTGCAGGGCCTTGATCGTTCCCGCCTTATCCGCGGGGCGCACCTCGGCGATCACCTCCTCGATGCCCACCTGCTGGGCAATGGCCTTGGCCGTGGTGCGGTTGTCGCCGCTGAGCATGACCACCCGCACACCGCGGCGCCGCAGCAGGTCGACTGCTTGCCGGGCTTGGGGTTTGACCGTGTCCGCCACGGCGATCACGCCCAGGACCTGATCGCCGCGGCCCAGAATCATGGCGGTTTTGCCCTGGGCCTCGAGCTCAGCGAGCTGGCCCTGCACAAGCTCTGGAAGTTGGGGCAGGAAGCGGCTCGCCAGGGAACGGTTGCCGAACCAGACGGCACTTCCGCCCAGGCGGGCCGTGATCCCCTCTCCCACCTGGGCCTCGAATTGCTCCAGCGGCAGCAGCTCCAACTGGCGCATCGCAACGGCATCAACGATCGCGGCCGCCAGCGGATGTTCCGAGCCATGTTCCAGCGAACCAGCAAGCTGCAGCACCTCCTGCTGCGACACGGTCGCCACAGGTTCCAGATCGGTGAGCACCGGTTTGCCCAGGGTGAGCGTGCCGGTCTTGTCGAACACCACGGTGGTGAGCTTCTCGACACGCTCCAGCACCTCACCGCTGCGGATCAGGATGCCCAGGTCGGCGCCCTTGCCCACCCCCACCATCAACGCCGCCGGTGTGGCGATGCCCAGGGCGCAGGGGCAGGAAATGACCAACACGGCGATGAACGCCAGCAGACCACTGCTGAACTGTCCGGCCAAGGTCCACAGGATCAGGGCGGCAACGGCCACCACCACCACGGCCGGAACGAACCAGGCCGTGACCTGATCGGCCAGGCGTTGCACGCTGGCGGTGCTGGCCTGGGCCTCCTCGACGATGCGGATGATCTGTGCCAGCGAGGTATCGGCACCCACCCGGGTGGTGTGAAAGCGCAGCAGGCCCAGGCCATTCACGGTGCCACCGATCAGCTCCGCCCCGGCCAGCTTGCTCACGGGTAGCGATTCACCGGTGAGCAGGGACTCGTCGACAGAGGAACTGCCCTCCAGTACCACGCCATCAGCGGGGATCTTCTCGCCCGGGCGCACCAGCACTGTCTCGCCGAGGGCGATGGCGTCGGCCGGGATGGTCATCTCCATGCCGTCCCGGATCACCGTGGCCGTAGCGGGTTGCAGGTCCAGCAACTTGCGTACGGCGGCTGATGAGCGTTTCTTGATGATCTCCTCCATGTATTTGCCCATCAGCACGAAGGCGATCACCACCGCCGAGACTTCGAAGTAGACGTCGCGCTGATTGACGCCGACCGGTAGCCAGCTGGGTGCGAACACCACCACCACGCTGTAGAGGTAGGCGACGGAGGTGCCCAGGGCGATCAGCACATCCATGTTGAGCGCCCGGCGTTGAAGCGCCGCCCAGCTGCCCTGATAAAACGACCAGCCACCGATGATCTGCACAGGCGTGGCCAGGAGAAACAGCCACATCCCCCAGCTCATCCAGGGGAGCGCCGGAATGGGAGCCCAGGACACCAGACTGATCCCCGCCGCCAGGGCGAGGAAGGCACCGGCCCGCAACAGCGCCAGAGCCAGCACCCCGCCGATCACAAAGCCGACCCGGCGCCGCATGACCTGCAGCTCACGGTCGGGATTCAGAAAGGTCTGCAAACAGCCTTGGCTGCAGAAGTAATAGCTGCGCCCACCGCGCTGGGTGGAGAGGGCCGTGGCTACGGGCACCACCATGCCGCAGATCGGATCCTTGGCCATGCCCGAGCCGCTGGGGGCCTGGGGTGGATGGTTGTGGTGATGGCAGGCCTGGTGTGTGGTCATGGTGGTGCTCCCATTGGCCTCAGGGGTAGATGCTGCTCACTTACAGGTTGAACAGAGCGTCGTACTTCCGGTACTCCGGCTTGCGCAGACCCTCGAGGGCCAGCATCCGCCGCAGTTCCATGATCTCGGCGCGCTGGGCCACGATCACCCCGCGGGCAAAGCGCCGGATCGTTGGGTTGGTGCTCTTGGCCAGCGCGTCGTGGGCCATCATCAGCGCCCCGCCGTGGTGCTCGATCATGCCCTCGAGGAACCACACCACCCGGTTGTCCTTGGTGGGGCCTTCGCCCATCATCCGCATGCCGTCGATCTGGGCCTGGCTCATGCGCGTGAGCCCGCTGAGGCTGCTGGGGTCGCCGCCCGCTGCCAGCGCCACGGGGTACACGGGGGCCTGGGGGTACCAGGCCTTACGCCACAGTCCCATCGCCCGGATCTCCTGGGCCTGGTCGCGCCAGATCGTTCGGGCCAGGGCCCCCACACCGGGTTGGCCGATGTTGAACATGAACTCGCTCATGCGCAGGGCACCGGTGTGGTGCTGCACCATGCCGTCGATGAAGCGCAGGTCGTAGGTGCTGCCGGCCGGGCCCACGTCATGGGTGTGGGCGCTGTGGTCCATCGGCGCGGCGACCGGAGCCGAGGCCGGTGCGCCCCCCGCGGCCGGGGCCGGGGCCATCATCCGGTGGTGCTGGTGGGGATCCATCTGGGCCTGGGCCGCCGGAGCCAGCAGGCCAGCCAGGGCCGCGAGAACCAGGAGAGGGGATCGCATGGAACGGATTCGGGAGTACCTGCCGGTAGGATGGAGCCTCCTGTAGGTGGAGAGTCAAGTGGTGGTGGCGGCGCCCTTGAAGATCGGTGAGGTGGCTGAGCGCTCCGGCCTCACCGTCAAGACCATCCGCTTCTACTGCGATGAGGGACTGATCCATCCGATCAGCCGCAGTGAGGGCGGCTATCGCCTGTTCAGCGATGCGGTGTTCGCCGAGCTGACCCTGATCCGCACCCTCAAGGCCATGGACATTCCGCTCCAGGATGTGACCCAGATCCTGGAATCCCGGCGTTCAGGCGTGTGCACCTGCGCCTCGCTGCAGGCGACGATCCGCAGCAAGGCGGGCGAGATCGAGCAGAAGATCGCCGCCCTGCGCGATCTGCACACCGAACTCCATGGCCTGCTCAGCCGCTGGGAGGACTGTGGCGGCCAGAAGCCCTCAGCCGCCTGAGCCGCCGAACCACTGGCGATACCACTGGGCCATCTGCTCGATCTCCTGGCTCTGCACCCGGACCATCGCGGCTTCGAGTTCACGCAGCTGCGGGTGCTGGGTGTTCCATTCGGCGTGGGAGGCCATCATCACGCCCATGCGGTGATGCGGAATCATCTGCTCGATGAAGGCCGATCGAAATCGCGGGCCGTTTTGAGCGCCTCCAGGCTCGTGGTCATCCCCGGCATGCCCATGCCTCCGCCCATCCCCATCCCTATGCGAGGCCCCGTTCCCATCCCCGGGCTGCTGCCGTAGCCAGGGCCGCCGTCCCAGGACGGCACGTCGGCGCCGTACCACTGGCGCATCTGGCTGACCTCCCGGCTCTGGCTGGCGATGATCCGCCGGGCCAGGGCCCTGGTCTCCGGTCGGCGAGCCTGCGTGAGGGCCAGCGCCGCCATCGCGATCGCCCCCTGGTGATGGGGAATCATCATCAGGATGAAGTGAGCGTCGGCAGACCGCTGGCCCATCGGAATTCCTCCCAAGCCCATTCCTGGCCGGAGTGCTGTTGGGAGCGTGGCGGCGGGATCAGGGGCACCCTGGGCGGGTGCGTAGAGCGCCAGCAGCAGCGACGCTGTGGCGGCGAGACGGAAACCTGCCATACAGCCCCGGCAGTCGGGTGTGATGCGCCTGGCCATCGAACACCTCCGTAGATCCTCTGCCTTCACCCTGGCCACGGTTCGCGAGGGGGACCAAACAGGGCCTGGAACACGGCTGGTCAACATGTCCACCAACCAAGTCTGTTCCCTCCAGTGAATGGAGGCTCTGGGGATGGGGAGGCTCGCGTTCATCCCCTCAAGCTCAGCACGCCATCTCCGGTTCATGAGGTGCGGCTCTGTCGCATGGATCTGACCGACCATCCCTGCTCCTGGGGCTTGCGGGCCGAGCTGCTGCTGCGAGAGCAGCGCATTCCCCAGGATGCTCTTGGTGGTGCGGGTCCTGCTGTACCGATGGCCGCTGAATGATCACGGCAGGTAAAGCCAGTGGCGAGGGGGCTTGACTCTCCCCTCAAGGGGAGGCTCTACGGTTGGCATGTGTCTGTGCCGGGTGCCATGAATGCATTGACCCTCCGCCTTCTCCCAAAGGCCTTGAGTCTGCTGTTGACGTTCGGCGGGGCCTTGGCCGTTTCCTCAGGGAATGTCGCCCACGCGGCCCAGGCCAGTGCTCCGGCCCTGACTCCTGTCACGGCCTATCGCACGGCCAGCTGCGGCTGCTGCAAGGGCTGGTTGCAGCACATGCGCGCCAATGGTTTCGTTGTCCGGGATGTCGTGGTGGCGGATCTCCAGGCGATCAAGCGACGCCTGGGCGTGCCCAATCGCCTCAACTCGTGCCACACCGCCGAAGTGGCTGGCTTTGCGATCGAGGGTCACGTTCCTGCCGCCGATGTGAGGCGACTGCTGCGCAGTCGCCCGGCCGTGGCCGGCATCGCCGTTCCCGGCATGCCCCTGGGTTCCCCAGGGATGGAATCGCCTTATGGCAAGGAGCCGTTCACGGTGCTGGCCTTCACCCGCGCAGGAACCATCAGCGCCTTCTCCCGTCACCCCCAGTGAGGCCCCGGCCATGACCACTCCCCTGCGGCGCAGGCAGGTGCTGGGCCTGGGGTTCGCCGCCCTGGGCACGGCGGTGGCGGCTCCGGCTGTCTGGAACCGGCTCCAGCGCTCCGCCTCGTCCCTTCGACCCGCCACCCTGGCCTCCCGGGGTGGTGTGGCCGAGCTCGAGTTGTTGGCCCAGTCCTCACGGAGCACCATCCCGGGCGGCCCTGCCGAGCTGCTCACCTACAACGGCCGATCACCCGGCCCTTTGCTGGAGGTGAAGGCCGGAGATCAGGTGCGCCTGCGGCTGCGCAATGGTCTGAATCAGCCCACCAACCTGCACTTCCACGGGCTCCACATCCCGCCCACCGGAACGGGCGACAACGTGTTCCTGACGGTGCCGCCCGGCGGGTCCACCGAGTACGCCTTCCGCCTCGCCAAGGACCACCCGGCCGGCCTCTTCTACGTCCACCCCCACCAGCACGGCCTCTCGGCGGATCAGGTGTTCGGCGGCCTCGGCAGTGCCCTGGTGGTGCGCGGCGATCTGGACCGGATTCCGGAAGTGGCGGCCGCCCACGAAAGCGTGCTGGTTCTCAAAGATTACGCCAGCAGCGGCGGCCAGGACGCCGCCATGGGCGTCGGGCGCATGCTCGGCCGGGAAGGTCGCCTGCTCACGGTGAACGGGGAGATCAACCCGGAGCTGCCTATCCCCAGCGGTGGACTGCTGCGGCTGCGCCTGCTGAATGCCTCCAACGCCCGCATCTACCGCCTGGCCCTGGAGGGGCATCCCCTGGTGCTCATCGCCACCGATGGCGGTGCGATCGGGACGCCTGAGCCCCTCAAGGAGCTGGTGCTGGCACCGGGCGAGCGGGCCGATGTGCTGGTGCAGGGAAACCAGACTCCTGGCAGCTACCGGCTGCTCAACCTGCCCTACCGGCGCAGTGGCCACATGGGCATGGGCGCCGCTGAGGAACGCCCCCGGACGCTGGCCACCCTGCGCTACGCCGGAGCGGTGGCGCCGTTGCCGCTGCCGCAGACCCTGATCCCGGTGGCCGCCCTGCCGGCACCGGAGCGCACCCGCCGGTTCGTCCTGGCCCACGCCATGGGGATGGGTGGCATGGGCGGCATGAACCACGCCATGGGAGGCATGGGGGGTGGCGGCATGGGCATGGGCTTCCAGATCAATGGCCAGGCGTTCGAACCGGATCGCATCAACACCCGAGTGCAGCTCGGCAGCACGGAAGACTGGTTGATCGTCAACGACGACGTGATGGACCATCCCTTCCATCTGCACGTCAATCCCTTCCAGGTGATCACCCGCGGGGGCCGACCTGAATCCCAGCGCCGCTGGAAGGACACCGTGCTCGTGAAAGCGGGCGAGGAGGTGCGGCTCCGGGTGACGTTCCGGGATTTTCCCGGTCGCACCGTCTACCACTGCCACAACCTGGACCATGAGGACATGGGTCTGATGGGGGTTCTGCAGATCGAGGAGCGAGGCGTCTGAGGACGCCTACGGATTCCTCTGACTGCGGTTACCCCCATAACGCCATCAGCCCCAGAGCACCCGCAGTCCAGCGATCACCAGGGTGTGACCCCAAGGATGCGAACAATCCCGGCGGCAGGGAACCAGCGGCTGCCCAGCTGCGCTCCCAGCGCCCCGCCCATCACAACGGCCAAGGCCAGCCAAGGCAGCTCCGGCGGCGGGTGGGGAGCTGCACTCAGCCGACCAAGCAGGGCCATCAGCGAATTGATGAAGGTGAACACCGCTGACAGGGCCGCCGCTGTGCGTACCTCTGCCCAGCGCCGGTAGAGCACAGCAAAGGCGTCAACAGGATGCCGCCACCCATGCCCGTGAGACCGGACAGCAGGCCGATCGCGCCCCGGTAGCCATGGCACTGGCGGCCGATAGTGGTGAGATGGTGGATGGAGCAGGCGGCTTGCCGCGGAAGAAGGGCACTCCCGCTAACAGCAGCAACACGCCCAGCAGCCTGTTGAACACGACGGCCGGCAGGGTCAACCAGCCGCCCACAAAGGCTGCTGGAATCGAAAGCAGCAGGAATGGCCACAGCTCAGGGGTCGAGGGGAGAGTGCCCACTGTGGAGAACAGACTTGCCAGCCCTGCTGCCGCTTCTGGGCCCAGAGCTTGATCGCCTGCTCACGCGTCAGCTCCCTGCGCTTCTTGAGCAGTGGCGGCTCACCGCCGGCCATCACCTCCCCGAAGGTCACCTCTAGGCTCTGGCTCCAGCGGTCGTAGCGCCGTGGCCTGAAGTGCAGCACCTGGCGGCCGTCGCTCAGCCAGCCCTCCTGCGGCGAGAGCGGCGGCCGGCCAGGCCGATCGACGACGTTCATGGGGCGCTGCTCAGGCCACCTCCGGCGCCCAGCCCTTCTGGCGGGCCATGTCATCAGTCCAGCCCTGGCAGCGGGACACCAGATGCTCGCCGTGGGCGATCAGCCCCTGGTGCAGCTGGCAGGTGAGCACCGGGATGCAGTTCACGGCTGCGGGTTTTCACCAGGGTGCCCTCATCGAGGTAGGGCCAGTCTTCGATCGGGGTCTCAAGCCGGGCAGCCAGGGCCGCTGGCCGGGGGAGAGGGACGCCCATGCACCACTCCGTATGCGTACACCTGTACTAGCACGGGTTCGGGCTTTCGGCTGCCGCGGTTTTGCTGAGCCGACCTCGCGACGGTTGATCCGCCTGCTACCTTTCCAGCATCAACACCCCCCAGGCCTCTGCCGGTCTCCGGCATGCCCAAACAGGGGGGTCACTCTTCCCAGCGGACGTTTGTTGAGGTACTCCAAGCCTCCGCTGAACATTCCAGACCAGCTTCAGCAGTTACGCGATCGAGGTCTGCTAGTCCGTTCAGACGACTTAGCGCTGAACGCTCTCGAGCTGATCGGCTACTACCGCCTGAGCGCGTATTGGCTGTTTTTCGAAGAACCTCCAGCGCCAGGAGAGACCAGGAGCCACCGTTTCAAGCCTGGCTCCAGTTTTGAGCAGGTGATTGAGCTCTACAACAGGGACCGTCTGATTCGACTGCTGGTGATTGACGCGATTGAGCGAATCGAAATCGCCGCCAGATCAGCCTGGGTTCAGGGAATGAGCATGAAGCATGGGCACCACTGTTACCTCGACCCGCTGCTATTCCGCTCTGACTTCAATCACGGCGAACAGCTCGAGCAACTACGTAGTCAGCTTCAGCAGAGCAATGAAACATTTGTGATCCATTACCGGCAGACTTATTCAGAGCCTGAGTTGCCGCCAATCTGGGCCATGACCGAGCTGATCTCCCTTGGCACGCTGCGCGCCTGGATCGCCGCAACAGAGCTGGACAGCAAGACCAAGGTGGCGCGGTCCCTGGGAATCCCGTCGGCCCAGGTGCTGAATGGTGTCTTGCACTCCTTGAATCTGCTTAGAAACATCAGTGCCCACCACGGCAGGTTGTGGAATCGTCTGATCGTCAAGCGGCTCCCGAAGATCAAGAAGCTCCAGAACCTCCTGGTGCTGGAGGCTGTTGACGGAGAAGGGGTGCAGCCCTCTAAGAAGCTGTACAACTACCTTGTCGTGATGGCCATCATCGTGCGTAAGGTTGCGCCTCTCAGCACCTGGCCGTCTCGGATGGCTGTCGTCATGTCAGAAATGGGGCCCGAGCAACAGGGTGCCATGGGCTGCCCGGTTGGCTGGCAACAGCAACAGATCTGGAGCTGATCGGCATCGCCGAATCGAGGGTGTTTGATCAGTAATCCTCCGGGAACAGGACCGTCGTGATGGGACCGCCTGCTTCGCCGCGCAGGTCTTCTGTGATCACCCAGATGGTCCCGTGTTCCTCGGTGTCGTAACTGGAGAAGAGCCGGCCTTCTGCGTAGCTGTGATCGGCGTCATTGGCGGCCTTGTCCTCAGCATCAAGGTCGCCCCAGTCGCGGGCAACATGGCGATCGAGCAGGCCGACGATCACGGCTTCCGGAACTGATGCTGCGACGGCGGCGGTGGCGACGACCCGGCCGAGGGAATGACGCATGAGGATGAAGGAGTGAGGCCGCAACTGGCTGCTGCGGCCCGATGGGCGATGGTGGAAGTCTGATCCGCTCAGCCTTGCGGCGACTCATCGTGCCGCTGGTGCTGCACCAGAAACGCTTCGATCCAGTCGTGGTGACGCTTCTGCAGGATCCGATCAGCGATCGTCGTGGCCTCCTCAGGGATGGAGAAGCGCTTGCGGAATCCCTGGGTGAGGGCCTCCAGCAGGGGGCGAGGGAGCTGGCGGATGGCGCCGTGCAACGTGCGGATCGTGGCCGCATCGAGGGGGAGCAGCCCCGGATCCTGCTGGGATGCAGGGGCGACAGCCTGAGCCGAGGGCTCTGCTGGTGCCGATGCCCTGGCCTGGTGCTGCGCAGCCGGCTGGGCCTGGCAGGGCTGGACCGCTGGGCGTTCTTGAGCCGCTGAGCTGGTGACATCGCGCTGGCGCTTGTCATAGAGGGCGAGGCCAAACGGGTTCCCGAAGGTCATCAGCGCCCGCTTCATGGCGTCGGTCTCGGCCTCCTTGAGAGCCGATTCATGCGCCTGGCCCAGATCCACGTCGATGCCGTGGCCGGCACCACTTCCCTCGCGGACCAGGGGCACCAGGCCACCGGCCGTGACCGTGACGCGCACGCGGGCGGTGTAGGTGACGCCCCAGCCAGGCTTCTGGTCCCGGCCAATCAACCGTTCGGCCTGGGCAACGCAGCGGACGGCGATGGTCTGGCGCTGCCAGCCATCGAAGCCAAAGATGCGGTTCGCTTCCGCGATCACCTGCCAACCCTCCAGGTAACTCACACGGCTGCGGCCCTGCTCTCGCTGGCGGACATTGGCCCGATCGAGGGGGGCGGAGAGGGCAGCGAGCTGTTCTGGGGAGAAGCCGGAGGGCTGAGCTTGGGGAGCGAAGCCAGCTTCTGGTGGGGCCTCTTCTGCGCGGTCAGCAGAGCGGATCAACTCCAGGGCCGATGGCGGCCTCTGGCTGGGTCGAGGAGGAGCGGGGCGGCTGGTGGTGCGGGCCCCGTTGGTGGAAGGCGCGGCGACGGTCATGGCGTGGTGAGGGATGGGTGTGAGGAGTGAGGAGGAAATGGGGTCTGGCTGCAGCACCGGAACCCCACCTGTGAGGGGGCTTTGCTCCCTCAGCAGATGCGCCAGGAGCGGCGAGAGAGGAGCTGGGCACCGGTGATCTGCTGACCGGCCTTGAGGGCCTCCTTGATGGCGGCCTTGTCCGGCTTGCTGGTGGTGGTGAAGCTCAGCCACTCGGCATCGAGGGTCTGCTCGTCGTCGATCACCACGGCCGAGGACTTACGGGAGGTGAGCTCGTGATTAGGGAACGAGAAGCGGGTGGCGCTGGGCTGGAGCTGGGTGAGGACAAACACCAGCGACTCCTCCAGCGCATCGGCCCTGCTGGCATCGCCACTGGCCAGGGCGGTGAGGCGCTTGGCCTGCTGCTGGCGGTAGGCGGCCTGGCCGCGCAGGTGCTCGATCACCCAGCAGGTGGCATCGGCCTTGGCGGCCAGTGCCGCCTTGTTGCCTTCCTCGGCCAGCAGGGCAGCCTCCAGCTCGGCGAGGGCCTGGGCGCGGACCTCGGCGTCGTCGCTCTCCAGCTGCTCGGCCAGCTGGCCAACGGCGGTGGTGAGCTCCTGGGCCTCGATGCCCAGCTGCCAGAGCAAACCGGAACGCTGCAGCGAGCAAGCAGGGCCTGAGGCCGAGGGCTCTGCCATGGGGACAGGAGCATCGACTGGAGCGACGGGAATGGGGGTGAGAACGGCCATGGGATGGACGGCGATGGGATGGGGGATCGAGGCAGCGGCGTTGCCGCTGGGATTAGGGGAGAGCTGGGGCCTGGCTGATCTGCGCCACGGCGATCGGCACGGGTGAGCTGGTGGCCATGCGCCGGGCCTGCTGCACCAACGAGGCGGTGCCGGCACCACCGGGGAAGGCCACGACCAGCACGGCCACAGGAGAAGCGGGGGATGCGAGGGCCACAGCCCGGCTGATCGCCAGCTCGAGCAGCTCGCGATTGCGGATCGGCCCGGCGGCGCGGCCATGGCGGCGCCAATCGGCAGGGAGCACCTCAACGGGCCAGCCCAGCTGACGGGCGGCGCGGCCGATGGCACGATCAGCGCCGCGGGCTCCGCCATGGAGAAGCTCATGCACGACCTGGCCGCTGGTGCGGGCCAGCAAGGCGGCTGCGATCTGCTGCGGGGACCAGAGCAGATCGCGCCCACCACCGGCGACCACCACCCGACCAGCGCGGGCGGGCCTCAGCGGGGTGATCACGGCCGGCGCCAGCAATGGCCCAACCGGATAAGAACCCAATGCAGCGGCCTGTGCCACCACTGAAGGGTGTGAATTCATGACCTACAGAGCAAACGAACGGAGCAGGTTGTCTCGGGATTTCGTTGCCGCAGGCGATGGGCTCGGGGCCTTTGGCGCAGTTCTTATTCTACCAGTACAGGAGCACTAATAAGGCGGGAGGCCCGAGCCGCCGCAGTGCTTCTCAGCGAATCGCCGCCACTGATCTGACGGGCACAAAACGAGAAGCTCTCGCTACGAACTACAGGCTTCTGTGTGAATCGGCCGCGCAGCCGCGCGCGGAGCACCGGTGCCTTTCCTCGCCAAGCTGGTGCCTTCCAAACGCCTGGCCACCGCAGCCGCGGGAGCATCGCCACGCTCTTCATCCCCACTTGGCATCCCCCGCGGAGGGCGGCGGCGGCGACCGACGCAGGCCACGGCGCAGCCGTGGCACGCTGAGGGAAGCCGCTGCCGGCCGTAGCACCCTGCGGAGCGTCGAGCCCCCGATCGTTCGTTGCACACAACCCAGAGCACATTCGCTGGGTTGCCAGCTGATCGTCGCCTGGACCGAATGAGCACCAGGTTCTCGCTTTACCCCTGCCAGGCGGTCAACAAACGCGGGAGGATCGATCCGGATCGTCGTCCCCAAAGATCCCAGCCCATCCCCAGCAAGCCCGGCAAAGTGGTGGTGCAAATGGTGGTGTATTTACCGAGCCCCCTCACCTAGAAGCCAGTGCTGGCCTCCTTTCTCAAAGGTGGTTCAGAGGACACCCTCTCCGTTTTATAAAACCTTTAATGAAGGATGGACGTCCTGGCCAGGGCCGCAGCCGGGGCTTAAAAAATTTGATCGGCCAGCACTAAATATCTAGGCGCAGGGATGAACAACTCGCCAGGCGATAGCTGGCGTCTAAATCACTTCGTTGGCCCAGCCGAGCCCATGGCACTTCAAAATCTTGTGCACTTCTACGAGAACAAGACAATTACCTAGCCGAGAAAGAATAGCAATCTTGGCCAGCGAAGCGAAGAGGCTATCCAAACGATTGGTAGACTTGCAATCGAATTATCACGGCCACGCCATGGTTACTTGGATCGCCAAGGGGTCGCGCACCAATAGCGAACAGGTCAAGGAGGGGCTAGCCCTGTCTTTACTGGCACTCCTCCAAATTGCGATTAGTGGCCTGTTTCTGAAGGATGCCCAGGGCTTTGTCGCCCAGTCGGGCAATCCCCTGATCATCAGCATCGATGCTTTCATGCAGGCCCTGGTTCGGCCGCTTGGCATTCTATTTATCGTCTCGTTCCCACTTTTCTGGCTGGCCCTGCTTCGGGGCAAGCTTGTGCCGCGCTGGCTGTTTGATGCCGTGGGCATCTGGTATTGCCTGCGTTTGCTAATGGAATTCGCCTTACTCAATGCCCTTCTATTCACTCCCGCGGTTAGCCCACGGCTACTGGTGGGCCAAATCATCGTCTTCATCCCCTGCTTTGTGCTGACCTGGGGCTGGATCATGTGGCGTGTCGATTTTGTCAACAGGGCAAGCCCCCAGCAGGTTGTGTCGCTCCCTGATGAAATGGAACCCATCACTTCTTTTGACTACTACCACACCTCCGTGATTTCGATTGTCAACAAGGGCAGCTCAAAATTTCAAGGGGTCACTCGCACAGGTCGCTTCTATGTATTAATCCACAGCCTTATGCTACTAGACTTGCTTGGCTTAATAATCGCCCGCGTATACGGCTTGGTCCAAAAGATGGTCTAAAGAACCACCACTAGCAATGCCCAGGAATCAAAAGAGACCAAAACCAAATGCATTCCATACTCGCCAAAAACTTGGCTATAGATCGAATTAGGCCTCCATGGTTCCCCCAGGAGATCAGCAATCGCCAAACAGCTGGGAACTCGCCTCATTAAAGAGGGTGTAGGCCTCGTCATTGTGAATGCCACTCACCGCCAGGGATGCGGTCTTTCTCAAGGTGCAGCAATCTATCGCCAACGAAACGGCCCAATCATCATGCTCAGCGTGGTAGGTGGCACTGAGGCCATCCTGGGAATAAATCGTTTCGTTGTAGCGGGTAAAGCCCAGGCCCTGGGCGATCTGGGCAATGCCGGCCAGGGATTCCACCAGGGCACCCTCCGAGCGGATCGCCGTGGTGTACACCGTCGGCGCCAGGGGTCTGGCCTCGCCTTCGAGGCTCAGACCGTGGGCCAGGGTCTTGATCAGGGTCTTCATGCCGTTGCGGTTTGGGGCCAGGCCCCATCCGTAGTGCTGCTGGGACACTAGAGGTGCTGCCCATGGCAGCGCAACCCCCTAGGGGTGGTGTCAACGAACCCCCACCGGTGAAAGGCGATCCTCGTGAGCTGCGTCCCAGCGAGGGGGTCTGCGTGCGCCATGGCTCAGGCCTAAAAACCACTGTGCGGGCGCTTCGCTTGCTCGCCCATGGTTCACCGCCCTAGGCCGAGGCCGCCCTAGACGCCAGGTGCCTGGCGTGGGTCGCAGTAGTCTTGACCTTATTAGCTAATGGCATCCATGCGGGGGACCCCCAGGGAATCGGCCAGCCTGCTGAACATGGTGGATGGCGTTTTTGCGGTGGCCATCACCCTGGTGCCCGCCAGCCTGCCCAACGTGCAACCAGCCGCAAGCGGCGCCTCCTTGATGATCACAACCCTGTCGATCATCCTGATCGCGGTAACAATGTTGCTGCTCTGGTACAAGATCCGCAACTTGGTGCAATTAAACAACAAACTAAACCCCCTAGAGATGGCCCTTCTGGGCTGCATCCTAACGGTGGTGGTCATCATTCCAAAAAGCGCTTTCATCTCCATTCATTACGGCGGGGGCCAGGGTAGTTTCTGGCTATGGAGTGATTCGCAATGGGTTAACTTTCAATACCAGATGCTCTTCCTACTGGTCGACACAGCGGCCTTTGTGCTCACCATTAGAACCCTACGAGCTGCGGCAGCCCAGGCCTATCCCCGCCCGATTCGGCGCTGGCTGTTGGGGGTTGAGGCCCTAGGCCTCTCGCTGTTCATTTTGGTCATCCTGACTGAAAATTTATTCATCAACGTCAATGGGCTGTTTGTCTTTGTCGCCCCCGTAGTGCTATTTCTCGAAGAAATTCTATGCACGCTCAAATTGAAACGCTTCAGCGCTGACCACCCCTCCTAGGCATTCTCCTTGCCGTTTGCCTGGCCGTTCGTCCAACCACCACCAAGCCCAAGCCTTAGGGCAGCGCGAGCGCTCCTGGTCGGGGGCTGGGGGAAGCGGTTGAACCGATTTCCCCGATCAAGGGACGATTGGCGATCTCCGGCCATTGGCTCCCCTGGTCGACCTTGCTGGCGTTGCTAGCAGGGCCCGCCTGGGGCCAGATAGTCCTAGAGACGATGCCAACACCATCGCCCTCACCAGGCGCGAACCAGGCCCTAGAAGGTGCCTGGCATCCCATTTTGACAGCCATCCCTAGGCCAGCTCTTCCAGCTGCCTCCCTCGCGCAATCGCTTGGCTCCTACGACGCAGGGATGGAGCAAGGGAATGGCTGCAGGAGGGGAGCCGAGGCCAAGGCAAGGCGGTAACGCTGGATTGGGATAGGCCTTTTCGGCATGGCACGATCCCTGCCTGATGCCAAGAAAGGCTTCTTGCCGCAGCGCCTGCTCCGGGATCGGTGCTGTCAGGCTGCCACCCGTTGCCCACGATCCGACCCTGGCCATCGCTGCGTGTCGCTGAGCGCTAGCGCCGCCACGCAGCCGCCTCAGGGGTGAGGCGCCCCTCCCCACCTGCCTCCCGAGGTGCTCCTGTGAAGTTTCACTGAGCCACCCCAGGCGGCCGCCCGGCCGAACCTAGGCTCCTTCAGATTCTCTTAAGAATTGATGGTCGGTCTGCTCCGCAACTGCTCCTCCTGCGCCAATTTCTCCGCCCAGCAGGGCTGCGAAGGCGTTTGCCGCGTCTGGGGTGCCGTGATTACGGCCTCCCGGTTACAAGGAAACCAGTGCCCCCATTGGTGGGCAGAGCGGGGGCAGACGGCCGTTCAGCAACCCTTGTTCGCCCTGCGACCTTGAAAACGCCTGCGACCTAAGCCACCCCAATGGGCTGTAGAGCTTGGCCGCAATCCAGGCCCGGCCGCTGGTGGGCTAGCGGATCAGGCGGAGTAGCGATTCGCAACGAACAACGCCCCCCTCGTACCAACAGACCTACTTGACACTGGCTAGCAGGGGCACTCTGGCTAGTTTGATCAGAGTGCTGTTGACACGAGGTCGCCCTAGGTAGCCGTTCAGCCTTAGAAAACCACCAACGAGCTGTTGCTTGATCGGCCACAGTGCTGATCAAACGATCAATAAGATTCGGCAGATCGAAATCACAACCCTAGATGCACTGGGCTTTATTGTTTGGGCGCATGGTCGGCTAGGCGCCGCATTGGATTGACCAAGGATTAAGCAACGGTCCTCTCATTTGCTCTACAAGCCTTGCTCAATGGCGCTTATCAACAGCAATTTCACAGCGCTTCACCATCTCAAGTGATCTGAGCCTAGGCTTGGCTAGAGGCTAGGCAGGGGAAGATGGGAAATCGTCAGAACCACTGCTGCGATCGAGGCCAATCCCCAGGCACCCACGCCGGGATTGGGCAGATCCGGCATGGTTGAAACCCACCGAAAAACAATCATCCACCTAACCGATCGTGAATACGCTCTCTATCGGGCGATCTGTGTGGAGCTCGATGATTTGCAGCGGTCAATCCGGCGTGAAGACTATGACGGGCTGGATGTGACCGAATTGGCGGTGGCGATGCGGGATCGACGCTTCCTGGTGGAATGGTTAAGGGAATTGCGGCTACCACCCGCTTCAAACTTCAACGACTGCGGCTTAACGGTGGAGATGGAGGACCTAATCTTAACGGATCATTACTAGATTTTTACTAGGTAAATAAGCTTGATCGCAAGGGCCTCCAGAGCTCGTAGCAATAAGCCCAAACTGGTTGCAACCACTGGCCTGGATAATCAATTCAATTTCCCTTGTGGCATCACAATGCTCATCCCAAGGGATAAGGGAGGCGGCTTGCGGCCGCACATGGTCACAGCTTCGCCGAAAGCTGCAAACATCCTGGCAATACATTTCCTGAAAAAGACGTTTATCTAGGCGTGTAAAAGCAATACCAGTTTCCAGTCCATGCCAAAGCAACGACTCTTCGGGCTTACGGACAATCGAATGGGCCAGCTTCTTCAAACGCCAGCGCTTGATCGTTGTGCTCGGGGCTTCACCAACAATGCTAACGAAGACGGTGCTTAAGGTTTTCGTGCTGACATGACAGTGTCTTGCCAACTCAGCGATCGCGAGGGGCCGGGGGAAGTATTGCTCAAAAAGACTGGCCGATTGTCTTAAAATATCGGCAGCTGATGCAAACGTGGAGGAACGCACTAGTAAAAGATTAATAAAATTTAAACCTCAAGACGAGGCTTCTATGCATCACTTGTACAGCAGAAGTTCCCCATCCGCTGTTCGCCACGCTACAGACGATGCGAGTAACGGCTCTAACACGCCCAAACCCTGGCAGCGCTTGCACCACCAGCAAGATCCGCCAGCCGAATTGTCATTTTTGCAAAGCGATTCGGGACTGACCGACCTGGTCAGGGAGCTCCCGCGCAAGGGCTGGGTGCGATTCTTGCTCGGCTGCCTAGGCCCCGAAAGGCCCTGGGGCTGCAAGCCCTGGAAGGCCCTGGGGCTGCGAGCCCTAAAAAGAGAGACTCCCCAGTCAGGGGCAAGACTGGAACGCGCCTTAAATCCCCCCCGCAACTCCTTCAAACCGAGTGCCAGACAGCATTCCATCGGGCAGAACTCGGGCTCCCCACCGCGGCCAGGGGTACTCCAAGCCCAAAGCGGGCCGTCTGCTTCGGGGCCTGGGAAGCAAGCGCGAGTCCTTCTAACCAACCTGCCCTGGCTTGGGAGCCACGGCCTACAGCCCGGATCAACAATGGCCCCAACCGCTCTCCCAACCAGGACCTGCCCAGGTGCTGGCTAGGGCCGGATGCGGATTATGCATTTACTAGAAGTCGCCACCCTTAAGGGCGGCGACTTGATGTAGGGTAATGAGCATTAATTCTGTTTATACTGAGTTCCATCGTGGTCGATGTTGATACCCTGGCGTCCTTGGACGGCGTCCTATGGCTGCGATCGGGTGCCATTGCCTCCAAACTCCTAGGCCAGCACCAATCGACAATCAGCCGCAATATTAATCGCTGCGAAACCATATTCAACATTAACGCTTCAAAGAACAACGGTGAATGGCACCTCAAAGGTGATGCCAATCTCTTGAATCTGGAGCGGGTCGTTCATCAGCGCCATCGCTGGCTAGGCGGACGCCCGCTTCGGATTGAGGCTATGTATTGGTCAGCCAAAACCTATCTTGATCCCACACCCGAAGGCTGGCTGCCGGGGAATCATGATCTGCTTAATGTGCAGCAACCTCTCAATCTTCTGCGGGATAGCATCCTAGATGCCTGGATAGGTGCCTATCCAGATGTACCCGATGAGGATGACCCGGATTTCGCCTCATTCCCCCTGCTACGCCATCCGATTAATCTAGTGGTTGGTCAAAATCACCCCTTGCTGGCCGCGGGGGATGGGCTGACCTTTGAGATGGTCTCCCAATATCCGTCCCTGGCCCTACCCGATGGGGCATTCCCGAAATTTGAAGCCTGCTTAAAACGCATGGGCCTGTGGAATTCCCCTTCCCGGATTAGCCGTTACAAACGAGACAAATGGGAAGGGCGCTGGGAATCGGAGTTGTTGGTTGGCTATGCATCGATTTTTTCGATTGAATTTTATCCCCAACCCCAATATTTCTTGCCCCTGCAACTCCCCCTCATGGTGGGCGACAATCTAGTGGTAAAGCGGGAATTTGAAAATCACCCCCGAGTGCTAAAGCTACTCGCTGATTTGAGAAAACGCCTCAATCCATTGCTGGAGGCCCATCCAGAATTCATTGGCTTTTGTGGTGACGCAGATTAGGCTGGTACAGGCATTTGCGTCCGTGTAGCAGCTTGGTTACCGGAGCGCTTGTGATCGTCAGACGTCCAACTTGACTGGGTTCCTCCCTGCGGGCCCCTTCCATGGCAGCGCGCCCATCCTCGGGGAAGCTCCAGCCGAGCAAGGTACGACCGATCTCTTCATGATGGCGCCAACTTTGGGGACTGGTTGAGGGCAAGCCGGTCAGGCCAATCGAGCGGTAGGAGACCCTCTCCCTGGAGTGCGGCCATGGCATCGTGATCGGTGGCAGCACTCCAGAGCCAGGGACCGATCTCAACACAACCAAGGGAGACGGTTGGACCTGTCGTCGCAGGGTCTTGGGGATTTCAGTCTTGGGGATTTCAGTCTTACCATTCCCATCTTTGCTTCGCCGATGGGTCTTCAGGGGGCCTGGAGCAACCGCGTTGAAGCCCCTCGCCAGCCTGGGGGCCAGTTCGAGTAAGCGGGCCTAGCCCTGACAGCCCTGGGGCGAAGGCGCTTTGGTGTGTTGAATTGCGACCTTGCCCACCAGGGGGCTAGCGGGCCTACAGATTTCCTTTAGGATTGGCCCAGTTCGGGGGTTCGGGTATGTCTCAGGTGAGTTCCCTATTGGCCTTAATGGCCTTGATCGGTTTTGCCGTGGTGGAAGTGGCCACCCGCGTTTTCACCTGAATAGGGCCGATCTTCGCCCTATTACCAAGATGGGGCTACTGGTTTCTCCGTGGCTGTCGATGTAGCCGTTGGGTTGTCGTTATGGCCGTTGGGTTGGAGTGTGATCTCGGGCACAGGCTGGGCTGATCAAGATAGGTTCAAAAACTCCAGATTGGTTCAACCCAGATGGAGTGTCCTATTCCCGGAAACGGCAAGACCCCAAAACCAGCAGGGGCCGACCGTCTCAGCTGTGGAACAACAGCACCAGACCCACGCCCAATTGGTGAAACTCCCGTTCCTCGCGACTGAGGTCCAGGCCCACGGCCAATCCTTCCTTGAGAGCGTCCTCAAACGGCGGAGGGGTGGGAGCCTGGCCCCGGCGCCAAAGGGCCGCAATGCCAACCGGGGTGGCATGCCAAATAAAACAGGGCGTTTCCCCAATCGAGGGCTCCACGAGGGCCTCTTCCAGTAGGGCGCGTATCGGCATGGTTGGCTATTGCTGCGTCCAGCATCGAGATGGGGGCGGAGCGCGGCAACGCCTTGACAGCTTTTGTGATCTGATGGGGACCTGATGTCCAGCCCTTAGGGTGCGGCCCATGAGCTCCCTCCCTGGCCCGACGGCCCTGGTGCACGAATGGTTCACACCCCGCTCGGTCGGGGGGGCCGAGCTAGTGGTGCGGGAACTGGATCAACTCCTGGGCCAGCCCCAGCTCCATGCCCTGGTGGATGGCGAGAGTCGCCGGCCGGGCAGCTGGCTGGCGGGCCGCCCGATCCACACCAGCTTTATCCAGGCCCTGCCCTGGGGCAGCAGCCATGTGCAGCAGTACTTGCCCCTGCTGCCCCTGGCGATTGAGCAGCTCGACCTGGGCGCCTACCCCCTGGTGGTGAGCAGCAGCCACCTGGTTGCCAAGGGGGTATTGACCAGTCCCGACCAGCTGCATGTCAGCTACGTGCACACGCCCGTGCGTTACGCCTGGGACCAGATGCACGCCTACCTGGGCCAATCGGCCCTGGCCCGCAGTCCCCTGGGTCCGTTGATTCGCCTGCAGTTGCACCAGCTGCGCCAATGGGATCTGGCCAGCAGCCTGCGGCCCGACCAGCTGGTGGCCAACTCCCGCTTCACGGCCGAACGCATCCGCCGCTACTGGGGCCGCCGCGCCGAAGTGGTGCACCCGCCGGTGGCCGTGGAGCGGTTCCGCTGGGACCAGCCCCGCGATGACACCTATCTCTGCCTCTGCCGGCTGGTGCCCTACAAACGGGTTGACTTGGTGATTGAGGCCTTCAACCGCACGGGATTGCCCCTGCTGGTGGTGGGCGATGGACCCGAGCGCCAGCGGTTGCAGGCCCTGGCCGGCCCAACCGTGACCCTGCTAGGCCGCCAGGACGCCGCGGTGGTGAATGGGCTGTTAGCCCGATGCCGCGCCTACGTGTTTGCCGGCCTGGAGGATTTCGGCATCGCCCCGGTGGAGGCGATGGCGGCGGGGGCGCCGGTGATCGGTTTTGGCGGCGGCGGCCTGCTCGATACGGTGCGCTGCCTCAGCCAGGGCCTTGCCGAGCCCACGGGCTTGCTGTTTCCCGAGCAGAGCATCGCCAGCCTGGTGGCCGCCCTGGAGCACTTCCACCAAGGACAGCTCTGGCGCCAGCTGCCGGCAGAGCGTCAGCGGGCCTGGGCTGGGCGCTTCAGTGGGGCCCAGTTTCGCCAACGGTTCGCCGCGGTGCTGGAACGCGCCTGGCATGACCACGGGCAGCGACGGGCCCAGCGCAGCCAAGCCCTGGCTTGGGGAGCATGGGAATCCTGAAGGGCAGGGGCCCTGCCCCCGGCGCCCAGGTTGCCTGTTGGCCAGCCAACTCGGGCAAGCCTCGATTTTGTGTGCCTCTGGCCTGAGTGACCGCCCGGGCCCAGATCGCCTGGGGCCGGGCCGGTTAAATGAAGTCATCTTTCCCTGGGGCGGCGCAGCGTTTGAGTCCCCTGGCCACGATTCCGGCCGATCCCACGGCCCATCGCCTGCTGGCGAGCCAGTCGCTCCGCGGCCGGGTGATCAAGCGTGCCGGCGACATTGTCTTCTCCCTAGGGGTACTCAGCCTTGGCGCACCAGTGTTTCTGGTGTTGGCTGTGGTCGTGAAGCTGAGTTCGCGCGGCTCGGTGTTCTACGTGCAGCGCCGCATTGGCCGGGGCTACAAATCCTTCGGCTGCATCAAGTTCCGCACGATGCGCAAGGATGCCGACCGCCATCTGGCCTCGGTTTTGGCCTCCTCGGAAGAGTTACGCGCCGAATTCGCCCGCGATTTCAAACTGAAGGCCGATCCCCGCATCACCCCGATCGGCCGCTTCCTGCGCCGCTCCAGCCTTGATGAGCTGCCCCAGTTCCTGAATGTGCTCCAGGGCCAGATGAGCGTGGTGGGCCCCCGGCCGATCGTGTGGGATGAGCTGGAGCGCTACGGCCGCTCGATGGATGCGGTGCTGGCGGTGCGTCCCGGCATGACGGGCCTATGGCAGGTTTCTGGCCGCAACAACCTCAGCTACCCCAACCGGGTGCGGCTCGATCTCCATTACGCCCGCACCCGCACGATTTGGCTCGACCTGCAGATCGTCTTGCGAACCATCGGCGTGGTCCTGTTCCCCCGCGACCGCGGCGCCTACTAACCCAAGAGCCAGACAGCGCCCAGGGCCACCGCCAGCCAGAGCGCCTCCAGCCGCCGGCTCAAGGCCAGGATCGTCAAAATCGCCCTCCGATCGGCTGGGGGTTGCCCCTGGGCCAGCAGCGGTTTCTGGCGCCACTGGCCGCCGTAGCGGTTGGCTCCCCCCAGCTGCACCCCCACCGCATGGGCATAGGCCGCCTGGGATACGCCCGCATTGGGGGAGGGATCGGAGGCGCCATCGACCAGGGCCGCACGGAATAGGCACCAGCTTTGGCCGGGTTGGCCCGCCGCCAGGGGCAGGCCCAGGGCCACCAGGCGGCAGGGCAGCCAGGTGAGCAGGTCATCGAGGCGGGCGCCGGCGGTTCCCAGCCAGAGCAGGCGACCCCGGCGGTAACCGAGCATGGAATCCAGGGTGCTGCTGGCCTTGTAGGCCCAGGCCAGGGAAAGGGGGCCGGGGCCGCCATGGCCCCTGCCGGCCAACAGCAAGGCCGCGCCGACCAGCATCCAGAACAAGGGCCCAAACAGGCCGTCCACGGCGTTTTCACTGGCGCTCTCGGCCGCCGCCCTCAGGATTTCGGCCCGATCGAGATCGGCCGTGTCGCGGCCCACAAACCAGGCCAGCCGTTGGCGGGCCGGCTCCAGGGGGCCTGGCTCCAAAGCGCCGGGTTCGGGGGCCTGGGGCTCCAGCTGCCCCGGCTTAGGCCCAGCCGGCCCAGGCGCCTCCGGCTCGGGCAACACCGCCAAAACAGCCTGCACCGCCTGCTCCAGGCTGCGGCCCGCCAGGGCGCTGGCCAGGCCCAGGAGCACGAGGGGCAGGCCCAGGGCCGGCCACCAGCGGGCCAGCTGCTCCAGGCCCCAACCCGCCAGGGCGCTGCCGCCCACCAGCACGCCGGTGATGCCAAAACCGGCTAGCCGCAAGGCCCAGGGGCGATCTCCGGCAAGCAACTCAGCCAGATGGCGCAGGCGGTTGATCCACCAGCCCATCACCACCACGGGATGGGGCCAGCCGGGGGGATCGCCCAGGAGGCGGTCGAGGCCGCAGGCCAGCAGCACCAGCAAAAAGGGGTGGATCCCAACGGAATCCACCCCAGGGGCCAGGGTCATGGGGTCCGCCGACCCGAAACAGGAGCCATGACCTGGATCAGGCGGTCTTCAACCAGCTGAACATGGCGCGCAGGCCCTTGCCCACCTGTTCGATCGGATGCTGGGCATCGCGCTCGCGGATGCGCTTCATCTCCGGCTTGCCGGCGTCGCATTCGGCCACGAAGTTGCGGGCGAAGGTGCCGTCCTGGATGTCGCCGAGGATGCGCTTCATCTCGGCCTTGGTTTCGGCCGTGATCAGGCGCGGGCCACTCACATAGTCGCCATATTCGGCGGTGTTGGAGATCGAATCGCGCATGGCGGTGAGGCCTCCCTTCACCATCAGATCCACGATCAGCTTCACCTCGTGCAGGCACTCGAAGTAGGCCAGCTCGGGCTGATAGCCCGCTTCCACCAGGGTCTCGAAACCGGCCTTAACGAGCTCAGAGAGGCCGCCGCACAGCACGGCCTGTTCGCCGAACAGGTCGGTTTCGGTTTCTTCCTTGAAGTTGGTTTCCAGAATGCCGGCGCGGGTGCCGCCGATGCCCTTGGCGTAGGCCATGGCCAGGGCCCGGGCATGGCCGGTGGCGTCCTGGTGGATGGCGAATAGGGCGGGCACGCCCATGCCGTTCTGATATTCCCAACGCACGGTGTGGCCCGGGCCCTTGGGGGCGATCATCACCACGTCGACGTCAGCCGGAGGCTTGATCAGCTCGAAGCGGATGTTGAAGCCGTGGGCGAAGCTCAGCACCTTGCCAGCACTGAGGTGGGGCGCGATCTCGGCGTCGTAGACGGCCTTCTGGAACTCATCGGGCAGCAGCACCATGATCCAGTCGGCCTTGGCGCAAGCATCGGCAACGCTGAGCACTTCCAGGCCA
The DNA here is from genome assembly GCA_945861595.1 of Synechococcus sp. UW140. Classification (GTDB taxonomy): domain Bacteria; phylum Cyanobacteriota; class Cyanobacteriia; order PCC-6307; family Cyanobiaceae; genus BAIKAL-G1. The sequence continues at coordinate 34,772 of CAMAVE010000005.1, forward strand.
TCGGCCTTGGCCTTCTCGGCCGAGCGGCTGCCCTCATAAAGGCCCACCACCACGGTGACACCGCTGTCCTTGAGGTTGAGGGCATGGGCGTGGCCCTGGGAGCCGTAGCCAATGATGGCCACCGTCTTGCCGTTCAGCAGGCTGAGGTCGGCGTCGGTGTCGTAATAAAGCTTGGCCATCAGGCGTCTGCAGGCAGGGCAAAGGAGGAGCTTACGAAAGCGCCTGCCAGGGGGAATGCCCTGACAGGCGCTTGGCCATGGGGCCTGGATGCGGTGGCTCTTGCCCCCGATCCGGGTTGGTTCCACCCCTAGCTCAGGGGCAAGAGCCGGTGCCGCTCAGGAGGCGGCAGCCTCGGTGGGATGGGAGATCACCCGGTCGATTAGGCCGTAGTCCTTGGCTTCGGCGGCGCTGAGGAAGTAGTCGCGGTCTGTGTCCTTGGCGATTTTTTCCAGGCTCTGGCCGCTCATGTCCGCCAGGCTCAAGTTGAGCATGTCCTTGATGCGCAGGATTTCGCGAGCCTCAATCTCGATGTCGCTGGCCTGGCGCTGGCTGGTGCCGCCCAGGGGCTGGTGGATCATGATGCGGCTGTGGGGCAAGGCCAGGCGTTTGCCCTTGGTGCCAGCGGCCAGCAGGAAGGCCCCCATCGAGGCCGCCAGGCCGACGCAGATCGTCACCACATCGGATTTCACATATTGCATCGTGTCGAAGATCGCCAGTCCGGCGGTCACCGATCCGCCAGGCGAATTGATGTACAGGTAGATCGGCTTGGAGCTGTCCTCGGAATCGAGGTAGAGCATCTGGGCCACCAGGCTGTTGGCGATCGCGTCATTCACCTCGGAGCCGAGGAACAGGATCCGCTCCACGCCCAGGCGGGTGTAGATGTCAACCCAGCGCTCGTACTGGCTGCCGGGAAGGCGGTAGGGAACGCTGGGGGTGCCGATGGGCATGGGTCTGAAGAGGCGGCGGTGGCGGGCGGAACTGGACGGGATGACCTGGGCGGTGAGGCCTAGGAGCGGGGCTGGGGGCGGATCAGATCGGGGCAACCGCGCCCGGAAGCGCCGTCGGCAACTGCTTCTGGCTGGTGAGCACCCGGTCGATCAGGCCGTACTCCACCGCCTCAGCGGCGGTGAGGTAAGTCATGCGGTCGGAATCCTTAGAGAGCTGCTCAACGCTGCGGCCCGTATTGCGCGACAGCATTTCGAGCATGGTGTGCTTGTTGTGCAGCACCTCCTTGGCCCGGATCTGGATGTCGGTGGCCTGGCCGCGGGCGCCGCTGCGGGGCTGGTGCAACACGATCGAAGCGTGGGGCAGGGCGGCCCGGTGGCCCTTGGTGCCGGCTGAAAGAATCATGGCGGCGGTGCCCATGGCCTGGCCGATGCAGATCGTGTGCACCGGCGGCTTGACATAGCTGAGGGTGTCGGCGATCGCGAAGGCTTCGGTTTCAAAGCCGATTGCATCACCCGAGTACCAGCTGGTGCCGGTGGAATTGATGTAAAAGAAAATCGGCTTGTCCGGATTGTCGAATTCCAGGAACAGCAGCTGGGCAATGATCAGCTCGGTCACGTCAATGCCCATCTGGCGCTTGGCGTCGTCGTCACTGAACAGGGGCAGGCCCAGGTAAACGATCCGCTCCTTCAGCAGCAGGGAGGGCAGATCCGGCGGCGGCGTGCGCATCACCGCAGAATCGCCGTAGTAGGGGGCTGATACCGACATCCGCGGATCACTGCAGGCCTGAACCGGGAGCCTAGCGGGGGTTCGTGGCGTCATGCTCCGGCGCCTCGGGCCGGTTCGGTTCGGATTTCGCCCGATTGCTGCGACGCGGCTGCGCCTCCTGGTCGCTGCGGGCGAACACCATCCGGCCCGTGGGGGTCTGCAGGGCGCCGGTGACGGTGACCGCAATCCGCTCGCCGCTGCGGCCCTTACCCCCTTCGACCACCACCATCGTGCCGTCCTCCAGGTAACCCACGCCCTGGTCGGCCTCCTTGCCATCGCGCACGATCTTGAGCTGCAGGCCATCGCCGGGCTGCACCTCGGGCCGCAGGGCCATCACCAGTTCGCTCAGGTTCATCACCTTGAGCTGCTGCACCTCGGCCACCTTGGCCAGGTTGTAGTCGGTGGTGACCAAGGTGCCGCCAGTGTCAGCGGTGAGCTTCTGCAACTTGTCGTCCACCCCACTGCCCTCGTAACGGGTGGTGTTGACCACTAGGCGCCGGCCGTACTGCTCGCGCAATTCGGCCAGCAGCTTGAGGCCGCGGCGGCCCTTGGCCCGCTTCTCATTGTTGGCCGAATCGGCCAGGGCCTGCAATTCATCAATCACGGCTTGGGCCACGATCACTTGGCCCTCCAGCAAGCCGGAATCGAGCAGGCCGCGGATGCGGCCGTCGATGATCACGCTGGTGTCGAGGATCTTGGCGGTGGCGGGCATCAGCACCCCATCGGCCACCAGCAGGGCTTCGGCGCTAGCGGGGTTGAACAGACGCAGCAGGGTGCGGCCATGCACTTCGGCCAGGTTGTAGCCCGACACGCCGAAAAACACGTTGCTCAGCACCGCCGCCAGCGGTTTGACGAACACCACCTCCCAGGGCAGGGGCAGCAGCAGGATCGGCGCCAGCAGCAGGTTGGCCACCAGCAGGCCCAGGATCAGGCCCACGGCCCGGCTGACCAGCAGGTCGGTGGGCATGGAGCGCACCTGGCGCATCAGGCGCTTGCGCAGCTGCTGGAAGAAGAACCCCGCCACCAGGCCAAAGAAGGCGCCAAAGCCGCCCATCACCCAGCGCAGGCCCTCCGGGTTCGTGACCTGGATCAGCAGGTCCTCGGGCAGCAGGTCCACCCCCAGCCAGCCGGTGGCGGCCCCGGAAATCAGGAACAGAACCAGGATGAGGCTGTCCACCATGGCCTGTGACGTGCTTGTCCCGATCCCTAAGCAGGAAGCATGCCCGATCCAGGCCCCGTTGACTGGGGTGCTTAACCGCCCGTCTGGGCTTGGCCACAGCCCAGAGCCCGGCGCAGGGGCCCCCCAGGGCGGAGTCAGCCGCCGCGCCTGGCCGCCCCGCAGCGCCTATCTGCACATCCCCTTTTGCCACCGGCGCTGCTTCTACTGCGACTTCGCCGTGGTGCCCCTGGGCGACCATGCCGATGGGGCCGAGTCCGGTTCGATCGCCGCCTACCTGGAGCTGCTGCTGGGCGAGATCGCCGCCGCCCCAGCCGGTCCGCCCCTCTCCACCGTGTACGTGGGGGGCGGTACGCCCTCGATGTTGACCCCAAGCCAACTGGGTTCCCTCCTGGCGGCCCTGGCGGCCCGCTTCGGCCTCGCCCCCGGGGCCGAGATCAGCCTGGAGATGGATCCGGCCAGCTTCGATGGGCCGCGGCTGGCCGGTTATCTCGCCGCCGGTGTCAACCGGGTGAGCCTGGGCGGCCAAAGTTTTGATGACGGCGTGCTGGAACGGCTAGGGCGGCGCCACCGCCGCTCCGACCTGCTCCAGGCAGCAGCCTGGCTCAATCAGGCCCGCCAGGGGGGCGACCTTGCCAGCTGGAGCTTGGACCTGATCCAGGGGCTGCCCGAGCAGGGGCTGGCCGCCTGGCGCGACCAGCTGGACCAGGCCGTGGCCCTGGCCCCACCCCACCTCTCGATCTATGACCTGATCATTGAACCGGGCACGGTGTTTGCCTGGCGCCAGGGCCGGGGCGAGCTGGAGCTCCCCGATGCCGACCTCGGCGCCGACCTGATGGAGCTGACGGCCCAGGCCCTCCAAGCCGCTGGCTACGGCCACTACGAGATCTCCAACTTCGCCCTACCGGGCCACGCTTCGCGCCACAACCGGGTCTATTGGAATGGCGCCGGCTGGTGGGGCTTTGGCCTGGGCGCCACCAGCGCCCCCTGGGGCCAGCGCCTGGCCCGGCCCCGCACCCGGGCCGCCTATGCCGAGTGGCTGGCCCAGGGCTCCCCAACCGGGTCACCGGGCCCCGGGTCCGTCCCAGGCGCGGCGGCCGGTCCCAGCGGTGGGTCGCCAACGCCCCAGGACACCACCCAGGCCCCTGGGCTGCCCTTCGATGAACGGCTGCTGGTGGGGCTGCGCCGCCGCGAGGGGGTGCGCCTGGCGGAGCTGGCCGGCCAGGCGGGCGTGACCCCCAGCGAGCTGGAGGAGCTACTGGGGCGCTGGCAGCCCTATCGCGAGCGGCGCTTGCTGCTGCAAGACGGTCCCCGCTGGCGGCTGAGCGATCCCGAAGGCCTGGCCCTCAGCAATGGGGTGCTGCGGGAGCTGGTGGCGTGGTGGGAGGAGCGGACGGGGGAGGACTGATGGGCGGACTGGTCGGCGCAGCGCTGGCGGCCAGGCCCGTGACCCAGCCCCCCAGGGCCTCGATCGCCAGGCTGCGGCCGGCCAGCAGGGGCGGACAGAAGGGGGGCTGCCGCTCCGTGAGGCCGAGCAAATCAGCCGTGACCCGCACCTGGCCATCGCAGTCATCGCCGGCGCCGATGCCGATCACAGGAATCGTGAGCTCCCGCCGCAGACTGCCGGCCAGATCGGCCGGCACATGCTCGAGCACCAGGGCAAAACTGCCGGCCGCCTCCAGGTTGAGGGCGGCCCGGCGGAGGCGCTCCTGGCTGATCGGATCGGTGGCCTGGCGCCGGTAGCCGAGGCGATGGACCGATTGGGGCGTGAGGCCGAGGTGAGCCATCACCGGGATGCCGCTGCGCACCAGCCGGTCAACCACGGCCACGGTTTCCGGTTCGCCCCCCTCCAACTTCACCGCCGCGGCCGGGCTGTGCTTCAGCACGGCTCCGGCGGCCGCCACGGCCCCATCGAGGCCGCACTGGTAACTCAAAAAAGGCAGGTCGCAGACCAGCAGGGGTTGGCGGGCGGGCGGGCGGCCCAGGCCCCGGCCCACGGCGCGGCAATGCTGGAGCATCTCCTCCAGGGTCACCGGCAGGGTGGTGGCATGGCCGAGCACCACCATCGCCAGGGAATCGCCCACCAGCACCACATCGGCGCCGGCGGCCTCCACAAGGGCCGCCGAAAGGGCATCCCAGGCCGTGAGCATGGCAATGGGCCTGCCGTCGAGTTTGAACTGGATCAGATCGCCGGGACGCAGGGGCACCGATCCTCCGGGGCTCAGGCCCATTGCTAGCATCCAACCGACTCGGACCCATGCGGCCCGGACGCCCAAATCTGGTCAGGACCGGAAGGGAGCAGCCACACGGGATGCTCCAGGCAGGCGTGGACTCCGGGTCACCCCATTTCCATTGGTCAGCCTGTTCACTACGGGGGACAACACTCCCAAGCCCCTTGGGATCAGGGGCTTGGCCCAATTTTTGATCAAAAAATAGGGGCCCTTCGGCCCCAAGAACGCCTACGGCAGGACAGCAAGATGAGACCCAGGTCCCGCCATGGGACCGTCTGTGGCGGCAGGGGGAAGGGGCCGCCTCTATCGGCCTCTGTAGCCCCCCGAAGGCCTCAGAGCCCCTGTTGACGGTTGAGGAGGAAGGGCGGGATCTTGGCTCCGGGGGCCTCCTGGGCCTGGCTATGGGCGGCGCGCAGGTCGGCGCTGAAGGTGCTGATCGTGCGTTCGGGCCGGTAGGTGTTGCCACCCTCGAAGCCGGTGGCGATCACGGTGACGTGGATTTCCCCCTCGAGGGATTCATCCACAACGGCGCCGACAATGATGTTGGCCTCGGGATCGACCACGTCGTAGATCACCTCCGAAGCGGTGGTCATGTCTTCGAGGGTCATGTCGCGGCCGCCGCTGATGTTGATCACGCAGCCCTTCGCCCCATCGATGCGGGCCGACTCGAGCAGGGGGCTACTCATGGCCGCCTGGGCGGCCTCGATCGCCCGCGAGCGACCGGAACCAACGCCAATTCCCAACAGGGCGGTTCCGGCATCGGCCATCACCGAGCGCACGTCAGCAAAGTCCACGTTCACCAAGCCCGGCTTGGTGATGATGTCGCTAATGCCCTTCACGCCCATACGCAGCACGTCATCGGCGGCGCGGAAGGCCTCCTGCAGGGGCGCCCCGGCAATGGCGTCCCGGAGCCGGTCGTTGGGGATCACGATAAGGGTGTCCACGTGTTCGGCTAGGCGGGCGATGCCCTCCTCGGCCTGGCGCATGCGCTTGCGGCCCTCAAAGCTGAAGGGCTTGGTGACGATGCCAACGGTGAGGGCACCGCATTCCTTGGCCACCTCGGCCAGGATCGGCGCCGCCCCGGTGCCCGTCCCGCCGCCCATCCCGGCGGCGATGAACACCAGGTCAGCGCCCTGGAGCGATTGCAGCAGCTCGTCGCGGGATTCCTCGGCCGCCTTCTGACCGATCACCGGGTTGCCGCCGGCGCCCAGGCCACGGGTGAGTTTCTGGCCCAGCTGCAGGCGTTGCACGGCCGAAGACTGGATCAAGGCCTGGGCATCGGTGTTGAGCACCCGGTAGCCCACCCCCTGCAGGTCGGAGGCAATCATGCGATTGACCGCATTGCTGCCGCCACCACCAACGCCAATCACCTCAATGCGGGCGGTCTGGCTGGGCACGATGCCGTTTCCTCCAGGGACGCTGGCGCTGTACGGGCCTTCGTTCGTGATCTCCATGGAAGGTCCCATGCCGTTCATCCTGGGCAGCATTATGTCGTCGCTTGGTCCAGCGGGCCTGATCGATTGCGACAGATTCGCTTGAAACCCTGGTTTGGCCACCGCCTTGTCAAGGTTTCAAGGCCTTAATCCACGCCCATGCCGGGGCCACCAGGGCCGCCAGGCCTGGGCTTGGGCGGCAGGCCCAACTCCGGGTGGTCCGGATCGCTGAGGTCGATCGACTGCACCTTTAATCCCTTGACCCGGGTGGCCAGGTGGCTGGAGAGGTGGCTGAGCATGTCGAGGCGGCGGCCCAGCTGGCCATCGGGCAGGCCCAAACGCACCTTGCCAAGGGAGCTGGTAACCAGCCAGAGGTTGCCGTTGGGCTCGAAATGGATCTCGATGAGGGTGGACCCCAGCTGGCCACTGCGGCCTAGCACCTGGGCCAGGGGCGGTCGCAGGTGGTCCTGCCAGCCGCTCACCAGCAGCAACGGTGCACCGCCCGACGCCATGGCGCCCGATTGCTGGCGGCTGGTCATCCAATTGCCGAGCCGATCGACATAGCCCTGCTCAAGGCCCTTGCCCGTGCGGCGTTCGGCCCGGGCCACCGCCTTGCGATCGACCAGGTCGATGCGCAGCCGCGGCGGCAGCATCAGCCGGGTCACCTGGACGTTCTCCACCGGTAGGGCCGCGGCCAATTGGGCCGCGAGCTGGCGCGGCTGGAGATTGAGAAGCTGCACCGGGAAGCGCAGCCGCGCCTCCTGGATGATCTGGTCCCGGGAGACCTGGCGGCTGCCCACCACCTCCACCTGGGATGGGCTGCGCAAGCTCCACCCCTGGCCGAGCAGCACCCAGCCCAGGCCGGCGGAGGCTCCGACCAGCACCAAGACGCGCCAGATCTCCCGCAGCCGTTGGCTGCGGCGTTGGAGGCGCAACTGGCGGCGCCGCTCAGCCCCAGGCCCCGGGCGCCGTTCCGTCTCGACAGGGCTCACAGGTCGCAGCGGGCTCGGGCCATCAGCTGGTCGATCCAGCGGCGGGCCCGCTCCGCATCGGCAAAGGGCAGGTCCTTGTGCAGACCGCCTCCTACAAGGCGTAGGCGACAGGCGCCATGGGCCTCGTCGGTGAGGGGCGCCTCACCGGAGCGCAGGGCCAGCAATTCCACACATTCGAGGGTTTTCACCACAAACTGATCCTTCTCGACCAGTTGGCCGGCCTCAAAGGCACTCCAGCTGAGCAGGCCTCCCTCCAACTTGGCGCCGCCACAGCTATCGAGCTTGGCCAGCTCCGCCCCCTGGGCCCAGTCGCGAAACAGCTGCTGACGCCTGCGCTCCAGCCAGCCCAGGGCCGTGAGCAGCACGAACACCAGCAGCAGGGGCAGCCAGAACAGTCCATGAATCATCTGGGCTCCACGCTCGCACCGGTGTGTGGCCTGGATTCTTGCGCCAGTTGCACCAACTGGTGCACCAACTCCTCAAGCGGTAACCCTGTGGCGTCCCAGAGCATCGGATACATGCTTTGGCTGGTGAAGCCCGGCAGGGTGTTGATCTCATTGAGCCAGAGGGCGCCGCTGGCCTCCTCATAGAAGAAATCCACCCGCGACAGGCCGGCAGCCCCCACCGCCCGGCAGGCCCCAATCGCCATTTCGCGGGCCCGTTCGGCAATCGCCTCGCTGACCTGGGCCGGAATCACGGTGTGGCTGAGGCCGGCGGTGTACTTGGTGTCGTAGTCGTACCAATCGGCGTCAAAGCAGATCTCCCCCAGCACCGAGGCGGCCATCTGGCGATCGCCGAGCACGGCGCATTCGAGTTCCCGGGCCTGGACGCCCTGCTCCACCACCAGGCGGGGATCGTGGCCGGCCGCTTCGCGCAGGCCCGCCAGCAGGGCGTCGCGATCAACGGCCTTGCTGATGCCCACCGAGGAGCCCAGGTTGGCCGGCTTAATGAAGCAGGGATAGCCGAGTTGGGCCTCCAGCCGCTCTAGCAACTTGGTGCGTTGGGGCTCAGGCCCCTCCAGCTCGGCGGCCTCCACGCAGGCGTAGGGCACCTGGGGCAGGCCGGCGGCGGCGAAGGCGGCCTTCATCGCCTGTTTATCCATGCCCACGGCCGAGCCGAGCACCCCCGAGCCCACGAAGGGCACCTGCATCAGGCTGAACAGCCCCTGGATCGTGCCGTCCTCGCCGTTGGGGCCATGCAGCACCGGGAACCACACCTCCACCTCCAAGGCTCCGTCGGGGAAGCCACGAAAACCGGGCCGCTGGGGCGCCGGCGGCAGGTCTGCGGGCTGGGCCGGCAGGCCCGAGGCCAGCACCGCATCGGCCACGGCAGGCGGCCACCAGTGGCCCTGCTGGTCGATGTAAAAGCAGCTCAGCCGATAGCGCTCGGCGTTGGCGCCGCGGCGCAGGGCGCCCGCCACGGTGATCGCCGAGCGGATCGACACGGCATGTTCGCCCGACAGCCCACCGAACACCAGGCCGAGGTGGGTGGGGGGTGCTGCCATGGCGCCGTTGAAGTGGCGCCAAACGTATCAGCGCTCCGGCGTCAGGCCAGGGGGGCGGCCAGCGGGGCCGCAGGCTCTGGGGTGGATTGGGCGATCGAGGCAGCCGGGGAGGGCGACCAACCGGCCGCGGCCAGGGGGCTGCCGCTGAGGGAGAAGGGACGGACATCCTCGATCACCAGATCCACCAGCTCGCCAGCCGCGATTGGGCGGCCATCGCTGCGGTGGGAAGGGAAAAAGGTGAGCCGGTTGGAGCGGGTGCGGCCCATCATTTGGCTGGAATCCTTGGGGTTGGGACCCTCCACCAGCACCTCCTCGACCCGGCCCAGGTAGCGGCCGCTGCGCTGGCGGGCGATGCGCTCCACCACCTGGTTGATCTGCTTCAGCCGCTCCACCTTCACGGCCTCGTCGAGCTGGCCGGGCCAGTCGGCCGCAGGGGTGTTGGGCCTGGGCGAATAGGCGGCGGTGTTAACCAGATCGAAGCCGATCGCTTCGATCAGCTCGAGGGTGCGGCGGTACTGGGCATCGGTTTCACCGGGGAAGCCGACGATCACATCGGCGCTGATCGACGCATCGGGCATGCGCTCACGGATGCGGTCGATGATGCGCCGGTAGCGCTCCACCGTGTAGCCCCGGGCCATGGCCTTAAGCAGGGCGTCATCGCCGCTCTGGAAGGGGATGTGGAAGTGTTCGCAAACCTTGGGCAGGTCGGCACAGGCATCGATCAGGCGCTCGGTGAAGTAGCGGGGATGGCTGGTGGCAAAGCGCAGCCGGGCGATCCCCTCCACGTCATGGACCTGGTGCAGAAGGTCGGTGAGGGTGTGCTGGCGGCGCCCCTCCGGGGTGATGCCGGGCAGGTCCCGGCCGTAGGCGTCGATGTTCTGGCCCAGCAGGGTGATTTCGCGGAAGCCCCGGGCGGCCAGGCCCTCCATCTCCAGGCGGATCGCTCCGGGGAGGCGCGATTGCTCCTTGCCCCGCACCGACGGCACCACGCAATAGGTGCAGCGTTCGTTGCAGCCGTAGATCACGTTCACCCAACCGCAGACCGTGCTGTCGCGCCGGGCGGTGGTGATGTCTTCGAGGATCTGGTGCTCGCCTGTTGCCACCACCTGCTGGCCGTTCTCCACCTGGGTGAGCAGCACATCGAGGCGGTTGGCGTGTTGGGGACCCATCACCAAGTCGAGCTCCGGCACGCGCCGCAGCAGGGATTCGCCCTCCTGCTGGGCGACGCAGCCGGCCACCACCAAGGTGAGGTGGGGGTTGAGCCGTTTGCGCTGGGCCTGGCGCCCCAGGTAGCTGTAAACCTTCTGCTCGGCGTTGTCGCGGATCGTGCAGGTGTTGTAAAGCACCAGATCGGCGCTGTGTTCGTCGCTGCCGGCGACGTAACCCATCGTTTCGAGGATGCCGGCCATGCGCTCGGAATCGGCCTTGTTCATCTGGCAGCCAAAGGTGGTGATCCAGTAGCTGCCGCGGCGGGCCCCAGGCGCCTGGGGGGCCTGGGTGCCTGCGGGGATGATCACGGTCATGGGGCGGCGGTCAGAACGGGTCGGGGGATGGAGCGACTGAGGGGGCGCTGGAGGGGGCGCTGGGGACGCCTGGGGCGGAGGGGGCGCTGGCCAGCCGCTTCGGGCGGCTTGAACTGGCTTTTCAGCCCTGGGCGAAGCCCCCAGCTGGCGGCTCAGGGCCATGGCCATGGGCGTTTGCCCTTGGAGTGCTCCGAAATCCCCTGGACCCTGCCAGCCTGCCAGGGCAGGTCCATCGCTGGTGGCGTCAAGGGATGCGAGTTCGGCTGCGGCGTTTTTCCCTCACCAAGGCCGTGCCCCTGGCCATCAGCCGGGGCACCACGGCCGCGGTGGAGCACCTGCTGGTGGAGGTCGAGCACGATGGCCTGATTGGCAGGGGCGAAACCGGCGGCTTTGACACCGGCCTGCGCGCCTACGAAACCGACGCCCTTGCCGCCGAGCTGGCGGCCCTGGTGCCCGAACTCGAGCCCCTGGCCCCCGAGCCCCTCCAGGCCCTCGACCCCCTGCTGGCCCGCCTGAGCCCGCCGGCCCGCTGCGGCCTGGACCTGGCCCTGCACGACTGGTGGGGGCAACGGCTGGAGCAGCCGCTCCACCGGCTCTGGGGGCTGGATCCGGGGGCCTGTGTCGCCACCAGCGTCACCCTGGGGCTAGGGGAACCGGCGGCGGTGCTGGCGCGGCTCGAGCGCTGGTGGCAGCAGCTGCCCGCCAGCCGCATCAAGCTCAAGCTGGGCAGCCCCGCCGGATCCGACCACGACCGCGCCCTGGTGCAGGCCGTGACCGAAGCCCTGGCCCGGCGCCAGGACCAGCACCCGGGGACTCTGGAGCTGCAGGTGGATGCCAACGGCGGCTGGGACCTGGCCACGGCCCAGGCGATGCTGCCCTGGCTGGCGGACCAGGGGGTGGTGCTGGTGGAACAGCCCCTGGCGGCCCAGGCCGATCCGCTCGCCGATCGGGCCGGCTTTGCCGCCCTGGCGGGCCAGGCGCCCCTGGCCCTGGTGGCCGATGAGAGCTGCTGGAATCTGGCCGACCTGCTGCGCCTGGCCCCGGTGGTGGATGGCATCAATATCAAGCTGCTCAAAAGCGGCGGACTCTCGGAAGCCCTGCTGATGGCCCGCTGCGCCCGCGGGCTCGGTCTGGGGGTAATGCTGGGGTGCTATTCGGACAGCAGCCTGTTGAACAGCGCCGCCGCCCAGCTCTTGCCCCTGGTGGAATGGCCCGACCTCGACAGCCATCTCAACCTGGTGGATGACCCCTTTCAAGGAGCCGTGCTCGAGGGGGACTGCCTCCGGCCCACGCCCCTACCGGGCCTGGGGGTCCGCTGGACCCCGGGCACCGGGGACGCAGCCGCCCAGGTCGATGCCGCCGGGCCCAAAGTCGCTGGCTCCAAGGTGACTCGGGCTAAAACCACACCAACCAAAGCCGCTCCAGCCAAAGCCGCTCCAGCCAAAACCGTTGGGTCCAAGGCCGCCGGAGGCCGTCGGTCCCCAAGCCGCCCATCCAAGGACAACTCCACAGCCAAGGCCCAAGCCAAGGGCCCAGAGGCCTGATGCTCAGCGCCTCCGCCCCCCTGGTGCTGCTGCTCCATGGCGGCCTGGACAACCTCTCCGGCAAGACCGGCCTGGCCCTGTTGCGCTACCGCTCCGGTCCGATCCTGGCCGTGGTGGATCCGGCCCATGCCGGCGCCGATCTGGAGGCGATCACCGGGATCCCCCGCGCCGTACCCATCGTGGCTTCCCTGGCCGAGGCCCGGCCCCTCCTCGGGGCCCCAGGCCAGGGCCAGGGTGACGAACGGCCCGTGGCCGTGGTGGGGCTGGCCCCTTCCGGCGGGATCCTGCCGGCCGAGATGGCCGGCGATCTGCTGTTAGCCCTGCAGGCCGGCCTGAACCTGGCCAGTGGCCTGCACAGCCGCCTCGGCGACGATCCGGTCCTGGCCGCCGCCTGCCAGGACGCAGGGCAATGGATCTGGGACCTGCGGCAGGAACCACCTGGCTTAACCGTGGCCACGGCCCTGGCCGCGGGCCTGCCCTGCCGCAGGCTTCTGGCCGTGGGCACCGACATGGCCGTCGGCAAGATGAGCGCCTGCCTGGAACTGGCGGCCGCGGCCAGGCGGCAGGGGATCGATGCCCGCTTCGTCGGCACGGGTCAGGCCGGCATCCTGATCGCCGGCCAGGGGGTTCCCCTCGATGCGGTGCGGGTCGACTACGCGGCTGGGGCCGTGGAAGCGGCGGTGCTGGCGGCCGCCCTGGGGGCCGAACCGGCCAGCCTGCTGCTGGTGGAGGGCCAGGGGTCCCTCTGCCATCCAGGCTCCACCGCCACCTTGCCCCTGCTCCGAGGCAGCCAGCCCACCGACCTAGTGCTGGTGCATCGCGCCGGCCAACGCTTTGTACGCACCCGGCCGGGTGCCGCTGCGGTGGCGATTCCGCCCCTGGCCGAGGTGATCGCCGCCTACGAGGCCGTGGCCGCCCTAGGCCGGCCCCCAGGCTCGGCAGCTCCCAAGGTGCGCGCGATCGCCCTGAACACGGCTGGCCTGGATCCGGCTGGGGCCCAAGCAGCCCTGGAGCAATGCCGGGAGTCTGCTGGGCTGGTTTGTGACGACCCCGTGCGTCACGGTGGAGAGTCCTTACTCAGGGCCTTGCTTGCTTCGCCCGCTGGGACCGCGCCGTGATACCCCCCCAACCGCCGCCGCTACCCCCACCTGGATTGAATCCCGAGTCCCGCATTGGGCCGATCCGGGCGGCCATTGACCAGTTGATCGCCGAGGCCAGTGCCACCAATACGGGGGTGGCCACCCTGGCCGACCTGACCTCGAGGGCGGCCCGACTGCTGGTGGGGGGCGGCCTGCCCCTCGATCGCCTCAGCCTGTCGGTGATCCCGCTGCAGAGCGGCCACGACGGCGTTCAGTACTGGTGGGAGCTAGAGCAGATCGATGCGGTGCGCTCCTTCCACCGCACGGCCGATTACTTCGAGGAGGAACATCGCCGCAACACGGTCTTCAAGCACCTGCGCGACGCGGGGGAACCGCTGCGCTTGCGTTTGGAGTCGCTGCCAATTGAATCAATCGCCTTTGATTTCCTGGTCAAACTCAAACGGGAGGGATTCACCGATTACCTGGCCGAGTCCCTGTTCAGCGACGGCACCTACCTGGCGGCCCTCACCCTGGCCACCCGGCGCAGCGGCGGGTTCCGCGGATCGGACCTGCAGGAAGTCCAGCGCCTGGTCGGCACCATGGGGATGGCCGTGGTGACGCGCTTCCGCGAACGGGCCAAGCTCAATGCCTGGAGTGATCCCCTCACGGGCCTGATCAACCGGCGGCGGCTGGAGCAGCGCCTAGCCGAAGCCTTCGAGGCCAAACTGGCGATCAGCCTGCTCCTGTTCAATCTCGATGACTTTGGCGCCTACAACAGCCAGTTCGGCCATTTCTGCGCCGACGATTGCCTGATGGCGGTGTCCCGGGTGCTCCTGGCCGCCAGCGCGGGCCAGTCCCATTTGCCGGCCCGTTTCGGAGGGGACATCTTTGCCCTGGTGCTAGCTGGGGCCCAGGCCGGAGAGGCCGAAGCCATCGGCCGCCAGGTCATGGCCCAGGTGCTGGCCCTCCGGCTGGCCCACCCCGGCTCGAGCGGGTCACCCTTCATCACCCTGAGGGTTGGCCTGGCCGTGCTGACCCCGCAGGATGGCAGTTCCGCTGGCCTGGTCAGCCGGGCCCAGGAGGCCCTCTCAGTAGCCAAAGAGGCCGGTGGGAACTGCCTGATCAGGCTCTGACCAGGTTGGCGGGGCCTCCAGCTCCCAGGGGACCGGAAGGCCCCGCTGATGCAGCTCCCAATCGGTCCCCAATCCGCCCTGAATCTGGACTTGAGCCTGCTCTGCGCGCCGATCTTCAGTCCCGATTCCCAGCGGCGCCATTGCCGAACAGGTGGCGGTTTTGGCTTGCTTGGGTGTCCAAACGCCTGGGATTTAGGGCAGATCCGCGCCGTTTGGCCAATAAAAAGCCCGATCCAAGAGGATCGGGCTGGACGTTCCGAAGGAACAGGGCGAGCGAGGGGACTTGAACCCCCGCATGGCGGAATCACAATCCGCTGCCTTAACCACTTGGCGACGCCCGCCACGGCTTTGCCATCTTATCAAGGGGTCATCACTGACCTTGGCTGCGCCAGGGGTCCTTCTCTTGATGTCGCCGTCGTCCTCCCGTTGGAACTGGCTCCTCTGGCCCGGATTGATCAGTGCCGCCGTGGCGACCCTGGCCTGGACCAATCCGCCCCCAAGCGACTTTGAGGACTTCGCCGCCGACCAGCTGGTGAACCTGGCAGTGACGGAGGTTTGCGGGCCCCAGGGGCTGCCCATGCTGCTGCAACTGGTGGTCCAGGACTGCCCCAAGCTGATGCTCAGCCAGCGCCAGACCCTCGGCTCCCTGGCCCGCCAGTCCAGCCGCCGCTGGAATTTCGCTTTGTTCAGCCTCTACCGCACCGACCTGGGCGGACCGACCGGGCTGCCGGGCCTAGTGCTGCCCAGGTACAGGGCCCTGACCCTGGCCGGGGCGGGCCAGTTTCTGGTGCTCCACACAGATACGGACCCGGGGTCGTCCCGATGACGACAGCCGCTGCTGCCGGGACTGCCAGCGAGTGGGCCCACGAGGCCCCCCCCGGCCGCCGCTGGCTACCGCCCCTGCGCCTGCCACGGGCCCTGCTGGATCCGTCCCTGACGACGCTGCCGGCGGGCAACGGCGAGGGGTTGGTCACGGTGCGCCTGGCCATCGACGCTGGTCGCATCGGCGCCATCGAGGCCATCCCCGAGGGTCCTGGCCAGGCCGCTGCTCCCTTGGCGATCACGCCGCCGGTGGATGCCCACGTCCATCTTGATAAAGCCTTCAGCTGGAGCGCCTTCCCAAACCCATCGGCGACGATGGCGGCGGCCCTGGCCGCCAATGGCCGCGAAGCGGAGCAGCGCACGGCCGACCAGGTGCTGGAGCGGGGCGAAGCGGGCTTGGATCGGGCCTGGCGCTATGGCCTCAGGGGCCTGCGCAGCCATGTAGACAGCGCCGGTCCGGCCGCCGAGCCGAGTTGGCAGGCCCTGCTGGACCTGCAACAGCGCTGGCGGGGCCGGCTGGAGCTGCAACTGGTAGCCCTGGTGCCGATCGCCTTCTGGTCGAGCCCGGCGGGGCTGGAGTTAGCCCGGCGGGTGGCCGCCGCGGGCGGACTGCTGGGGGGGGTGCTGGGGCCGCCCTTCCGCAGGAGCGCCAGCGATGTCGATCACCTCCTCGCCCTACTGCGCCTGGCCGAGCGGCTGGGCTGCCCTGTGGACCTGCATGTGGATGAGGGGTCGGCCGCCCCGGGGGCCGGCATGGCCCTGCTCACCGGCCTGATCGAGCGCCAGGGCTGTGGCGTGCCCGTGACCTGCAGCCACGCCAGCAGCATGGGCCTGATGCCCCTAGGTCCCCGGATCCAGCTGGCGGAACGGATGGCGGCCGCGGGCCTGCAGGTGGTGGCCCTGCCCAGCACCAACTTCTGGCTGCTCGGGCACCAGGATGGCATCACCACCCCGGAGCGGCCCCTGGCGCCGATCCGGCTGTTGCAGCAGGTAGGGGTGACCGTGGCCGTGGGCGGTGACAACGTGCAGGACCCCTGGTATCCGGGCGGCGATTTTGATCCGATCGAGTTGCTGCGCTTTGCCGCGCCGGCGGCCCAGCTTGCCCCCTGGCGGCGCCTGGGGCTGGCGCCCTTCACCAGCGCTGCCGCACGGCTGATGGGCCTGACCTGGGACGGGGTGCTGCGGCCGGGATCCACGGCCGACCTGGTGGTGCTCGGCGCCAGCAGCTGGAGCGAGCTGCTCGCCCGGCCGGCCCAGCGGCGGGTGCTGCGGGCCGGGGAATGGCTCCAGCCGCCCGCCGCGGAAGCCCCCCAGCCCCTGCTCACCCCATTCGCAGCCAGGGTTGGCCCCTGAGCCGCCGCCACCGATGACCTTGCCCGCCTGCCCCCCCCACGATCCGGCCAAACCGAGGCCCGTGCTGCCCCCAGCCCTGCCCGGGCCCCTGCCGCCCCTGGCCAGCGAGGCCCAGCTCCAGGCCCTGGAAGGGGATCTGCTGGCCGCTGGGCTGGCCCCCCTACGCCAACCCCAGGACCTGGCCCGGGGCTCCGCCGATGCCTTCGTCTATTCGCCAGTGTTGACGCCCCTCCTGGAGGGCTGCCGCGCCCAGATGCTGGTGCGGGTCCAGACCGTGGATGGGGTTCTGAGGGTGGCGGCGGCCTGTGGCCGCCACGGGGTGAGCCTCACCCTGCGGGGCGCGGCCACGGGCAACTACGGCCAGTGCGTGCCCTTAGCCGGAGGCCTGGTGCTCGATCTCACCGGCCTCAAACGGCTGCGGGACCTCGATGGCGACACCGGCGTGGTCACAGCCGAGGCGGGGATCCTGCTCGAGGACCTGGACCAGCAGCTCCACGCCCAGGGGCGGGCCCTGCGGCTGGTGCCCAGCACCTACCGCAGCGCCAGCCTGGGGGGCTTCATCGCCGGCGGCTCCGGTGGCATCGGCTCCCTGCGCTGGGGCTTCCTGCGCGATCCGGGCCACCTGCTGGGGCTGGAGCTGGTGACCCTGGAGCCCCAGCCGCGCCTGCTGGCCCTGGATGCCACCGCAGCGCGGGCGATCAACCATGCCTACGGCTGCAATGGCATCATCACGTCCCTGAGCCTGGCCACCACCGAGGCGGTGGCCTGGCGCCAGCTTGTGATCGGCTTTTCCAGCTGGGACGGGGCCTTGGCGGCAGCCCAGCAGCTGCCGGCCTCGGCCCTCCTCCTCAATGGCCTTTGCCTGCTAGAGGCGCCCGTGGCGGCCCAGCTGCCCTGGCCCACCACCTGCCCACCGGCCCCGGGCCAGGAGCACCGGCTGCTGCTGTTAGCCGCCCCTGGGGCCGTGGCCCCGATCGAAGCCTGGCTGAAGGAGCTGGGCGGCGAGATCCTCTGGCAGGCGCCCCAGGGAGCCAGCCGCGGGGTGCCCTTGCGGGAGCTCTGCTGGAACCACACCACCCTGCACCTGCGGGCCCGCGATCCCGGCTGGACCTACCTGCAACTGCTCCTCCCCCAACCGGAAGCTCCCTGCCTGGAGGCCCTCAAGGCGACCTGGGGGGACGCCCTGCTCTGGCACCTGGAGGCCGTGCGCTCGGGCGGCAGCCAGCGGCTGGTGGCCCTGCCGCTGGTGCGCTGGCAGGGAGCCGGGGCCCTAGAGCGGCTGATCGACCAAAGCCGCCAGCTGGGCGCGGTGCTGTTCAACCCCCACGCGATCACGGTGGAAGAGGGCGGGCTGGGGGGGGTGGACGCCGAGCAGGTGGCCGCCAAGGCCGCCTACGACCCGGCCGGCCTGCTCAATCCCGGCAAGTTGCGCGGCTGGCTCGAGCGCCAGGCTGGTGCGGCAGTCCAGGCGCTGGCCTAGGCGCTGGCCTAGGCGCTCAAGCGGCCTAGCAGCCCAAGCTTTCCCTAGTGCCGACGCCACTAACCGGGTTGGTACCAGTGGCCGTGCGGCAGAGCTGGCGCTGGCTGGCCCGATCGATGAGGGCATCGCTGAAATCGGCGTTCTCAATGCGGGCACCGCCAAAGCGGCTGCCCGAGGCAATCGCCCCGCGCAGGATGGCACCGCGCAGGTCGGTGTCGCTGAAGTCGGCCCGATCCATCAGGGCATCGCTGAGGTCGCTGCCGTTGAAGTCGGCAGCGGGGAAGGCCGCCTGGGTGAGGATCGCGCCGCTGAGATCGGCCCCAGCAAAGTTGGCGCCGCGGCCCACCACCCCGGCAAAGGAGCTGTTGGCCAGCGCCTGGCCATGGAAATCCTGGCCGCTCTGGTTGGTGAGGGTGTAATCGACCTTCTCGAAGGCCCAACCAGCCCCGGGCTGGGCAACCAGCACGGCCATCAGCACGGCAGACAAGACCACCGGCAACGCCCTAGCCCACAGACCCCGCAGCCCCCGGCCCAGGTCGAGCCGCCTCGCACACCCATGGGGGAATCCCCCAGCTAGCGGAGATCCGCCCAAGGGATCAGGCCCGAATCGACGCGAAGGCTGGGCCATGGCATGCCGTGGGCAAAGGGGCTGGGGGCTAGAGCAGCGTCGATCCAAGCGAGCGCTCCAGCACGCTCATCCTGGCCCTACTGGGGCCGGATCGAGCAAGGGGATCAGGGCCCCGAGCAGATACAGGGAACCGGCCACAACCGGGAGGGCCGTGGCGGGTTCCGAGCGCCCGCCAGCCCCTGGAGAGGCCAACTCACCGGCCCTGGGCTCGCTCCCTGCCCGCTGGTGCAGCCAGGCCAGGCCTTCGGCAGGATCGGCCACCGGCCGCAATTGACAGGCCAATGCGGGGCAGGCGGCCACCAGATCGGCGGCACTCCAGCTGGCGTGCTCCGGCAGGGGGGTGATGGCCGCCTGGTCGCCGGGGGCGATCAGGGCCCGCACCATGGCCGCGCCTTGCTTGTGGCGCTGGATCCCCAGCAACCAACGGCGCCCGCCCGCCCCCCAGGGGGCCCGGTCCCCCTGCTCCAGCTCCTGGCGCAGGGCGCTGGCGGCCGGCGGGTTGTGGGCCCCATCGAGGAGCAGGGGCTGGCCCCGATAGGAGCGAATCTCCAGCCGGCCAGGCCAGCGGGCCTGAGCCAGGCCCCGCCCAATCGCGCCCGCCTCGATGCCCCAGCCCAGCTCCCCCAGGGCCTGGGCCATGGCGACGGCCACGGCCCCATTGCGGCGCTGCAGATCGCCGGCCAGGCCGAGGCGGGGCCCGCCCGAAGACTCGGGCTGTAATGGTTCCACCCAGCGCAACTCCGTGCCAACCCGGCGGGCCTGGTCGTCCAGAACGGCAGCCACCGCCGGCTCCTGGGGGGCACTAACCGCGATGGCCCCGGGCTGGAACACCCCAGCCTTTTCGAAGGCGATCGCCTCCAGGCTGGAACCCAAGTATTCGCAGTGGTCCAGGCCGATGTTGGCCAGGCCAATCACCCGGCGGTCGGGGTGGAGGGTGGTGGCATCGAGGCGACCGCCCAGGCCCACTTCCAGGATCGCCAGCTGCACGGCTTCGGCCGCAAGGCGATCAAAGGCGGCGGCCGTGAGCAGTTCAAAGGGGGTGAGGTGGAAGGCGCCAGCGATCGGTCGCCAGCGGCCCAGGTCGGCGCGGAGCTCGGCGGGGGTGATCCAGCGCTCGCCCAGCTGCAGGCGTTCACACCAGCTGAGCAAATGGGGGGAGCGGTAGACGCCGTAGTGCAAACCGGCCTCCGCCAGGATCGCCGCCAAGAACGTGCAGATCGACCCCTTGCCGTTGGTGCCCGCCACCTGCACGGCAGCAAAGCGGCGCTCCGGCTGGCCACCGGCCGCTAGGGCCCCGGCCAGCCGCTCGAGGCCGAGGTCCACACCGCGGCTGGCAAAGGGTTCGAGCAGATCGTCCAGATCCACCGGCGCCGGCAGGCCCAGAACCACCTAGGAGGGGGCCTTGGGGGGAGTCAGGTCGGCCGGGGCGGCGGCCGTGCGACTGGCCACCAGGCTGGTGAGGGCCGCCTCGAACCGGCGTACCGCCAGCCTCAGCTGGCGCGGCTTGATCACCAAAGGCGGCACAAACCGCACCACCCCAGGTCCGGCAGGCACCAGCAACAACCGATGGGCCATGGCCTCCGCCACCAGCTCGGGGGCGGTCACGCCATCGGGCTGCAGCACTAGGCCCTGCAACAGGCCCCAGCCCCGCACCCCGGCCAGCTGCTGGGGATGGCGGTCCACCAGCTCGCCCAACAGGCCCGCGAGCAGCTCGCCCATGCGCCCGGCGTGGGCGACCAGCTGGCGCCGCTCAAGCTCGGCCACCACGGTGAGGCCGGCCCGGCAGGCAAAGGGATTGCCCCCGAAGGTGCTGGCGTGGTCCCCGGGGCGAAGCACGTCGGCCCGGCGGTTGACGGCCAGGACCCCAATCGGGATCCCGCCGCCCAGGCCCTTGGCCAGGGTGAAGGCATCGGGCTCCACCCCCAATTTCTGGTAGCCCCAGAGGCAGCCGCTGCGGCCGACCCCCACCTGCACCTCATCGAAGATCAGCAGGATGTCGCGCTCATCGCACAGCTGGCGGACCCGGGCAAAAAAGGCCGGATCACCAGGATTGACGCCCCCTTCCCCCTGCAGCGGTTCCAGCAGCACGGCCGCCACCCGGGGTCCATCGGCCTCGCACTCCTGGAGCAGGGCTTCAAAGGCGGCCGTGTCGTTGTAGGGGAAGAAGCGAAACCCCTCCACCATGGGCTCGAACCCCTGGTGGTACTTAGGCTGGCCCGTGGCGCTGACCGCCGCCAGGGTGCGGCCGTGGAAGCTGGCCTGGGCCGTGAGGATCACCGGCCGCTCGATACCGCGGCGGGTGTGGCCGTATTTCCGGGCCAACTTGATCGCCGCCTCGTTCGCCTCAGCCCCCGAATTGCAGAAAAACACCCGATCGGCGCAGCTGTGGCCGGCGATCCAGCCCGCCAGCTGCTCCTGCTCCGGAATCCGGTAGAGGTTGGAGACATGCTGCAGGCGCCCGAGCTGGCGGCCCAGCGCCTTCTGCATGGCCGGGTTGCTGTGGCCCAGGGTGCAGGTGGCGATGCCCGCCACGCAGTCGAGGTAACGGCGGCCCTGGTCATCCCATAGCCAGCAGCCCCTGCCCTTCTTCAGGGTCAGGGGATAGCGGCTGTAGGTGTCCATCACGGGATGGACAGGCTCTAGGGGGATGGGAGCGGTGGGACTCGAACCCACAAACCCGAAGGCGCTCGATTTTGAGTCGAGTCCGTCTACCAATTCCGGCACGCTCCCTTGATCCCGATCCTAGGGGAGCCGCCGGATCGAGGCGCCAACCCCATTGAGCTTGCCCTCCAGATCGGCATAGCCCCGATCCAAATACTCAAGCCCCTGAACCGAGGTGACCCCATCCGCCGCCAGGCCGGCCAGCACCATGGCGGCCGAGGCGCGCAGGTCGCTGCCCTGGACCGGGGCGCCGCTGAGGCGGGGCACACCCTCAATGAAAGCCGTATTGCCTTGAAGCCGGATCGCCGCCCCCATGCGCTGCAGCTCGGCCACGTGCTGGAGGCGGTTTTCGAAGATGTTTTCGGTGATGATGCTGGTGCCCTGGGCCGTGGCCAGCAGACTCATAAAGGGAGCCTGGAGGTCGGTGGGGAAGCCGGGGAAGGGCTGGGTGCGCAGGTCGACGGCGCGGATCTCGTCGGCACTGATCTCCAGGGTGGAGCCATCCATGGTGAGCTTGCAGCCCACGTCCTCGAGCTTGGTCAGAACGGCGCCAAGGTGCTCGGGGATCACCGGACCGACCCGCAGGCGCGAGCGGGTGATGGCAGCGGCGAGCAGGAAGGTGCCCGCTTCGATGCGGTCGGGGATGACGGCGTAATCGGCGCCATGGAGCCGCTCAACGCCCTCAATCGTGATCGTGGTGGTGCCAGCGCCGCGGATCCGCGCTCCCATGGCGCTCAAGAGCCCGGCCAGGTCGATCACCTCCGGCTCGAGGGCCGCGTTGTCGATCACGGTTTCGCCCTCAGCCAGGGCGGCGGCCATCATCAGGGTCTCGGTGGCGCCAACGCTGGGGCAATCGAGATGGATCCGGCCCCCGGTGAGGCGACGGCGGCGGCCTGGCACCACGGCGGAAACCACACCGTGGTCGATCGTGACCTGGGCTCCGAGGGCCTTGAGACCCTTCACATGCTCAACCACGGGCCGGGTGCCGATCTGGCAACCGCCGGGAAGGGGCACCTGGGCGATGCCGAGACGGGCCAACAGGGGGCCAATACAAAAGAAGCTGGCCCGCAGGCTGTTGACCAATTCGTAGGGGGGAGACGACTGGTTCAGACCAGACCCATCCAGCACCAGACTGTCGGCGGAGCGCTGCACACCCACGCCCAGGGAGCCGAGGATGTCACCCATGCCGAGGATGTCGGTGAGGGGCGGCACATTGCGCAGCCGCAGGGCATCGGCCGTCAACAGGGAGGCGGTCATCAGCACTAGGGCTGAATTCTTGGCGCCACTGACCCGCAACTCACCGGCGAGGCGGCGGCCACCAGCAATCTCAAGCTGGGGGCTGAGCACCTGAATAGACGGGACAACCGTCAGGGTCATGGCTTCCGATGTCCCGGACTGGGAGCCCCATCTTGCCGGCCAACCCTGAAGGCGTCCAGACGTCCGGCGCCAGAACTGGCTTGTTTTTGCCCGCAAATCCTCCCTAAGGCCTGTTTCCAGGCCGCTCTAGAGGGGCCAGGGCCATGGGCTATGGTCACTGGGTCGCTGCGGCGACACGCCCGCGGATGTGGCGGAATTGGTAGACGCGCTAGTTTCAGGTACTAGTGGCAGCAATGTCGTGGGAGTTCAAGTCTCCCCATCCGCATACGAAACAAGCCTGGGTCAGGCCGCTTCCTGACCAGCTTTTTCGCCTACAGGTCTTTTCCATCCCTGACTCGGACGCACGCTCGTGATGGGACCGATGGTTCCGAGGCCGCCTAAAGCCACTGCCAAACTGCAGCACGCCATTGGTTAGGGTCCAGGTCAGGCCCAGGGCAATTCCATGATCATTCTCAAGATCAGCAATGCTTCCGAAGTGGTGGCCTCCAAGCTCGGCAAATTTCTGCAGGCCCTCACCCCCGATGCCCTTGATCAGGCCTCGGTAGAAGACGTGCTCTTGAAAAAACTGATTGAAAACCTGGCGGCCGAGGGCCTCAAGGGCGAGGTGGCCGCCGTCAAGGGGTTGGACCTGCAGGAGGCCAACCTGGTGATCCATGGCAACCTGCACGTGCGCCGTCACCACGAGTTCTGAGCCCAAGCAGGGATTTGGGATCGGTGCGCACGACTGGAATGGATGCGGATCCAGGCCAGGGGGATCTTGAGCTGATTTCCAGCCGGCGCAATCCGCTCGTGGGGCGGCTGCGGGCCCTGCACCAGGGCAGCGGCCGCCGCGAGCAGCAACGGCTGCTCCTGGAGGGCACCCACCTGCTCCAGGAGGTCCTGCGCCTGGGCCTCAGGCCCGATTGGCTCCTGGCCACCGCCCCCTGGATGGACCGCCACGACGCGCTGCTCGCCCAGCTTCGACAAGGAGCCCCGCAGGGTGCGAGCCCATCAGGGGGGGATTCCGCCCTCCAGCTACGGGTGGTGAGCGAGGAGGTGCTGGCCGCCGTTGCCACCACCGAGCAACCCGATGGCGTCGTGGTGACCCTGCCCCTGGAGCAGCTGCCCCAGCCCCGGGCCTGGCCGGCCAGCAACAACCAGCCGGGGGACTCGCCGAAGCAGGAGCCCCCCCCGGACCCCTTTCCCAGTTTTGTGCTGGCCCTCGATCGCCTGCAGGATCCGGGCAACCTGGGCACCCTGTTGCGCTGTGCCCTGGCTGCTGGTGTGGAGGAGGTGTGGCTGGCGGGCGGGGCCGATCCGCACCAGCCCAAGGTGCTGCGGGCCTCGGCGGGGGCGGCCCTGGCCCTGCCCCTGCGGCGGCTGCAAAACCTGGGGCCGGCCCTAGCCGAAGCCGTTGGGTGGGGCAGCCAGGTGGTGGCGACTGTGGTGGCACCGGCGGTCGCTCCGCGATTGAACCCTGGGCAGGAGCCATCGGTCACGGGATCCGCGGGGACCGCCGGCCAGGCCCCAGCGGTGCGGCCCTACTGGGAGCTGGATTGGGGCCTGCCCACGGTGTTGATGCTCGGCAATGAGGGGGCGGGCCTGGATCCGGCCCTGATCGCCCTGGCGAGCGAGCGGGTCACGATCCCCCATGCCGCCGCGGTGGAATCCCTGAACGTGGCCCTGGCGGCGGCGCCCCTGCTGCTGGAGCGCTGGCGCCAACGGCTGGGGGGGTGACGGGGGAGAATGCCCCTAACAACCGCAGGATCCTTCGGTGAGCGCCTCCAGTTCCGATGCCTCCAGCGCCACTGGCACAGATGGCATGGCCTTTGATTTCGATGTGATCGTGATCGGAGCCGGCTATGGCGGCTTCGATGCGGCCAAACATGCCGCCGACCATGGCCTGCGCACGGCGATCATCGAATCGCGCGACATGGGCGGCACCTGCGTCAACCGGGGCTGCGTGCCCTCCAAGGCCCTGCTGGCGGCCAGCGGCCGGGTGCGGGAACTGGCCGATGCCAAGCACCTGGCCGGCTTTGGCATCCACGCCGCGCCGGTGCGCTTCGAGCGCCAGAAAATCGCCGACCACGCCAACCAGCTGGTGGCCACGATCCGAGCCAACCTCACCAAGACCCTGGAGCGGGCCGGCGTGACGATCCTGCGGGGCAAGGGCCGACTTGAGGGCTCCCAAAAGGTGGGGATCCGCGAAATCAGCGGCGTAGACCGGATCCTTAGCGCCCGCGAGGTGATCATCGCCACCGGCTCCGATCCCTTCGTGCCCCCCGGCATCGAAACCGATGGGCGCACGGTGTTCACCAGCGATGAGGCGATCAGCCTGGAATGGCTGCCCCGTTGGATCGCGATTATCGGCAGCGGTTATATCGGCCTGGAATTCGCCGATGTCTACACCGCCCTGGGCTGTGAAGTGACCATGATCGAAGCCCTCGATCGGGTGATGCCCACCTTTGATCCCGACATCGCCAAAATCGCCGCCCGCAACCTGATCGAGGGCCGCGACATCGATGCCCGCTCTGGCGTCCTAGCCCGCCAAGTGACGCCAGGCTCGCCCGTGCGAATCGAGCTGGTGGACATGGCCACCCGCGAACCCGTTGAAACCCTGGAGGTGGATGCGGTGCTCGTGGCCACCGGCCGGGTGCCGGTGAGCAAGGAGCTCAACCTCGGCTCCCTGGCGGTGGAGACCACCCGGGGCTTCATCCCGGTGGATGACGAGATGCGGGTGCTGGTGAATGGGGCGCCCGTGCCCCACCTCTGGGCCGTGGGCGATGTCACCGGCAAAATGATGCTGGCCCACACCGCCGCCGCCCAGGGCGCCGTGGCCGTGGACAACATCCTGGGCCACCGGCGCCGCATCGATTACCGCTCGATTCCGGCGGCCACCTTCACCCATCCGGAGATCAGTTCGGTGGGCCTTTCTGAAGTGGAAGCCAAGGAGCTCGCCACCAAAGAGGGCTTTGAGCTGGGGCTGGTGCGCAGCTATTTCAAGGCCAACACCAAGGCCCTGGCCGAATTGGAAAGCGATGGCCTGATGAAGTTGCTGTTCCGTAAAGACACCGGCGAAGTGTTGGGCGCCCATCTCTACGGCCTGCATGCGGCCGACCTGATCCAGGAGATCGCCAACGCCGTGGCCCGCCGCCAGAGCGTCAGTCAGCTGGCCACCGAGGTGCACACCCATCCCACCTTGAGTGAGCTGGTGGAAGTGGCCTACAAGCAGGCGGCCCAGGCTGTGGCAGCGGCCCAGGCCGGTTCCCCAGCAGCAGCCCCGGCATCGGCCCGCCAGCCGCTGGGGGTCTGAGCCGATGGAGATCCGTCGCCGGCCGCCCAACCCCCCTGTGAAGGTGGCCCATCTGATGTATGGCATCCCCCATCCGGAGGAGCAGCCGCGCCACATTCTCGAAAAAATTGTCTGGGAAAAGGACAAGGAGGTGGCTAGCGCCCGGGAGCGGGTGCCGCTGGAGAAGCTCAAAGAGCAGATCGCAGCCCTACCTGCCACCCGCGATTTTTTCGCGGCCCTGCGCGCCGGCATGCCCAAACCGGCCGTGATCGCCGAGATCAAGAAAGCCAGCCCCAGTAAGGGCGTGATCCGGGAGGATTTCGATCCCGAAGCGATCGCCAGGGGCTACGCCGCAGGCGGCGCCAGTTGCCTCTCGGTGCTCACCGACAAGGCCTTTTTCCAGGGAGGCTTTGAGGTGCTGGTGCAGGTGCGCCAGGTGGTGGATCTGCCCCTGCTCTGCAAGGACTTCATCCTCAGCCCCTACCAGCTCTATCAGGCCCGGGCCGCCGGCGCCGACGCCGCCCTGCTGATCGCAGCGATCCTCACCGACCAGGACATCACCTACCTGCTCAAGGTGGCCCGCTTCCTGGGCCTGGCCGTGCTCGTGGAAGTGCATGACGGCGCCGAACTGGAGAGGGTCTTGGCCCTCGATGGCGTGAGCCTCGTTGGCATCAACAACCGGGATCTGGCCAGCTTCGAGGTGGACCTCGGCACCACTGCCACCCTGCTCGAAACCCATGGCGAGCGCCTGCGGGCCCAGGGAATCCTGGTGGTGAGTGAATCGGGCCTGTTCCAGCGCTCCGACCTGGACCGGGTTCAGGCCGCCGGTGCCGAGGCGGTGCTGGTGGGAGAAGCCTTGATGCGCCAGACCGATGTCACGGCGGCCTTGAAGGGTCTCATTCACGGTTAAGTCCCGATCACCGCACTCCCAAAAGGGAAGGAACCAGCCCATGGCACCCCAGGCCTAATCCGTGATGCTGGCTGCCGCCGTCATGGCCTTTGCTGCACCGATGGCCATGGCACCCACCATGGCTGTTGCACCAAGCATTGCCGTGGCATCAGCCATAGGGGTGGCCTCTCCGGCAACCATGGCGGCACCCGTCTTACGCGTTGGCATCGTTGCCGGCCAATATCCCTGCTCTTACCTGGATCAAGGGATTTGGAAGGGCAGTGCCGTAGAGCTTTGGGGGGCTGCCGCCGAACGCACCAAGTTGCCCTTCGTGGTGCAGCGCGCCGGCACCCCCCAGGAGGCGATCGACTCCCTAGTGAGCGGCAAGTTGGATGTGGCCGTGTCCTGCTTCAACCTCACCCATGGGCGCTTGCGCAAAGTGGGTTACACCACCCCCTATCGCTTCGAGGGCATCAAGATCCTGGGCAAAGCCAAGCAGTTTGACCTGCTTGGCATTCTCAGTCGTGCGATCAAAGACGTGCGACTGCCGCGGGCCTTTAGCCTCCTTTTTGGCACCACCTTGCTAATCACCATTGCCACGGTGATCCTTGAAAAAAGGCTTGTAGAAGCCATCTTTGCGGAAAAGTTATCTGCCAAAAACTTCACAAGACTCTGGCTTTTACTGACGATTGGCCCCTCGCCCCTCGATAAAACCTCCAGACTAAAAACGGCCACTTTGCTGGCTTTCAGCCATTATGTGCGCATCATCTTCAGTGGTGCCCTGATTGCCGCGATCACGGCGGCCGCCATCGGCGAATCGATTGAAGCTGACGGTCAATTCTCGATCGCCGGCTTCTCCGACCTGGAGGGGCTTCGCATCGGCGTGGCCGATGGCAGCTACGCCGAAGCCCTGATCAAAGACAAACTGCGGGCGCTCCACAACAAAGCAGGGGCGTCCAGCTCCACGCTGGTCAAGTACAAGCGGAATCAGGACCTAGCCGATGCCCTCAAGCACGACCAGGTCGATGTGATTGCCGGCGATGCCGCCGCTGTTGAGGCTCTGGGCGCCCAGCTCGCCAATGTCGGGCATTATTTTATTTATGCGGCGGAACTGGCAAAAACGCCCCAAGGCTTTCTGATCGCACCCACGGTCTCTCGGGCGATTGATGCTGCCCTTGATGATGCGGTCGTGTCCCTTGAGACAGACCGCTTTCAGGAGCCGAAGCCCTAGGAAGCCTGGCCACCCTTTGGCGCCAATCGAGGAGGGAAAGGGTCCCAAACAAAAGCCCCCGCCACGGGCGAGGGCTCGGGTAGCCGGTTGGCGGAAGGGCGGAAAGGCCAGCAATAAGCGCCGGCCCAGCGGGCTTCAGACCTTGCGGGAGTAGAACTCCACCACCAGCAATTCGTTGATCTCGAGGGCGACCCATTCGCGCTCGATCTTTCCACCCACCTTGGCCGCCATCTTGGCCTTGTCGAACTCGAGGTGGGGGGGAATGTTGGCCAGACCTGGGAACTCAAGGTTGGCCTGGGCAAGCAGCTTGCTGGCCTTGCGTTCGCGGATCGCGACCACATCGCCGGCCCGGCACTGGTA
>CAMAVE010000006.1 GCA_945861595.1 Synechococcus sp. UW140
GTCTTCATGCATTCCTCCACCACCAGCACCTTGTGGGTCTTGCGGATTGAGCGGGCAACCGTCTCCATATCGAAGGGTTTGAGGCTGATCAGATCAATCAGCTCCACATCCACGCCTTCCTTTTCGAGCTGCTCCACCGCCTTGAGGCAATGGTGGCGCATGCGCGAATAGGTCAGGATCGTCACGTCCTTGCCTTCCCGCACCACATCGGCCTGGTCGAGGGCGCAGATGTAGTCGCCCGTGGGGATCTCTTCGCTGAGGTTGTAGAGCAGCACGTGCTCAAAAAACAGCACCGGATTGTTATCCCGAATCGCCGCCTTCATCAGCCCCTTGGCGTTGGTGGGTGTGCTCACGGCCACGATCTTGATGCCGGGCACGGCGTGGAAATAGGCCTCGAGCCGCTGGCTGTGTTCGGCGCCAAGCTGGCGGCCCACGCCACCGGGACCGCGGACCACGGTGGGAATCGTGTAGTTGCCGCCGCTGGTGTAGCGCAGCATCCCCATGTTGTTGGATATCTGGTTGAAGGCGAGCAGCAGGAAGCCCATGTTCATGCCTTCCACGATCGGCCGCAAACCGGTCATGGCCGCACCCACCGCCATGCCGGTGAAACCGTTTTCAGCGATCGGGGTATCCAGCACCCGCAGTTCGCCGTATTTCTCATAGAGATCCTTGGTGACCTTGTAGGAGCCGCCGTACTGGCCGACGTCCTCACCCATCACGCAGACGTAGGGGTCGCGGGCCATCTCTTCGTCGATGGCGTCGCGCAAGGCGTTGAAGAGAAGCGTCTCTGCCACGGCGGGGTTGCGGTCCCGGCCGCTGCCGGGGGAGCGGCCAACCTATCTCAAGCCCCACCAGCGGGAGCGCGCGATTGGCGACGACCGAGCCTTAGCCGCCTGCGGCGAAGGTGGCCAGCAGCAGCACCGAAAGCAGCATCCCGGGGGAGAGCAGCAGCACCAGCAGCTCCAGGTCGTGGACGGTCATGGCAGCCGGAGATTGGAATCGCTTGATCCCAGGCTAGGAAGCCCCCGGGGTCTCGGCCCGGCTCAGACTGCGGATGAACACGAGAAACAGCCCCAGGGCCACGAAGGCGCTCGAGAACGTGGAGAGGAACCCCATGCCCACAATCAGGGTCTTGATGGCCGTGGCAATCGACTGGGCAATCCGGGCCGAGTAGTGGGGCGGATGCAAGCTGAAGTAGAGCACCACCCTCTGGGAAAAGAGCAGGCACAACCAGGCGATCAGGCCACTGGTGAGCGAACCCAAGAGATAGGACAAGGGGGTCTTGGGGCGCGGACCCGTGGGCTCGCCGCTGGGCGCGTCTGCCGAGGTGGACGCCAGGATTGCTGAGGGCTGGGCGCCCCGTGGGCCCTTCGGCCTGGTCATCGGCATCGGGACGCTGGCGCCTCGGGCCGTGGGCTCGTCGCTGAGCGCCTGGGCCGGTGAAGCTTGGCTGCCTTCATCGAGGCCTGCCCTTCCATCAAGATCAGGGGAGGCCTCGTTGCTGACCGCCGCCTCGACCTGAACGCTGGCGCTAGGGGGCATCGGTTTGTCCGTTGCCCCGCTCCCGGGCTCGGCCAGGGGGCTGGAGGGGGAGTCACTCACAACGGGGCCGCAGCTGGATCCAGGGTGGCACCCGAGCCGGTGCAGCGGCAGCACCAGGACCCAAAGCCGGCGGCCTCCAGGGGGGCCGCCAGGGCCGCCTGGGCCGCTGAAGCGGCCGTCAGGTCTTCGAAGAGAGCAAACAAACTGGGGCCGGAGCCACTCATGGCCACGGCCAGGGCGCCCTCAAGCCCGCGCAGCAGGGCCAGGCCCTCGCCCACGCTCGCCACCGCCGGTTCCACCACCGCCTGCAGGTCGTTGCGCAGGCGCGGCAGGGGCCCCGCACCGGCCAGGGCTGCCACCAGGGGCCCCTGGCGCAGGGCCTGGCGCCGCTGGTCGAAATCGGCCTCGTGCTCCAGATAGAAATCGCCGCGCAGCTCGCGGCACTGGCCGTAGGCCCAGGGGGTGGAGACACTCGCCTGGGGATGCTTGATCAGCAGCACCCCCAGGCTGGGCGGCTGGGCCAGCTCCAGGGGTTCGAGCCGTTCGCCGCGGCCGAAACAGAGCTGGGTACCACCCTCGAGACAGAAGGGCATGTCGGAACCCAGGGCCGTGGCCATGGCCCGTAGGTCCTCGATGGCGAAGCCGCAGCCCCACAGGGCATTGAGCCCCACCAGGGCGGCGGCGCCATCGCTGGAGCCCCCCGCCAGGCCCGCCCCAATCGGAATGCGCTTCTCCAGGTCGATGCGGGCGCCCAGTTCCGGCAAGCCCGAGCGGGCCCGCAGCAACTCGGCGGCACGGACGATCAGGTTGGACCCGTCCGTGGGCAGGTCCGCCCTGTCACAGCGCAGGCTGATCTGGCCATCGGCGGTGGGGTTGAACACCAGCCGGTCGGTGAGATCGAGGCTCTGCATCACCATCGCCAGCTCGTGGAAGCCATCGGCGCGCAGGCCCAGCACCTCCAAATGCAGGTTGATCTTGGCCGGAGCCAAAACGGTGAGTTCGGGCATGGCTCAGCTCGGGGTCGGGGCTTCGGGTCCTAGGCGCTGATTCAAGCCGGCGGCCAGCTCCACCCACTGGGCCGGGGCGATCTCCTGGGGCCGCTGCTGTAGCTCCACCCCGGCGGAAGTGGCCAGGACCTGCAGCTCCGGCTCCGCCACCAGCCCCGCCAGCGTGTTGCGCAGCATCTTGCGGCGGGAAGCAAAGCAGCGGCGCAGCAACTGCTCCACCCGGCGGGCCAGCTCCGGGGCCAGCCGCTGCTCGTGGGGCAGGGGATCGAGGCGCACCACCTCGGATTGCACCTTCGGCGGCGGCTGAAAACAGCGGGGCGGCACCGGGCAAACCGTGGTGCAGCGGGCCAGCAGCTGCATGCGCACACTCAGGGCCGAAAAGGCGCTGCTGCCTGGTTTGGCACGGATGCGCTCGCCAACCTCGCGCTGCACCAGCAACACCAGCCGCCCGTAGCCTGGCTGCACCGGCCGATCCAGGCGCCCCACCAGGCGCTCCAGCAGAGGGCCGGTGATGTTGTAGGGGATGTTGGCGACCACCTTGTTGGCGGCGGGCAGGGGCACCTCGAGCACATCGCCCTGGAGCAGGCTGAAGCGTGGATCCGCTCCGAAACGCTCATGGAGGCCTGCCACCAGGTCCCGGTCCAGCTCCACGGCGGCAACGGCGCCGGCCGCTGAGGCCAGCAGCCTCTCGGTGAGGGCGCCCCGGCCCGGTCCCACCTCCAGGACCTGGTCGAGGCCGGTGAGCTCAGCGGCGGCCACGATCCGATCCAGCACGTTGGCATCGGTCAGCCAGTGCTGGCCAAAGCGCTTGCGGGCGTGGTGGGCCGCGAAGGTCATGGCAGGGGGAGCTGGGGGTCGAACTGGTTCCCAGATTGCCCCGGCTGGGGTCCGGGCATAGACAAGGGGCAGTGATCCCAAGCGCCATGGACCGCAATCAGCGCCAACCCAGGGCCCAGAGCCCCTTCCCTCATTCGAGCGGCCCGGCCCAGGAGCACCAGAGCCGCCAGGGCACCCAGCTGCCTGGCAGGTGGCCAGGGTTACTGCTGTTAGGGGCAGGGCTGCTGCTGGCTGGCCAGGCACCGGCCCTGGCTGGCTCGGTGACAGCCGAATCGATCTGGGACCGTAGCAATGCCATTGAACGGGCCACCAGCCAGATCCCCAGGGGGGCCACCGTCACGGGCAACAGCTGCCAGGAGGTGGATATGCGGGGTGGCAGTACCCGTTACATCTGCACCGTGACCTACAGCCCAGCCCCCCCCGCCCAGGCACCCAGCCCGGTTGCCGCACCAGCGGGTAGCCCCAGCGTGCCTGGCTCGAACGGACCTGGCTCCAGCGGGCCTAGCCCCAACGCACCCAGCGCACCGGCCCCCTGAGCGGCGGCAGGGGCACCAGGGCGCAAACCAGTTCAACGCTGCTGTGCTGCCAATCGGGATGGTCGGCCAGCCAACAGCGCCAGGCGCGGCTGACCCGCCGCCGTTTGCGGCCATCGAGGGCCCCGATGCCCCCCTGGTCCGGACCGACCTGGGCGCGCCCCTTCACCTCCACCAGCAACAGGCGGTTGCCCTTGGCCACCAGCAGATCCAGCTCGCCCCAACGGCAGGACCAGTTGCGCGCCACCAGGCTCCAGCCGCTGGAGCGCAGCAGTCGCAGGGCCCGCTGTTCGGCCCAGCCACCTTGGCGCTGCTGGTTTGTCCGTGCCATCGCGCCTCCCCTGGTCCCAGGATTCCCCCCATCGGTTGCGGTAGGCCGCCGGCCCCGCAGGGGCGCTAGCGCCGATGCCTAGGCTTGGACCAGTCCTGGTGCCGCCATGTTTCGCCACCTGCCGCAGCGCCTGAGCCTGGCCTGGAACCGCCGCGGCTGGAGAGCGGTTCTGGCTTTGCTGGGGGCCCTATCGCTGCTGCTCCTGCCCGGAGCACCAGCCCTGGCCGCCATGGACTACGCCAAGCAGTCCCTAATCGGCGCCGATTTCGCTGGGGCCGACCTGCGTGGGGTGACCTTCAACCTCACCAACCTGCGCGAAGCCAACTTCCAAGGCGCTGACCTGCGCGGCGCCAGCCTGTTTGGAGCCAAGTTGCAGGATGCCGACATGGCAAGCGCCGACCTACGGGACGCCACCCTCGATTCGGCCGTTTTTGAAGGCACCAACTTGAACAATGCGGTGCTAGTCGATGCCTTCGCCTTCAACACCAAATTCCGCGGTGTCAGCATCGAAGGCGCCGATTTCAGCAACGTGCCCCTGAGGGCCGATGCCCTCAAGGCCCTTTGCGCCATCGCCAGCGGCACCAACCCGGTCACCGGGGTAGCCACCCGCACCAGCCTGGGCTGCAGCTGAGATGGCCTTTGATCCCCGCAGCCTGGAGCGTCTGAAGGAATTGGGCCGCACCTTGCCCAAGCCCCTGCCGGCGGTGGCGCCGCCGAGCCCAGAGCCGAAACGCGCTAGCGAGCAGCGCCACCGAGTTGAAACCGAAACCGATCCCGAAGCCCTCTTCCGGGAGCTGATGACGGTGAGCACCGATGGCAGCGTGCCCCCCCATTTGCTCGACCGCCTGCGCCAGAGCGAACAGCAGAAACTGGCCAAGCCCCCTGTGCCCAGCCCATTGGGCCAGCCCCAACCCCGCCAGGCCCCCCTCCGCCAGGACCAAGCAGCAGACCCACTCAAGGGCCGGCGCCGGCCCCAGGCCAACCAGATCCAATCGAAACGCGGCCTGGCCAGGGGCAAGGCCCTTCAGCCGACCAGCGACGGGGAACGGGAGCTCTACGCCGACTTCCAGGATCTTCTCCACCTCGATTCCCAGGAGGACCCGGCCCCTGGCCCCAAACCCCTGCCCCGCCCCGATCCCAGCGACCGTCTTAAACCCCGACCCACGGACCGGCGACGCCAGCCCTAACCCTTCCTGGGCAGGAGCCCCTCTCGGAGTGGGGGCCAGGACGGAATGGGGAAGCGCGATAACCACAACCTCAATCAGTTCCGGCGGCGCCCATCAACAGGCATCAGATCCTGATCAGGGACGTGCCCAAGTCAGCCTGAAACAGCTGGGCTGCCCATCGGGCCCGCAACAAGCCCAACAGGGTGAATGGAGGAGGGTTTAACTGTCCGCCGCCAGCTCCCGATTGGCTTGCGGTTGGCTTCTAGCCAGCAGGTCTGCTGCCGCCGGTAAAAAGTAACCTTGAAACACCAGGCCATACATCACAACAGCCAAGGCGAAGGCGGGCATCAAGGCGCCCCAGGCCACCGGACTGGCGGCCGCCTGCAGGGCAATGGCAATCGGCACGGCACCGCGCAGGCCCGCGAAGGTGGAGAACAGCTTCTCCGGAGCGTTGAATGGAGAGCGATGCAGGGTGATAAACGTCATCGCCAGGCGACCAACCATGGTGATTAAGAACACCATCAAGGCATAGCCCTTAACCAGCCAGACATTGGCGGGGAAGACCACCAACCCAAGGCAGATCAACACAACAAACTCGCTGGCCCGGTTGAACACAGAAAAGTCGGTGGCAATCACCTCCACATCAACCTTGCTGGAATTACCCAAGACGCAGCCCATCACATAGGCACACAACAGGGGACTGCCGCCGAGATGGAAAGCCGTTGCCGTGGTGAGCATCAACAGGGCAATACTGACAGCCTCGCCGCCGGCTCCGTGCTTGGAGTAATTGTCGCGGCAAAGAATCCTGACGCCAAGGAAGGCCCCACCCCAGCCAATAGCGGCACCGACCAGAAATTCAAGGCCAACATCGCGCAACAACATCAGCGGATCTTCCAGCTGACCCTTAGCCAGGGCAAGGGCGAGGCCGGCAAGTATCACTGCCACCGGATCGTTGAAGCCCGATTCACATTCAATTAAATTAAGCAATCGCCCTGGAATTTTATCGGCAATAGGACGTAACAACGCCAAAACCGCCGTGGCATCCGTACTGCATAGCATCGCCCCAATAAAGAGCGAGAGGGATAGATCGGCAACAATGCGCTGGCCCGTAATACCGACCAAGACAGGCTGAAGAAGGCTATTGAGGCTGAGGTGGGATAGGCCATAGATCAGGGCCGTGACCGTGCCAGCCGTGATCAAACAGCCCAAGGTAGCCATGCGTAGCCCAGACCAGATCACCTTGCGCATCACCTCCCACCGGCTGGTCATGCCGCCATAGAAGAGAATCACGACAAGGCCAAGGCTTGAAATTCCTTGGGCCTGATCAAG
Organism: Synechococcus sp. UW140; assembly: GCA_945861595.1. Classification (GTDB taxonomy): domain Bacteria; phylum Cyanobacteriota; class Cyanobacteriia; order PCC-6307; family Cyanobiaceae; genus BAIKAL-G1. The sequence goes on from CAMAVE010000006.1 coordinate 6,746, forward strand.
GCTGATTAGGGTTTGATTATCACCCAGGAAATCGGGAAACAATAGGCCCAGAATTAAAATCAGCAACATGCCTGGCAGCTTCAGCTTTTCGGCAACGCCCTCAAGCATCAGCGCAAGCAGCAGCAAGCCACCAAAAACGATCATATAATTATAAGTTTCCTGCTCCATCGACAATTTATTCATTGGGGGCCTACGAGTCAACCCTAATCGATTCGCCTCCCAACTTCAGTTTCCCCACAAAAAGCCACCTGCGATCGCTTGAGAGTGGCCCTGCCCATGCTCAATTCCAACCAACCCCTAACCAGGCCCTAACCGATGCCGTTGGCAGAAGCGGGGTTGGCACCTGGCCGCAATCGCGGCCCGCTTCCGCCTGTTACCGGATCGACGAACGCCGAAGGCTTGCCAGCTGGGTCTCGCCAGCTGGCTCTCCATCATGGGGCGCCAAACCATTGGCGGGCCCAGGCCTCCATCTGGTTGATTTCACTGCTCTGCACCCGCACCATCGCCTGCTCCAAGTCGAGCAGCTCAAGATGGCGGGTGTGGATCTGGGCCATGGCCGCCATGATCACGCCCATGCGGTGGTGGGCCACCATCGCGGAGAGAAAGGCCCGGTCGAAATCCTGAGCCCGGATGAGGGTGGCCAAGTCGGTGCCTGGCCTGGATGTACCACCAATTCCCATGCCCATGCCGTGGCCGCCCATGCCCATGCCGCCGTGGGCGTAGGCCTCAAGCACCGGCACCGGAGCGCCGTGCCACTGCTGATACCACTGGCGCATTTGCCCAATCTCCTGGCTTTGGCTGGAGATGATGCGTTGCGCCAGGGCCCGGATCTCGGGACGACGGGCCTTTCGTAAGGCCAACTCGGCCATGGCGATGGCCCCCTGATGGTGGGGAATCATGGCCGCAATGAAACGCTGATCCGAGAACCCCATGCCGATGGCACAGGGTTTCCCCAGGGCCGAACCCAGGCCAGCGGCAGCCTGGACGCCTGGGACCTGGCCGGGTCGCCGCAGGCCCTTGGCCTGGACGCCTGGGATGGCCCAACCCAGCCCCAGCAGCCCCCCCGCCACCAGCAGCGCCAGGGGGGCTCGGCCGGTCCAGGTGCCCAGGCCCATGGGCCATCCAGCTGCCATGGCGATCTCTCAAGCAACGTTCCGCTGGTTCAAGCTTGGCAACGGCCAGAGGAACGGGAAGCCGCAACCTGGGGCCAATCAGAGGCAACCGCGTCGAAGGGCCCCTTGGGCACAATCAGCCAGCCCCTAGCTAGCGCAAGGGCCTTCAGCGTCTCAAAACAAGCCTCAGGAGAGGCCCACCAAGTGCATCGAGGTGGTCCACAACGTGTCGGCGGTTTCCGGGTTGCTGGCCTGATCGGAGAGCTCCTGACCAAACTGTTTGCCGCCCTTGGTTTGGCGGTTACCCCAACTCCAATGGACCCCCGAAACGGCAAAGGCCGGATCGGCCACCACCTGGGCCAGGCGCTCACCGGCCAGGGCCTGGCTCACATAACCGCCGGTGATGTTCTTTTGGAACCAGGGGAAGATTGTCTGAAAGGCCCGCGGCGTATTGCGAAACAGGGGGGTATCGGCCACGCAGCCCGGATAGAGCGAACTGAACACAATGCCGGTGGAGCTATGCAGGCGCCGGTGCAGCTCCTGGGTGGTGATCATGTTGCAGAGCTTGCTGTCCTTATAGGCCTTACCAGGCTTAAAAGCCTTGCCACTGGCCATGGCAATTGGCGCCTGGAAACCGGCCTTGAAGCCGGCGAGATCGCCCAGGTCGGCCGGGGCCGGGATTGGAATCTTGCCGCCCAATTCCTTGGAATTGGCGGTGACGGTGCCCATGATCACCACCCGGCGCGAGGGATGGGTCGAGCGTTTGAGATCCTCAAGCAACAACTGGATCAACAGGAAATGGCCCAGATGGTTGGTGGCCATGGAGATTTCATAGCCCTGCGGCGACCATTCGGGTTGCTTCAACCGGGGCTTGTAGACGGCGGCATTAATCACCAGGGCATCAAGGGGCAGACCCAAGGAGCCCACCAGGGTTTCCACCCCCACACGCACGCTCTCCAGATCGCCCAGGTCCATGCGCAAGTGGTGCACGCGGGCCGAATCAATGCCCAAGGAGCTGGCGGCAGCGGCGGCCCGCACCGGGTCCCGATTGGCCGTCACCACAGTCCAACCGCGATCCACGAGGGACTTCAAGGCGTTGAGACCGACGCCCGAGGTGGTCCCCGTGATCAGGACGGTGCCGGAGTTGCCGCTGGCAGGCTCCGCCAGGGAGACGGCGGCCGGTTCAGTAGCGGAGGGCTCAGGAGCAGACGGTTGCTGGGCGGACACGGGGGAGCCTGGGGCTGAACGGCAACCAACCTAGGGATGGACTAAGGCTTTGATGGCTTTAACAGCGGGGGGCTCAACAGTTGGCAATCCACTGGAGTGTTCCCAGACAATCCTCAGCCGATCGGGAGCAATCCATTGATCCTGCTCCCGGATCAAGCGCTGTTCACCGCCGGTGGCAAAAAGACGATCAAAACGGTCTTCGGCCTTGTTGAGCTTGGCCTGCTCAATCGCCAAGATGGCCGTAATTTCGCCGTTGCGATCGAGCCGTTCCTGGTAAGCCCCAGCCAGGCGCACCAAACTCACTGCCGCCACCAAGGACAAGCCCACCTTGAGGCTCAAGCCGATGGCACTGCAAATCTTTTCCTGCTGGTCGCTGGAGGGATAGACCAAGGGCAAAACGCCATTGGCTGGACCAGCCTGCCCAGAACCGGATGGGCTTAAGGGCTGTTGGCCGCCGCCCAGGCCGGGCAGGGCAAACAGCTTGGCAAAAGTTCCGCCTCGCTTAGGACGATCAGCGTCCCCTTCACCTGCCTGCTGGCTGCCGTCATGGCGTCGAGGCCGGGAGGGCTTGAGGCTGGAATCCAGGGAACCGGCCTGCGTCAGTCGACTGGGAGTGGAACGTCCCTGGGCTGATCGGGCGGGCCGGCGGTTGCTCAAGATTCAAACGAATCAACGTGCCCCGCTTCTAGCAGGACAAGTAGATCCTGCCAAGGGGCTCAGGACTCATGCAGGGTCACCGCCAGGCGCACGGCCAGGACGCCAGCATGGGCGGCCACCACCAGGGCAATCGCCACTTCGGCCAGGGTGAGGGTGTGGGCCATGGTGGGCAGTCGGCAAGGTCTTCGGATCCATTGTTTGGCCTGGGGACGAATCCGGCCACCGCCCTGGCCCTGGCTGTCACAGCTCTTGACCCCCAGGGACCCGCCAGGCAACGCTGGCCCCACGCCCTTGGCCTGCTCGCCTTGATCCCAGAAGCAGTGTTCCCAGAACCAGTGTTCCCTGACCCAGTGTTCCCTGACCCAGTGCCTCCAGATCCCCTGCCCCCGGTTTTGAGCACGCCCGAGCCGGTGGTGATCAGCGCTGAGCAGGTTCGCCAGCTTGATCTTTCCGTCTTGAAGCCGTGGCTGGAGCTCGCCCCGGCCGAACTGCTGGCCCGCAGCGATCAGCTCAGCCTCAGCTTTGACTGGCCCCAGGCCCCGGAGGATCCGCGCGAACTCTCCGAGATTGCCGAATTGCGGCTGTGGAGCCTGCGGGCCGACGCCCACTACCCCTGGATGCCCCTGCTGCTGGAGCGCAGCAGCGGCCAGCTCTGCCGCCATGTGGCCATGCAGCTGCCCCATAGCTTCAGCCGCAGCGAGGGGATCCGTTTTGCCCCCGCCAGCCTGGAGCTGTGGATCACCCATCGCCTGTTCGTGCTGGAGGCCTGGGGCCGCAGCCAGGGAATCGCCTGCCGGGGCCAGCTCACCGCCATGGCCACCGTTTTGGGCTACGAGCTCGATCCCCACTTCTGGACGGCCCTCGACTAGCGCCCCCCCTGCCTGGGACCCAAAGCAATGCCTCCAGCCCTCACCGGGAGGCGTCCTAAAGCTCCATGCCTAAGGACTGGACAGCAGCAGGCCAAGGGCGCGGCGCCCAGAATCGACTGCCAAAAGCAGGCAGAACAGGCGGAGCAGCCAAACCAGCTGGGCCTCGCTGACCCGTTGCAAGCGCTGGGACGACCAGCGGGCCCCCAGGCCGGCGCTGAGCCCCAGGACCAGGGCCATGGCCAGGTTGCCGCGGCCATCGGCCAGGAACGTGGCCGACGAGACGGCCGCGGAGGCAAACACGGCCAGGGTGCTGAGCCGGATCGCCGTGTAAACCCGAAGTTCCAGGCCCCGCACCATCAGCGGCACCATCACAAGGCCGCCACCGACGCCCAGCATGCCGCTGGCGCAACCAGCCACCAGGCCCACCAGGGCTAGGGGACCCAGCCGCAGGGAGCTGGCCGTGCCGTCCTGGCCAGGCAGGGGGTTCCGGGGCTCGATCACCAGGCTTAAAAGCAAATACATCAGGGCCTGAAGACCCAGGAGCAGCCACCCCCGTAAACCACCGCCCAGGTGGCTGAACAGCAGGCCACCGCCTAAGGCACCGAGACCGATCGCTGCCGCGCCACGGAGCGGCAAGGTGCCATTACGCCAATGGGTCCAGCTGCCGGCAAAGGTGGTCGGCAGGATCGCCAGGGTGCTGGTGGCCAGGGCCTGGTGCGGGGGCAAACCCAACCCCAGCAGCAGGGGGGAAAACACCAGCCCGCCGCCGATGCCGAGCAGGCCGGCCAGCAGCCCGGCGATGATGCCCATGGGGATGAGCAGGACCAGCTCCCAGGGCACCGCGGCCATTCCCTGCAGCTGACACAGCACCCAGCATCCCCCATGCCCCAGCGGCCCCTGCCCCTCCAGCCGTGACCACCCCCTGGCGCTGGATACCGCCCCTGGCGGCCAGCGGGCCCTTCCAGATGGCCCTTGATGAACTGCTGCTCGACCAGGCCGTAGCGGCAACGGTTCCCCAGGCCTGCCTCAGGCTCTACAGCTGGTCCGGGCCCTGGTTGTCGCTGGGCTATCACCAACGCCATCTGCCCGCCGCCTGGCTGGCCCTGGCCAAGCACGGTCAGATCGGCCTCGTGCGGCGTCCCAGCGGCGGCCGGGCCGTGCTCCATGGCGGCAGCCTCACCTACGCCCTGATCCAGCCCCAACCCGGCGGGGATCGACCCGAGGCCTACCGCCACCATTGCCGCTGGCTGCAGCGGGCCTTCGCGGAGCTCGGCCAGCCCCTCGACTTCGGCAGCGGACGATCAACGGCTGAAAGCGGGAGCTGTTTTGCCCGGGCCAGCGCCGCCGACCTGGTCCATGGCAACGGCGCCAAACGGATTGGCAGTGCCCAGTTGTGGCGCCGGGGAGTGCTCTTGCAGCACGGCAGCCTGCTGCTCGATCCCCCCCAGGAGCTGTGGGGGCAGCTGTTCCAGGAAGCCCCGCCCGACCTACCGGCCCTGAGCGAGGGAGGAGCGGAGCTGGTGGCGCGCCTGCACCGGGCGGCGGAAGCCGATCTTTGCGGCGGCCCCCTGCAGGAGCGTCCCCTCGATCAGCAGGAATGGGAAGACCTGCACCGGCGAATCGCCAGCCAACCCCCGGCTTTCCCAGACGGGATCTCCCCAGGCCGGCGGAAGTAAGCCAAGGCCAGGCCCGATTCGGGGCTAATCCAGCCCCTGACGGCGCCGAGCACCAAGGCCGCTGCCCTGGGGCATCGCATCGGAGTCGAATTGATTAGACGTGGCCACCATGCCCTCGGCCACGGCAGCGAGGGGCATGCCGATCGGATAGGAGCCCTGGCGCCGAGCTGCCTCCAGCAGGGGCTCCGGTAGGCGCACCCCCAATTTGGCCAGCACGGCCTCCGCCAGTTCGGGCCGTTCGATCGTGCCGCAGGGCAGGCCAGCGGCACTGAGCACCAGCAAGCGGGGCGGACTAGCCGACTCGAGTTGCAAAACGGCCTGCCAGAGGGGAGCGTCGTCCCGGATCGAAGGGATGTCGACCAGGGGCCGAAGGTGGTCGCCGATGCGCTCGTCGTCCCAGCGCTGCACCGGCAGGCTCTGCAGGGGGGCGTCATCGATCAGACCGCGCCAGCGGCCTGCCTCACAGACGAGCAACCAATCGGCCAACCCTTCGGGATCGGCAAGCCGGAGGCGACTCAGTTGGCGCAAGCTCATGCTGGGCTCCAGCACCCGGTAGCGGCGGCGGGCCCCATCGCGAACCTTGAGATCTCGTAACACCCTCTGGAGAGCCTGGGACTGGGTCTGGTTGCGGGCGGCGCCGACGCCAAACCAGCCGAGCAGGATCAACCAAAGGCCGCCGGCGCTGCCGCTGCGCAGCAGCACCACAGTCCCCAGGCCGATGGCCATCAGGGAGAGCATCAGGCCTGAGGCCGTGGCGACCTGAACGCCCCGGCGCTGGCTGCCGGTCCACTGCCAAACCAACGCCTTAAGGATCAAGCCCCCATCGAGCGGCAAGCCAGGCAAGAGGTTGAACAGGCCCAAGACGAGATTCAGTTGGCCCAGCTGGCTGACCATCGCGCCCAAGGGGGGCGAGAGGTGGGTAGCGCCATGGCTGGCTCCGATCAAGCCAGCCGCAAGCACCAAACTCACCAGCGGCCCCGCCGCAGCCACGATCAAGGCCCCCCGGGCGGTGGTCGATTCCCGCTCGATGCTGGCGACACCCCCCAACAGGAACAGGGTGATGCTGCGCACCTTGACCCCCTGGGAAAGGGCGGCAAAAGAATGGCCCAGCTCATGCAGCAGGACGGACACAAACAGCAGCAGGGCCGTGGCCAGGGCCAGCAGCCAGCTGAGGGGTTCGGATCCGGGGACACCTGCCCCCCAAAGCGCCTGCTGGCCGTACTGCTGCTGGAAGCTCAAGGTGGCCAGGGCCAGGATCACAAACCAACTGGGATGGATGCGCAGGGGAATGCCCTGGATCCGCAAGAGCTGAAAGCCTTCACCCACACCCGTAACCCCATTGCCCTAATCCTAGAAAGGCTTCCCTTCGAACCTGCCAGCCCGCCCTGGTGGAGCCACCCCCGTGTCCGAAGACCATCCGGCCGCCGACCAGCCGGCCCGCCCCGCGCCAAACCCGGCCCTGATGCCGCCCCATCCGCCCCAGGAGCGCGGTCCCTGGCTCAAAATCTGCGGCCTGCGCCAGAACGCCCAGGCGGCCGCCGTGGCCGCCATGGGGGTCCAGGCCCTCGGCGTCATCGGCGTGGCCAGCTCGCCGCGCTGGCTGGCTCCAGCCCAGCGGCCGGCCCTGTTTGCCGCCATGGCCGCCGCCAATCCTGCCTGCCTGGGGGTGCTGGTGGTGGCCGACCCGTTGGATGGCGACCTAGACGCTCTGGAGGCCGGCCAGGGCCATCAGGTGCTGCAACTCCACGGCCAGGAATCGCCCCAGCGCTGCGCCGAGCTCAAGCGCCGCCTGGGGTTACCCCTTTGGAAGGCCCTGCGCATTCGTTCAGGCGCCGATCTGGAGCTGGCCCTCGCCTACGAGGGGGTGGTGGATGGCCTGGTGCTGGATGCCTGGGTCGCAGACCAGCTCGGCGGAACGGGGCAGGCGATCCCAATCGAGCTGTTGGCCGGTTTCAGGCCCGGCTTGCCCTGGTGGCTGGCCGGCGGCATCTCCCCGGAACGGGTGGCGCCGATTTTGGGGCAAATCCGGCCGGATGGTCTCGATGCCTCCAGTGCCCTAGAGCGCGCCCCTGGCGACAAGCTCCTCAGCCGCGTCACCGAGCTGGTGGCAGCCGTGGAGGCCTGGCGCCAGCCCTAGCCGCGTCCATGGATTCAGCGAAAGACCGCAGGGTGATGGATTGGGGAGAAGGGCGAAGGCCAAAGGGATCAAGGTCCTATCGAACACTCAGGGCTCGCTCTGCCGCAGCAAGCTGCCAAGATTCGGCGAGTTGTCTTGCCCTGCCGATGGCCCGCTTGCGTACTTCAGCCCTTTGGGCGCTTCTGGTGGGAACGGGCCTGCTCGGGCCCGCCACGGCCGGCTGGAGCCAGGACCTGGTCGGTTGCCAACTGGTGGGGGCCAGCCTCCAGTGCGTGCCGGGGATCACCGCCGATCCCCAGCAACAGATCAAGATCATGCGCCAGGAGATCTCAAACGACATCCTGTTAGAGGGGGCGGTTCAACAACAGATCAACGGCCTGCAGCAGCTGGTGCTTAACGGCAAGGCGGAGGCGGGCCAACTGCTTGTGGCCACAGCCCAGTTCGATGCCGCCATCGCCGTGCCCCAGGCCAACTACCACTGGTACCGGCTAGCCCCAGGCCAACGCAGCTGGGTTTTAATTGAAAGTGCCCAGGGCACAACGTACGTCCCCGCCGCCATTGATATCGGCCAGCAGGTGATGGTGGTCGCCGTGGTCAATCAGAACGGCACGGTGAAGCGCGTGTCGTCGACGCCGATCGGCCCCATTCTCGCCGCCGCCCAGTAGCCAGCAATAAAAAGCCTGGGGCCCTAGGGGGCTCCAGGCTTTGTCACAAACCAATCAAACTCGATAGAAACATTTCATCTCGATAAACTGGTGCCGACGATAGGCAGAAGCCACACTTTCAGCAGCAAACCGTAGGCTCTGAGCAAATATTTGCGCTATTCCAAGCTCAATAGAGCATGGACTCCTGCTGCTTAACGAGCTCAAAGAACTCCGCCTTGAGGCTGGGATCATGGCGGAAATCACCGCGCACAACCGAATTCACCATGCTGGTTTGGGGCTCCTTGACACCGCGCCACTTCATGCAATAGTGCTGAGCCTTTACCAAAATCGCCAGACCTTCGGGCTCGCAGAGGCGCTCAATCTCATCGGCAAGGATCATCACTGCTTCTTCCTGAATATGGGGGCGGGAGAAGACCCAATCGGCAACCCTTGAAAATTTGGACAGGCCGATTACCCGATCACCGGGCTTAATGCCGATCCAGCAATTGCCAAGAATCGGAACGAGGTGATGGGAGCAGGCGGAACGCACCGTGATCGGACCAACCGTGTAAATCTCATCCAGCTTTTTGACGTTGGGGAAGCTGGCGATCTTGGGCTGATGATGATAACGACCCTTGAAGACCTCATGGAGGTACATGCGGGCAACCCGTTCGGCTGTCTCCTCGGTGTTGTGGTCGTTATCAATATCAATCACGAGGCTGCGCAACAGCTCCCGCACCTTGCCAGCCACCTCCACTTCCAGCTGATCCAGCTCGCCATCCTGGAGATGGTTGGAGATGTTGTCGTTAGCCAGGTAGGCCACGCCTGCCGCATCGAGGCGCTGGCGAATGCGCAGGCTGATCGGCAAGGGCACCGTCTCAGGGGAGCTGGGGGTGCGTGCCGTGATGCTGGTGGGCAGGGTGGACGTCATGGATGGGACTCAAAGGGCGCCGGCGGACGGCATAAGGGTGAGATCCTCCACAACTTGGGAGGGGGGCTGCTGGGCCAGATAAAGGAGGGCTTCAGCGGCAGTATCTACGCAAAGCATGGCACGGCGGTCGAAGGAACTGTGAACGGTCTCGCTGTCCCAAAGGGGCGTATTCACCGCACCCAGGGTGAGGGTGGTGACCCTGATCCCATGGGGGCGTTCCTCTTCCGCCAGGCAACGACTGAAGGATGCCAGTGCCGCCTTGCTGACGCAGTAGGCCCCCCAGTCTGGGAAGGCCTGACGGGCCGCATGGCTACTGACATTAATGATCAAACCACCAGGCCCCTGGCGCAGGGCAGGTAGAACGGCCTGGCAGACCTGAAAGACACTGGTGAGGTTCAGTTGAACCAGCCATTGCCATTCGGCCAGGGGCATTTCTGCAAGGGAAGCCGTAGCGGCTACCCCGGCATTGTTGATCACCACGTTGGGCCGCAAGCCCCGATCCAGCAGCTCGGCCAGGGCCGGAGCGATCGCATCAGCAGCGCCAAAATCAATCCCGGCGGTTTCGACCCGGACCCCGAGGGGAGTCAGTTCGGCAGCCAATGCGGCTAGGGCACCGGTGTTGCGCGCCACCAGCACCAGGTCATACCCCGCTTGGGCAAACAGGCGGGCACTGGCGGCGCCGATGCCTTTCGACGCTCCGGTAATCAGGGCAACGGGCAAGACCGGTTACGACGCCGCTGCGGCGGTCGCCAAGGATTGGAAGACAATCTTAAGAGCCAGGGGTCGCAACTGGAGGGCCGGGCCCCGACCAGGCGGTCAATTGGCGGATCGGTCCCGCCCGGCGGCCCCTGAATTCAAGGGCCGCTGGGCTCTAAGCGCCAATCTCAGACCCACGCCCAGCCTCCTAGCCCTGGGCCGCAGCGCCCGTCAAAACGCCCCCGTCGAGGAACTGCCCCATGCGCCGGAACTTGGCATAGCGCTGGTCGATGAGCTCCACCTCACTGCGCTGCTTGAGGTCGGCCAATTGCTCAAGCAGGGCGACGCGCAGGGTCTCGGCGGCCTGCAGCGGCGCCCAGTGGTTGCCGCCGGAGGGTTCGGGTAACACCGCATCAATCAGGCCAAGGCGCAGCAGGTCAGCGGCGGTGATCTTGAGGGCCTCAGCGGCCACTGGCGCCTTGCTGGCATCGCGCCAGAGAATCGAAGCGCAGGCTTCGGGGCTGGCCACGGTGTAGACGCTGTGCTCAAACATCAGCAGACGATCCGCCACGCCAATGCCAAGGGCGCCGCCGGAGCCGCCTTCACCGATCACGGTGGCAATAATCGGCACCCGCAGGCGAAACATCTCTCGCAGGTTGACGGCAATAGCCTCACCCTGGCCCAATTCTTCCGCCAGCACGCCGGCATAGGCACCGGGGGTATCGATGAAACTGATGATCGGCAGCCGGAAGCGGTCGGCGTGGTCCATCAGCCGCATCGCCTTGCGGTAACCACCGGGAGAGGCCATGCCGAAGTTGCGGGCGACGTTCTCCTTGGTGTCGCGACCCTTCTGCTGGCCGAGCAACACCACCGATTGGTCGCCGATGCGGCCGATGCCACCGACCAGGGCCTGGTCATCGGAGCCGCGGCGATCACCATGGAGTTCGTACCACTCATCGGTGAGCACCTGGATGTAATCGAGGGTGCTGGGGCGCTGGGGGTGGCGGGCCACCTGGATTTTCTGGGCCGGGGTGAGGCTGCTGAAGATCTCGACCCGTCGCCGGGCCGCCAGGGTTTCCAGTTGGTGCAACTGTTGGCTGACGTCCACCTCGGAATCCTTGGCCAGCTGGCGGATCTGCTCGATCTGCTCCTCCAGTTCCACCAGGGGTTTTTCGAACTCCAACAGTGGACGGCGGGCCATAAACGGGAAGGAGGTGGGGGTGGACACCACTGGCATGGGAAACCAGGGGGGGGACTGCCAGGCGAGGCTGGTGCGGGGAGGGGTCCCTAGACGGCGGCGAGAACCGCCCCAGGGCTGGGGGGAGCAGCGAGCTCCAAGCCGAGGGCCCGGAAGCCATGGCGCAGGGAGGCTTCACCGACCCAATCCATGGCTTCCAGGCTGATGTTGTTGCGGCCCCAGCTGAAATTGGTGTGGCGCGCTTCGAAATCAAGAATCATCGCCTCGGCAAAGCAGGCAAACATCTGACGCTGGGGTTTGGCCATCTCGGCTACCTCCATCATCTGCCAGCCGATGTCCTGCCAGAACTCCACAATGCCGCCTTTAAGCACATGCACGTCATCACTGACGAATTTGCTATCAAGATTTTTAGGGTAGCCGCCATCCACCATCAGGCAGGGCTTGCGCAGGCTGCTGGCCTCGATACTCAGACCCTGGGGCAGGCTCGCCACCCAAACGACCACGTCGGCCTCGGCTAGGGCGTCTTCGAGGTCCAGGATTCGACCGCTGCCCAGGGAGGCCTGGAGGTCGATCAGGGGTTGGGGGCGGCGGGCCACCAGCAGCAGTTCCCCCACGCCGGAGCGTTGCAGCCAGCGGCAGCAGGCACTGCCAATGTCGCCGCTGGCGCCCACCACGGCCACCTTGGCGGTGGCCAGGTCGATCCCCAACTTGGGGGCGTTCTCCTCGACCTGGCGGCAGATCACCCAGGCGGTGTGGGTATTGCCGGTGGTGAAGCGCTGCCAGTCCAGGGCGGTAGCGCTGACGCGCTCCTCCTTGAGCAGGTTGAAATCCTCAAAAATGATCGAGGTAAAGCCGCCCAGGGCCGTGATGTCGATGCCGCTCTTCTGGGCCAATTCCATGGCCTTGATCACCTTGCGCTTGGCCGTTTTAAAGCGGCGCAACATCTCCGGCACAAATACCGAATCGATATAGGCACCCTCAATGGTCTGGCCCGTGGGACTGGTGACAGTCACCCGCTCCACCAGCTGGGGCGGAGCACTGCACCACATGTCCAGGTCGCCGTCGGCATACTCCTCGAAGCCCAAGCTGCGGGCCTTGCTGCGGGCCTCTTCAAAGCTGGTGGAATGACCGATCAGACCGAACATGAAGCCGTCAAGAAAGGGGCGTAATGGCTGCGGATCCGGGACAATCCCGGCAGGTCCTGCCATCTTGCCACTGGCACCGGCCCGGGGAGCCCCGTTGGGGGGCTGGCGGCTGGGACCTCAGCCCACCAGGGCGGCGGCGGCCATCTTGGCGATTTCCCTGTTGGTGAAGCCCACTTCCACCAGGGCTTCCTGGTAGGAGGACAGGAAATCGGCCATCAGATCTTCCTGCTCCATCTGCAGCACGGCAGCATCAGCCGCCACCTGCTCCAGCATCTTGCGCACCAGGGGCAGGTTCTGGCGGTTGGCCTGCTCGAGCTCCTCGCGGGCCGTGTCCAGATTGGCCTTGAGCCATTCCTGGCCGTAGTTGAGGTGGGTGTATTCGTCCTTGACGACCCCTTCGGTGATCTTGCGGGCGAAGGGATCGGCCACAGGGATATAGATGTGATAAGCGGAGATCGCAAAGGCCTCGATCAAGATGGCCTGGATCAGCAAGCAGGTGACCACCTTGCCTTCGGCCAGAGCCGTCTGGAAGTTCTGGTGGAGGGGAGAGAAAAACTCCTTAGCGAAGGGCATGTCAGCGGTGACGCCCAGGTTGTTGGCACAGGCGGTGAAGCCGCGCATGTGCTTCAGCTCCATGCGGGCCAACCGGGTGAGCTCATCAGCCTGTTCAGGGATCAGCGTGCCGATCGAGATGTAGTTGTCGTGGGCTTCCTGCTCGCCCTCAATCACGATCGCGTTGATGCGGCTGTAGGCATCCTTATAGATGTCGCTGCTGAAATCGGGCAGGCCCAGGGCTAGGGAGTCAACCGCTTCGGCGCCGCTGGGGCTGGCCACTGCGGTTTCAAGGGTTGCCATGGCTAGCGGATTCGGGAAGGGAGTGCCATTGACTGTAACCATCCCCTGCGGAAACGGGCTGACTGGGGAGCCAGATCCCCTGACCGGCTGATCGCCGCCCGGCGTGGGGAAAGGGAGCCAGGCCTCCAAGGGCCAGGCCTTCAACAACGAGCGACTAGGGCCCCGTGGGGGGCCAGTTGCTGCGCAGCAGAGTGCTGAGCAGCTCGCCCCATCCCGCCACCAGGCGGCCAAACAGGGCCTCGCCCAAGGCCCCATCGGCCCCGCTGACATCGCCGATCACGCCTGATTCGGACAGGTCCGCCGCACGCCAGGCCACGGGCACGGCCCCCTCCAGGCTCCAGCCCTCGGGAGGCTGGGGGCCGTCCAGACCATCACAGGGCCGCTGCGGTCCCACCAGGTCTGGCGCCAGGTGCAACATCAAGCTGGTTTCGGCCAGGCCGGCGTGCAAGCCCTGGCGCCGCTCCGGCTGGGGCAACAGGGCCGATAGGCCCGGCGGGCCGCTCCACAGGAAACAGGGCAGCACGGCCAGGGAGGGACGGCGGCAGCGCAGTTCCCGGGCCGCCACCTGCAGGAGGGCGATCTGGCCGCCATGGGCGTTGAACAACACCAGGCGCTGGAAGCCGGCGTCGGCTAGCTGACTGCCCACGCTCACCACCAGGGAGACCAGCAGCTCAGACGGCAGGCTGATGGTGCCGGCAAAGCCCTGGTGTTCGGGGGAGAACCCCAGGCTCTGGCAGGGCAGGCGCCAGATCGGCAGCGCGGGATCGAGTTGGGTCAACACCGCATCGGCCACCCGTTCGGCAAAGATTGCGTCCGTGGCCAAGGGCAGCTGGGGCCCGTGTTGCTCAATCGCGCCAAAGGGCCAGAGCACGGTGCTGCCGCCCTGGCGGGCGGCCTCCGCCAGCTGGGGCCAGGCCAGCCGATCCAGACACCGTGGCGCGGACATGGCTTAGCTCGATCGGGCGTCCCTACAGTGTGGGGCTAAGAGCATCCCCTTGGTCATGGCCGGATCCGGCAACCCCCAGCCCCCCCAGCCACCGGCCAAGCCCGCCCAGTCGCTGGCCGCCAGGCCCCAGGGCCCCAACCGCACCCCGGCCCCAGCGCCGGTACGCAAGCCCCCCCAGGTGCTGCACATCAGCAAAAAGGACGAACAACAGCGGCTTGAACTGGAGGCCAATGAGGCCCGTCAGGCCGCCGAAGCGGCCTTGCAACGGGCGGCCGATCTGGAGGCCGCCGCCCGGGCCGGCCGCGGTGAAGCGCCCCTAGCCCCCCAACGGCCCACCACGCCAGCCAGCCCGACCCCAGCCCCCGTCAGCGACGAGGAGCGCTTCGACATGGGCAGCATGGAGGGGCTGACCATGGCCGATCTGCTGGGACCCGATTCCAGCCGCCAGCGTCGCTCAGGTGGCGGCAGCAGCGGTTCGGCTCGAATGGTTGGCAACGCAGGCGCCAGCCCTGAACGGGGCCAGGAGCGGCCCTCGACGCCAGCGCGCACAGTCGACGATTTCGATTTTGATGAGGAGGCTTTCCTGGCCGCCCTCGATGAAAACGAGCCGATCGGCACCACCGGCGAGGTCGTCAGTGGCGTCGTCCTGAGCGTCGAAAGCGATGGGGTGTATGTGGATGTGGGCGGCAAGGCCCCCGGCTTCATGCCCAAGGCCGAAGCCGGACTAGGGGTCATCACCAACCTCAAGGAGCGCTTCCCCAAGGGCACCGCCGTGCAGGTGCTCGTCACCCGCGAGCAGAACGCCGATGGCATGGTGACGATCAGCGCCCGGGCCCTGGCCCTACGCCAGAGCTGGGAGAAGGTGCGCCAACTCGAGAAGGAAGGCAAGGTCGTACAGGTCAAGGTGAGCGGCTTCAATCGGGGTGGCGTGACCGCCGACCTGGAGGGCCTGCGCGGCTTCATCCCCCGCTCCCAGCTCCAGGACGGCGAAAACCATGAAGCCCTGGTGGGCAAAACCTTGGGTGTGGCCTTCCTGGAGGTGAACCCGGAAACCCGCAAACTGGTGCTCTCGGAGAAGAAGGCTGCCACCGCCGCCCTGTTCACCAACCTGGAGGTGGGCCAACTGGTCGAAGGTCAGGTGGTGGCGGTCAAGCCCTACGGCCTTTTTGTCGATCTCGGCGGGGTCAGCGGCCTGCTGCACCATTCGGCGATCACCGGCGGCACCATGCGCGACCTGCGCGAAATCTTTGACCAGGGCGACAGGCTCAAGGCCCTGATCACCGAACTGGATCCCGGCCGCGGACGGATCGCCCTCAACACGGCCCTGCTGGAGGGTCAACCGGGTGAATTGCTGATCGCCAAGGACACGGTGATGGCCGAAGCCGCCGACCGGGCCAACCGGGCGCGCAACATGCTCCGCCACCAGGAGCAGGCCGCAGGATGAGCCTGGTTGCCGCAGCCTTGATCGAAGCGGACTGGGAGCTGGACTATTACTCCCGCCCCGTACTTGAACCCGACGGCAAGAAGCGTTGGGAACTGCTGATTTGCTCCAGTCAGGGGCTAGACCCGAGCCAGGGCCGGTTCCGTTGGGTGCTGCGCTGCCCGGCGGCGAGCGTCAATTCCGTGTGGCTGCGCGACGCCCTTGGCGAGGCCCTCGCCGCCGCCGCCGACCAGGGCTTTGGCCCGCCCCGGCGCATCCGCTGCTGGCGACCCTCGATGCGCACCATGGTGCAACGGGCCGCCGAATCCCTGGCCCTCGAGGTGGTGGCCAGTCGCCGTTGCTATGGCCTCATTGAATGGCTGATCGAGCGCCAGCGAGATGTGTATCCGGCTGAAGAGGGTTACCTGGCCGGCCCCCTGGCCCCGCCCCCGTCACCGATCCAGCCCCTGGCCGTGCCCCTGCCAGAAGCGGCCCGGGGCGAACGCTGGAGCTGGGCCTCCCTGCCCTTGGCAGCCCTGCGCGAAGCGGACCAATGGCCGATTGATTTCCCAGCCCTGGTCCCCCTGCCCGCCGAGCTTGATGACGATTTAATGGTGACCGGCCTGCGCCTGTTCAGCAGCAACCGCTCCCTGGCGATTGCCGGCTGGCTGGCCGGACTCGAGCCCGTGCGGCTGAGCGTGGCGGGCCAGCAGCTGGTGCTGGAGGCAGGCCTGGAGGACCGTTGGCTGCTGGGCAACCTGGCGGCGGAGGAAGCCGCCGCCGCCGCCGAGGCCCTGCAGCAAGCCCGCCTAGCCGCCGGCGGGGTGCAGTTTCTGGCCGTTCAGGCCAGCGAAGAGCAGCCTGGCTTCACCGGCTTCTGGCTCCTGCGGGACCTGCCGGACGCCTAAGGCCCACCCTCGCCCGCCATGGCTGAAGCCGTTGATGCCCCCTTCGATCGGCCCGATGCCGGCTTCAACACCCTGGTGGACTGGACCTGGGTTGGCAGCTACGGCGGCTACTACCTGCAATCCGATTTGCTGGCGGAATTTGAGCATGGGTTTTTCACACGCCAATGGCAGGGCCGGGGCCCCCAGCACTTAGCCGGTACCATCAGTGCGGGCATCAGTGTCCATCGCCTAACCCAGGTCCATGGCGCCGAGGTGCTGCCAGCTTCGGACTGCTTCGCTGAACCCTGGCCCGAAGCCGACGGACTGAGGAGCGATGCGGGGGGCCAGAGCCTCTGGGTGTGCGGCGCAGATTGCACCCCGGTGCTGCTGGCGGACCGACGCAGCGGCCGGGTGGCGGCCTGCCATGGGGGCTGGCGCGGGGTGGCTGGCCGCATCCTGCCCAAGGCCATCGCCCAACTCGAAGCCGCCGGGTGCCGCCGGGAAGACCTTGTCGTTGCCCTGGGGCCGGCCATCTCAGGGGAGCGCTACCAGGTCCAGCGCAACGTCACTGACCAGGTGGCCCTGGGACTGGTCAATCGCCAAGCTATTGACCTGGGCGCCAGCCGCGAGCTGGAGTCATCCGAGCTGATGAAACTTCGGCAGGAATTGATTCAGTGTGGCGCCCTGCTAGAAGATGACAAGCCAGGCCATGATCGTCTCGACCTGCGCGCTGCCAGCCGTCGCCAGCTTGAATTGTGTGGTCTGTCCGAGCGCCAGATCAGTACTTGCCAACTCTGCACGGCAAGCGAAGAGCTGCTGTTCCATTCTTGGCGCCGCGACCAGGTTCGCACCGTGCAGTGGAGCGGTATTGTGTCGCAGGCTTGACTGCAACCCGCCAGGGGTTGCGAATCAATTGCCGTAGATGTGCAGGGGGGTTGCAGATGGCCTCACACCCATGTAAGAATGCAGTTGCTACACATAACAATCCAATGAAACTGCTGTCTGGTCCTGATTTGCTTGCCAAGGTTAAGGAGTTGGGTGATGCCAGCAAGTCCGATGTCGTCCGCGCCTGCGGCTATGTGACCACCAAAAAAGACGGCACCGAGCGCCTGAACTTCACAGCCTTCTACGAAGCCCTACTCAACGCCAAGGGGGTTGACTTCGGCACCAATTCCAAGGTCGGCAAAGGAGGTCGCAAGCTCAGCTTCACCACCAAGGTGCAGTTCAACGGCAACCTGATGGTGGGCAAGGCCTATACCGCCATGCTCGACCTCAAGCCCGGCGACGAGTTTGAGATCAAGCTGGGCCGCAAGCAGATTCGCCTGGCGCCCCTGGGTGCTGAAGACGAAGAGTGAGGGCCACGGCTTCGGCCACCCGAATCCCATCAATGGCCGCCGAGAGGATGCCGCCGGCATAGCCGGCCCCCTCTCCGGCCGGATACAGCCCCCTGGTGTTGACACTCTCGAAATCGCCATTGCGCGGCAGCCGCAAAGGCGAAGATGTTCTCGTTTCCACCCCGGTCAACAGGGCATCGGCCATGGCGTAGCCCGGAATCGTGCGATTAAAGGCTGGTAGAGCCTCGCGCAGGGCCTCAATCACAAAGGACGGCAAGGCAGATTCCAGATTGGTCAGCCGTACCCCCGGCTCGTAGGAAGGGATGACAGTGCCCAGGTCCCCAGAGCTGCGATTGCCAAGAAAATCATCCAGCCGTTGACCGGGGGCCGCATAGCTGGCGCCACCGAGGGCAAAGGCCTTCTCCTCCCAATGGCGTTGGAAGGCAATCCCTGCTAGTGGATCCCCTGGACCATCGCCGTAGGGTTCCACATCGGCCGGTTCAATCGAGACGACAATGGCGCTATTGGCATTGCGCTCATTGCGCGAATGCTGGCTCATGCCATTGGTCACGACCCGGCCCACTTCCGAAGTGGCCCCCACCACCAGCCCCCCCGGACACATGCAAAAGCTATAGGCGCAGCGTCCATTACTGGCATGGTGCACCAGTTTGTATTCGGCCGACCCCAGGCGCGGGTGGCCGGCGCAGGCGCCCCAGCGGGCCTGGTCAATCAGGGCCTGGGGATGTTCGATGCGCAGGCCCACGGAGAACGGCTTGAGCTCCATGGCCACCGCCTGCTGGTGCAGCATCGCGAAGGTGTCCCGGGCACTGTGGCCCACGGCCAGAACAACCTGATTAGCCGCGATAAAGCTGTTATCGACCAGGGTGACCCCCGTGACGCGCTGCTGGGGGGCGTCAGACCCACCCCCTACCGGATCGATCGCTTCCACCTCCAGGCGCTCCACCCGGCTGCCAAATCGGATTTCACCCCCTAGGGCCTCAATTTGGGCCCGCAGGCCCCGCACCACCGTGGCGAGCTTGTAGGTGCCGATGTGGGGCCGGTGCAACACCAGGATTTCCGGGTTGGCCCCAGCGGCCACCAGCTCCTCCAACACCTTGCGGCCCCGGTGGCCAGGATCGCGCACCTGGCTGTAGAGCTTGCCGTCGGAGAAGGTACCCGCACCGCCTTCGCCAAATTGGGCGTTGGATTCAGGCTGGAAAGGGCTGCGACCCTTCCAGAAGCCAAAGGTGTCGGCGCTGCGCTGCTTGATCGCCTGGCCCCGCTCGAGCAGCAGGGGTTTGAGACCCATCTGGGCCAGCAACAGGGCGGCGAAATAACCACAGGGCCCGGCGCCAATCACCACCGGGCGGAGCAGGTCCTGGCCAAGGCGCTGCCGGAGATGGGGCGGCGCCTGCCAGGGCACCACGTAACGGGTATCCGGACTGGGAGCGAGGTGGGAATCGCCGCGAAAGCGTTGCAGCAGTTTGGTCTCTAGATCTGGGGCCAGCTCCAGGTCCAGGCTGTAGGTCAGTTGGATCTGGCCCGCTTTCCGCGCATCGATGCTGCGTTTAACCAGGTGGTGGGCC
Source organism: Synechococcus sp. UW140 (assembly GCA_945861595.1). GTDB lineage: Bacteria > Cyanobacteriota > Cyanobacteriia > PCC-6307 > Cyanobiaceae > BAIKAL-G1. Next base: position 26,066 of record CAMAVE010000006.1, read on the forward strand.
CTGAGGGCATCGGCCGGTAGCCGCAGCCGTTTGCAGGCCGCCGCCACCAGATCCACCTCGTTGTGATCAAGCGGCAGCTTCAGTTCGGTCAGCCGCAACACGGGCCCGCTCCGGGGAGTTCCATTGCCAATAATCCTGGCTGGCCGACCCACCAGGGCGCCGCGGCCGTGGCGATGTCGAAGCATGGCGCGGGCGGGCTGGACGCGGGTGGCACTGCCAGACTTCGCGTCTCCGGGGTCGCTGCGCCGTGTCGATCACCCACTGCCCGCTCTGTGTGGCCCTGGCCGTGTTGTGTGTGGTGCGCAGCAGTGCCCATCTGCTGGCGCTCTGGCAACTATGGGGTCGGCGCCCTGGCAGCACCCTGGTGCTACAGCCGGCCTGATCGGCCCGAGATGGGGGCCATGGTGCCCCTCTGGAGAACGGGGCTGGTGAATTCAGCCCTGGGCAGCCAGGTCCGCTTCGATCGCAGCAATGGCCAGGCGGGTGGCGATAGCCACATCGGGGTTGAGGCTGATCGAATCGATGCCCTGCTCGACCAGGAAGCGGGCGAATTCTGGATAGTCACTCGGGGCCTGACCACAGATCCCGATCGGACGGCCGCAGCGTTTGGCGGTCTGAATCGCCAGGCTCACCATCGCCAGCACCGTGGGATGGCGCTCATCAAACAGGTCAGCCACTAGGGCCGAATCCCGATCCAGGCCCAAGGTGAGCTGGGTGAGGTCGTTGGAGCCGATCGAAAAGCCATCGAAGCGCTCGGCAAAGGCCGCCGCTCCGATCACATTGCTGGGCAATTCGCACATCACCAAAACCTCCAGACCGTTTTCGCCTCGCACCAGTCCCTGGCGGGCCATCTCAGCCAGCACCCGATCGCCCTCTTCTGGGGTGCGGCAAAAGGGCACCATCGCCTTGGCGTTGGTGAGCCCCATGGTTTCGCGCACCCGCTTGAAGGCCTGACATTCCAGGCCGAAGGCCTCCCGAAAGCCTGGGGCGGTGTAACGGGAGGCGCCGCGCCAGCCCAGCATCGGGTTCTCCTCCTGGGGTTCAAAGTCGCGGCCGCCCAGCAGCCGGGCGTATTCATTGCTTTTGAAATCGGAGAAGCGCAACACCACCGGCCGGGGAAAGAAGGCCGCCGCGATCCGGCCCATGCCCTGGGCCAGCCGGTCAACGTAGTAGTCGGCTGGCCGCAGATAGGCGGCCGTGAGCGCGGCGATCGCCTGGCGCTCCGCCGGATCCCTGAGTTGATCGGGCGGGAGCAGGGCCATCGGATGGACCTTGATCTGGTTGGCGATGATGAATTCGAGCCGGGCCAGGCCGACGCCATCGCAGGGGATCGCCGCCAGGTTGAAGGCCTCATCGGGATTGCCCACGTTGATCAGGATCCGGGTGCGGGTGGCCGGCAGATCGCTGAGTTGCTGCTCCTCAAGCCGAAAGACCAGCTCCCCCCGGTAAACCAGCCCCTCATCGCCCTCGCAGCAGCTGGCGGTGATCGCTTCACCATCGGCAATCACGGCCGTGCCATCACCCGTGCCAACGATGGCGGTGATACCCATCTCCCGGGCAATGATCGCCGCATGGCAGGTGCGCCCGCCCTGGTTAGTGATCACACCGCTGGCCAACTTGAGGATCGGCTCCCAATCGGGATCGGTGCGATCGGTCACCAGCAGGTCGCCCTGCTGGAAGCTGGCAATCGCCGAGGGATCCTGGATGATCCGGGCCCGGCCCGTGCAGATCGAGGCCCCAATCGCCCGGCCCCGGGTAATCACGGGCGCCTGGTGGGGTTCCAGATGCCAGCTGCGCAACACCTGGGCGGAACGCCGCGATTCCACCGTTTCCGGTCGCGCCTGCAGGATGAAAAGCTCGCCAGTGAGGCCATCTTTGGCCCACTCGATATCCATGGGCGTGGCCTTGCCGCGGCGGGCGCTGTAGTGGGCCTCGATGCGGCAGGCCCAACGGGCCAGCTGCAGGGCCTCGTCATCCGTGAGGGCAAAGCGGGCCCGATCGGCTGGATCGACCGCCAGGGTGCAGGTGTGGCTGAGGCCTAGCGCCTCGGCAGGGTCCTGTTGGCGTTGGGCAGTTTGGCGATGGGCGGTTTGGCGTTGGACAGTTTGGCCTAGGACTGTTTGGCCAGGGACGGCTTGGCCTGGGGCCGGCCCCACCAGGGGTTCGGGCCCTGGACCCGCCCCAGCTGGGTGGCTGTTGTCAACGGCGCCGGTGGCATAGACCATGCGGATCGCCTTACTGCCCAGCCGCCGGCTCAGAATCGGCGCAAAGCCCTGCTGCAGGGTGGGCTTGAAGATCAGGTATTCGTCCGGGTTGACCGAGCCCTGCACCACCGTTTCGCCCAGGCCGTAGGCGGCGGTCAATAACACCGCATCGCGGAAGCCGGTTTCGGTGTCGATGCTGAACATCACCCCGGCGGCGCCCAGATCGGAGCGCACCATGCGTTGCACCCCGATCGAGAGGGCCACCTCCAGGTGGTCGAAGCCGTGCAAAATCCGATAGGAGATGGCCCGATCGGTGAACAGGGAGGCGTAGCACCGCCGGCAGGCGGCCAACAATTCCGCCTCACCGGTGACGTTCAAAAAAGTTTCCTGCTGGCCGGCAAAGCTGGCCTCCGGCAGGTCTTCAGCGGTGGCACTGGAGCGCACCGCCACCGCAACGCCATTGGTTAGGACAACGCCAGCGCTGTCTTGCCCGAGCTGGCCGTAGGCGCTGAGGATGGCCCGCTCGAGGTCATCCGGCAGGCGGGCCGCCAGCACCAGGGCCCGGGCTGCCCGTCCGGCCGCCTGCAGGGCCCCGAGATCGTTGCCATCGAGACCATCGAGCAAACGACCCAAGGGCTGCCGCAGCTGGTTAGCGTCCAGAAAGGCGCCATAGGCATGGGCCGTGGTGGCAAAGCCCCCCGGGACCCGCACCCCTTCGGAGCCCAGTTCCCGCAACAGTTCACCCAGGGAGGCGTTCTTGCCCCCCACGGCCGCGATCGCCTCCAGCCCAGCAGCCTCGAGGGCCAGGACCAAAGAGGGACTGGCCGAAGAGGGATCAGGATGGCGGGGTCGAGCGGGGCCGGTTCCTGCCATGACCGTCACCGTGCACCGCAATCAGATTAGGGGCATTCCCTGGATGAAACCGGTGCTCACATCTGCCGCATCAATGCAACCCTTGCCGCAATCTTGGCGCATGTTTTTTAAACAATACCGGCCCAATCCGGTCGCGAAACTGCTTCTATTGACCGCCAGCTTCCAGCTAGCCATGGCGCCAGCCCAGGCCATTCCCGAGGCTGAAGCCCTCAAGAAACTGGCCGTTGTGCCAGTCTTCGTTCTCACCGATAGCAAGGGCGTACCCCTGCCCATTGCCAAGGACAAGACCCTGGTCTTACCCCTCTACCTGGAAAGGGCCAAGGCCGAGGCCGAACTGGCAATTCTGCAGAAGGCCAATCCAAGCCTGCTGGCCAAGCTGGTCGCTATTCCGCTCAATGAGATGAGTGCCAAGGTCAAGCAATTGCAGTTGCAACTCAAAGACAAGAGCCGCACCCTGGTGGCACCGGTGATCAGCAGCCCGGCCGACCGCCAACAGGCTGCAATGCTGCTGAAACAGCAGGGCCTTAGCGACAAACAAATTCAAGAAGGCCTTGCTGTACCGGTATTTTTCACCAAACCCTTCTTGAGCCTGACTGGGTCCCAACAGGCTGGTCAAGCAACGGCGCCAGCCGAGCCCAAGCTCGTGTTCTTCATGAGCTACACCTCCCTACAGGCGGCGATCGCCAAAGTCCCCCCCACTAAACGGGCCAGCCTCAAACCCCAGGTGGCCGATCTCTCCGCCGTGCTGCGCCAGATCATCCAATCGCCCCAGGATCGCTACGTGATTTTCCCCACGGCGGATTACTTCCAATTGGTTCAAAGGCAGCAACAACAAAACCAGCAACGACCTGCCCCCAAGGTCCAACCCCAACCGCTCTCACCTAGCCCAATTCCCGCCAGTCAACCCCCTGGCCCGGCGGTCGCCTTGCCAACCAAGTAAGGCGCCGTTGGCATGGGTCGTCAGACGCCTGACTGACCTCATGGGACTCCCCATCAGGGATCTCACAAGTCCCCCCTCAAGCCATTCTGATTCCGGGCTGGGGCCTCAGTCAGGCTCTTCCTGGGGCGATTCCGGCAACAGCTGGGCCAGTAGTCCTGCACCGATTAAGACGGCACCGAGCCCAAGGGCCAGGGGCTTGTTGGCGGCGGCCTCCCCATCCAGCCAGGCGGCTGCTGAGAGGAAGGCGGCTCCAAGCAACAGGGTCGGCACCAGCACGATGCCCTTGGCGGTGCGATTGATCCCCATGGGATGGCCTTCCTTGGCCAATAGCTCTTAGGAGCTGCAGTTTGGCAGCCAGCTGGCCAAACCGGCCGCCACCAGGCCCTGGCCCAGGTCTGGGCTGGGGAGCTGGCCGTTGGCAACGCTCTCGAGCCGGCTGACCCGCGCCACCAAGATGCCGTCCTGACTGCCCACCGGCCGCAGGTTGACCCGACTGCGGCGCGGCAGCTGTTGGCGCAACCAGGCCACGGCCTCGGCGTTGGCCTCCGGGCTCACGCTCAGACAGGCCAGCCGCACGGTGTAGTTGCGATTGCCATCGCCGATCTGCAAAACGGTGCCACTGCGCACCTGCAGCACCTCAGCCGCCCGTACGGCCAGGGGAGATGCCAGCAGCAGCGTGGCGCCCAGCACAATCCCTAGGGCCAGCAGGCCCAAACCAGACCACCTCGGGGCCCCCCAGGCAGAGGGCCACCAGCCCTTTGTCCCGCGCAGAATGGTCCCACAGGGTGCGATTCCACGGGGAGCGACGCGCTCGATTTCGGGCCAGGGCAGGGCGTTCAGAGCTTCGCCCCACAGCTGGGGCAGAAGTGGTGGGCGCTTTCGGTGGTGCTGCCGCAGGCGTTGCACTGGCGGCTGGTATCGATGGCCAATTCGGGATGGCTAGGCAGGCCCACCATCTGGGCGTTGCTGGCGCCGGGCGGCACCATCGGGTAGCAGTTTTCACCGCGCCGCACCACCACATTCACGAAGGCGGGCCCTGGATGGGCCAGGGCCCGCCTCAGGCCAGCGTGCAGATCCTCGCGCTCGGTGATGGTGATTCCCTTGACGCCAAAGGCCTCGGCTAGGGCCTCGAAGTTGGGCATGCCGCCAGTCATTTCCGAGGCGGAATAGCGCTCGCCATAGAAACTTTCCTGCCATTGGCGAACCATGCCTTGCCAACCGTTGTTGAGGATCACCACCTTCACCGGCAGCTGGTACTGGGACAGGGTGCCGAGTTCCTGGATGTTCATCAGGATGCTGGCATCGCCCGCCACACAGATCACCTGCTCCTGGGGAAAGGCCGTCTGCACACCCAGGGCGGCGGGCATGCCAAAGCCCATGGTGCCTAGGCCGGCGCTGCTAATCCAACGGCGCGGACCGGTATGGAGAAATTGGGCGGCCCACATCTGGTGCTGGCCCACGTCGGTGGTGACATAGGCCCTGGGCGCCAGCTCCTGCAGGGCGATCACCACCTCCTGGGGGGCGATCTCCCCTTCCGGGGTGGGAACCACCAGGGGGTAGTGGTGTTTCCAGCTCGCAATGCGCTCGAGCCAGGCCTCGGTACGGCCGGAAGGGGCCTCCCCAGTGGAGGCTGTCAACAGGGCCCCAATCGCCTGATGCACATCGGCCACAATCGGCACGTCAGGCACCCGGTTTTTACCGACTTCGGCCGCATCGATGTCGATGTGGATCACCCGGGCCCGGGGGGCAAAACTATCGAGCCGGCCCGTGACCCGATCGTCAAAACGGGCTCCAGCGGCGATGAGCAGGTCACACTCGGTGACGGCAAAGTTGGCGTAGGCGGTGCCATGCATGCCCAGCATGCCCACGGCCAGGGGATGGGTTTCATCAAAGGCTCCCTTGCCCATCAAGGTGGTCGTCACCGGCAGGCGGAAGCGCTCGGCCAGCTGGTGAATCACCCCATGGGCGCCGGAACTGATCGCACCGCCACCCACGTAGAGCAGGGGCCGATGGGACTGGCGAATCAGCTCTAGGGCCTGGCTGATCGATTCGGGGTGGGCCTGCGCCGGCAGGCGGTAGCCCGCGGGCATGGCCGAACCGGGCTCCACCGGCGTGTAATCAAACTCTTCCAGGCCCACATCCTTGGGCACATCAATCAACACCGGGCCGGGCCGGCCGGTGGAAGCGATCAGGAACGCTTCGGCCACGATCCGGCCGATGTCGGCAGGGTCCCGCACCACCCAGGAATGCTTCACGATCGGCAGGGTGATGCCAAAGATGTCCGTTTCCTGGAAGGCATCGGTGCCGATGGCGGCGCGCGGCACCTGGCCGGTGATCACCACCATCGGCACCGAATCCATCTGGGCCGTGGCGATGCCGGTGACCAGGTTGGTGGCACCCGGTCCGGAGGTGCCGAAACAGACCCCCACCTTGCCGGTGGCCCGGGCGTAGGCATCGGCCGCATGGGTACCACCCTGTTCGTGGCGCACCAGGATGTGCTTCAGCCAGCCCCGGGACTCGGCCTTGTGCAGCTCGTCGTAGATCGGCAGGATCGCCCCGCCTGGGTAGCCGAAAATATGGTCAACCCCGTGGCGATGCAGGGCGTCCATCAGGGCGTAGCCGCCGTTGACCCGAACCGGGTAGGAGGCGATGGCGGCCTCAGCCGCCGCAGATACGGAGGTCAGGGTCACGACGACAGCCAGCACCGACAACAGCGATGACCAACCCTAAGGGCTTGCCACCGCGATGGGGGCTGGAGCGACCAGCTGTTGCATGGCACCCCCTGCAGCCACCCACAGCAGAGGTCCTTTCCAGGCGCCCAATGAAGACCTTGACGGAACATCCCCCAAGGAAGGCGACCGATGACTGCCGGATCAAGGCCCAGGGCAGCCTTCCCATCCAGCAGGGAGTGGAACGAGCCTGGCCTCAACTGCCCCTGCGGGCCATCGCCATGGCCCGCAGGATCGCAGCCGGATCGAGCCACTGGCCCCGATAGCGGATGCCCCAGTGCAGGTGGGGGCCTGTGGTGCGGCCGGTGATGCCGACATGGCCGATCAGCTCGCCGGCCTGGAGCCGTTGGCCGCTAGCCACCAGCACCTCGCCACTGCGATAGAGCCCACCGCTGACCTCACCAGCCAAGTGGCAATAGAGGTGTTCATAGGGACCGGAGCGGATCACCAGGCCATTGCCGCAGGCCCCCCCGGCCAGCACATCACTGACGACGCCCCCCCACCAGTTACGGATCGGGGAGCCAAGCGGAGCCGCGATATCGAGCCCGTAGTGGGGCTCCTGTCCGCCGCTGGGACCAGCCCGCAGCCCGAAATGGCTGGTGTAGCCAAAAAAACTCACCACCGGGAAGACACCCCGGCGCCAGCGGGGCTCGGCCTGGGCTGGCACCGCCAACGATGGCGCCAGGGCCGCGGCCACGAGCAAGCCCCAAAGGAACAAGCGCTTCCAGGGGCTTAGCCGGCCAGACCCGTTGGAACGCAAGCCTGGGAGCGAATCAGCCCCAGGGCCGGCGGCCCTAAAGCAATCCCAAGGCATGCAATGGCCCCTGGCCACTAATCAGCTCCAGCAGGAAAGCCGAAAAGCCCAACATGGCCAGGCGCCCATTCCAAACTTCGGAACTGTTGTTCCAGCCCCAGGCCCACTTGTCCTGGGGATAGAGCTTGACCGTGCGCGACAGTTCGGCAGCCTGATCCAGGTTCACTTCCGGGCCTGCCAGGGAGCGCTGCACGAGATCGGCGAGCCCCATGATAAAGCTGGGGCTGATATCGAGGGCGGGCACCCGGCGGAAGTTAGTCACCCCCGCCTCGGTGGCGATTTCGCGGTACTCGATATCGATTTCTTCGAGGGTTTCGATGTGTTCGCTAACAAAACTGATCGGCACCACCACCAGATCCTTCACCCCATCGGCACCCAGCTGGTGCAGGGCATCGTCGGTGTAGGGCCGCAGCCATTCGACCGGACCGACCCGGCTCTGGTAAGCCAGGGTGAAGGGGTTGGCGTGGCCGAGGTCGGCCTGGAGGCGCTCCATGATCAGGCCTGCGCAGGCTTCGATTTCGGCCTGGTAGGGATCGCCCGCCTCCTCCACATAGCTCTTCGGCACCCCATGGGCGCTGAAAAAGACATGGGCCGTGCTCGGCACCTCACAGCTCTGGATTTCCTTGGCGATCAGCTCGGCCATCGCCCCGACGTAGCCCGGGTCGTCGTAGTAGCTGCGGATGCAGCGGATCGGCAGGCGCTCGAAGCCCGGATCCCGCTGGCGCAGGCGCTGCAGTTCCCGGAAGCTGGAGCCGCTGGTGCTGATCGAGAAATGGGGATAGAGGGGAAGCACCACCACCTCCTCGATGCCATCGGCCTTGATGTCGGCCACCGCCGATTCGGTGAAGGGATGCCAGTAGCGCATCGCCACATAGGTGGTGGCTTCGATCTGGCGATGGCGCAGCTCGCTCTGGAGCTCCCGCGCCTGGTGCTCGGTGATGCGGCGCAGGGGGGAGCCCCCCCCGATCGAGCGGTAGGCCGCCTTCGATTTACCGCTGCGCAGGGTGCTGATCAACCAGGCCAGGGGCTTCTGCAGGGCAGGGATCGGCAGCCGGATGATTTCCGGATCGGCAAACAGGTTGTAGAGAAACGGGCCCACATCCTCGATGCGTTCCGGGCCGCCGAGGTTCAGCAACAGCACGCCGACCTTGGTCATACCCCAGGCTTTTAAACGAGAATGCCCCTGAGCGTAACGCTGCAGGGCCGGAGCTGGGCCTGGCGCGACTGCGATGCCATCGATAAGGTCAGCCCTCCGTTGGGACCGGAAGCAGACGTGCCGAAGCCCCAGCCCCAGGCGGCCGATCCCCAGGCGCCCGCGGCGGCCAATCCCCTGCCGCCAGGCCATCCCGCCAACGATCGCGAGGCAACCATCCCCCTGGAGCCCACCCCAGGGCCCTCCCTGGATGCCGAGATCCAGCGCCAGAACGCCCTACTGGCCGCCACCGGCGTTGCCCTGCGCTTGGAGCGGCGCGGCAACCGCTTGGGCCTGCGGGGACCCTTGCCCTGCCGCCGCGGTACCGGAGCCCATCCGGTGCAGCGCCTCAGCCTGGGCCTAACCGCCGACGCCCATGGCCTGGAGCAGGCGCGGCTGCAGCTGCGCCGGCTGCTGCAACAGCTGCAGCAGCAGCGCTTCCACTGGGAGGACTGGAGCCAGATCCACGCCAAACAACCGGGATTAGCCCCCACTGCCGCGCCGCAGCCAACCGGGCCGGCCCCCCATCGTCAAAACCTGGGCGATCCCCGATCCCTGCCAAGGCGGCGCCAGGCCAGCGTTCCAAACCAGGCCCGGCGCCCAGGCCAACGACGACCAGCCCAGGCAGCCGGCCCCCAAGGGCCCCAATCCGGGCCCGTTGCCCTCTCGCCATGGGCCCGCGGTGAGCTCGCGCCAATCCTGGCAACGTTCGAGCACCAGTTCTTTGCCGATCCCCGCCGTCGCCGCTCTCCGGCCGGCAGCCGCACCACCTGGACCAGCGCCTACCTGCCCTACCTACGCCGGCTGCAGCAAGCCGCCGGCGAGCTGGGGCTACCACTCACCACGGCCCCGCCGCCTTGGCTGCTGGAGCAGGTGCTGGAGAGCTATCCCAGCGCCAGCCGGGGCCGCCAACAATGCGGCACCAGCCTGGCGGCCCTAGCCAGCCAGCTGGGGATCGCCCTGCCGGCGGACTGGAGCGAGCGGGCCGGGGGCTATGGCCTGCATGTGGCCCAATTCCGCCAACTGCCCAACGACCAGGAGATCCTGCGCTGGAGCGAGCGCATCCCCAACCCGGGCTGGCGTCTGGCCTATGGGCTGATGGCCACCTATGGCTTACGCAACCACGAAATCTTTTTCAGTGATCTCTCGGCCCTGGCCAGCCGCGGCGATCGGGTCATCCGGGTGTTGCCCACCAGCAAGACCGGCGAACACCAGATCTGGCCCTTCCAGCCGGAGTGGGTTGACGCTTTCGAGCTACCGCGACTGGCGGACAGCAAGGGCCTGCTGCCACCCGTACGCACGGACCTGGGCCAAACCACCCTGCAGCAGGTGGGCCGGCGGGTGGCCGAACAATTCCGCCGCTATGGCCTGCCCCTGACCCCTTATGACCTGCGCCACGCCTGGGCCGTGCGCACAATCCACCTCGGCCTACCCGACACGGTGGCGGCCCGGATGATGGGCCACTCGGTGGCGATCCACACCCGCACCTACCACCACTGGATCACCCGCCGCGACCAGCAACAGGCCGTCGATGCGGCCCTGGCCCGGCGACAGCCGCCTGCCTGACATCAACAGCCGCAGACCTAACAGCATCAGCCAAGGGCCTGAGGGCAACAGCCAAGGGCCTGAGGGCAACAGCCAAGGGCCTGAAGACGCCAGAGTGCCCAGCCTGATGAGGAACCCCCTTGAGCCAGAGCCCTAGCCCTGATCCCATGGGCCAGCGCTGCCCCGACCAAGACTCCCAAGGGCAAAACCTGGATCAGGCCGCCGCCGAGCTCGGACCGGGCGGCGACCTGGCCCCCGAGGGCGATGCCGAGGGCTACCGCAAGCGCATGGCCCGGCGCCGGGAGGTCCAACAACAACGGGTGGGGGAGCGCAACCTGGAAAAGGGCCTGGTGTTGGTGTTCACCGGCGATGGCAAGGGCAAAACCACCGCCGCTCTGGGCCTGGTGCTGCGCAGCCTGGGCCATGGCGACCACGTGGCGGTGGTGCAGTTCATCAAGGGGGGCTGGCAACCGGGCGAAGCCCGGGCCCTGCAGCTGTTCGGCGAGGCCCTGGCCTGGCATGCCCTCGGCGAGGGCTTCACCTGGGAAACCCAGGACCGGGAGCGGGACCGGCAGCTGGTGCAGCAGGCCTGGCAACGGTCCTGCGAGTACCTGGCCGATGGCAGCCGCAAATTGGTGGTGCTCGACGAGGTGAATGTCGCCCTCAAACTGGGCTACCTGGGCCTCGATCAGGTGCTGGAGGGCCTGACCCTGCGGCCGCCACTCACCCATGTGGCCCTCACCGGCCGCGGTGCGCCCCCAGGCCTGATCGAGCGCGCCGACCTGGTCACGGAGATGAAACTGGTGCGCCACCCCTTCCGCGAACAGGGGGTCAAGGCCCAGGCCGGCATCGAGTTCTGAAAGGGGAGCCCAGGCCCCTGACCCCCAGCGGCCCCAACGGGCCCCAGCCCAGATCGGGCAACTCCCCGCACGCTTGCTACTGTTCGGCCGACTGCTTCCCCAGGAACCCGATGGGCTACCGGCGTGTCCTGCTCAAGCTCAGCGGCGAAGCGCTGATGGGGGATCAGGGCTATGGCATTGACCCGGCCATCGTGCAATCGATTGCCACCGATGTGGCAGCCGTGGTGGCCACCGGCACCGAGCTGGCGATTGTGGTGGGCGGGGGCAACATCTTCCGCGGCCTCAAGGGATCGGCTGCCGGCATGGACCGGGCCACGGCCGACTACGTCGGCATGCTTGCCACGGTCATGAATGCGATCACCCTCCAGGACGGCCTCGAGCGGGCCGGGATTGCCACCCGGGTCCAGAGCGCCATCAGCATGCAGGAGGTGGCCGAGCCCTACATCCGCCGCAAGGCGATCCGCCACCTCGAGAAGGGCCGGGTCGTGATCTTCGGCGCCGGCTGCGGCAACCCCTTCTTCACGACCGACACCACCGCCGCCCTGCGGGCCGCCGAGATCGGCGCCGATGTGGTGATGAAGGCCACCAAGGTCGATGGCGTCTACGACAAGGACCCCACCCTGCATAGCGATGCCCGCCGCTACGAGACCCTGACCTTCCAGGATGTGCTCAGCGGCGAACTGGGCGTGATGGACAGCACCGCCATCGCCCTCTGCAAGGACAACGCCATCCCGATCCTGGTGTTTGATCTCTTCGGCGCGGGCAATATCGGCCGGGCCGTTGCCGGCGAGGCGATCGGCACCCGCATCACCCCCTCGATCTGATCCCCTTGATGGCAGCGACGCCAGACCTTGCAGCTGGTTTGAACTGCTTGACCCCAGCTTAATGATCACGCCAACCCCTTCACCTAATTAACCTTTTCGCCATGGACCTTGAAGCCAGCATGCGCAAGTCGGTGGAAGCCACCCAGCGCACCTTCAACACGATCCGCACCGGCCGGGCGAACCCTTCCCTGCTCGACAAGCTGAGCATTGATTACTACGGCGCCGACACGCCTCTCAAGGCCCTCGCCACCCTTTCCACCCCCGATTCCCAGACGATCCAGATCCAGCCCTTTGACCGGGGTTCGATGGCGCTGATTGAAAAGGCGATCGCCATGAGTGATCTGGGCCTGACCCCCAATAACGATGGCAAGGTGATCCGCATCAATATCCCGCCGCTGACGGCCGATCGCCGCAAGGATTTCGTCAAGCTGGCCTCCAAGTATGCCGAAGAAGGCAAAGTTGGCCTGCGCAACCTGCGACGCGACGCCATCGACAAGGTAAAAAAACTGGAGAAAGACGGCGACCTTTCTGAGGATCAAAGCCGCGACGAGCAGGACAACATTCAAAAACTCACCGATCGCTACATCGCCGAAGTCGAGAAGCATCTCGCCGATAAAGAGGCTGACATTCTCAAAGTGTGAGCGCCAAAGTCTTCAGACAAGGCTTGAGTGGGTTCAAGCTGCCGTTTCGGTTGTCCTAGAGGATGGCCCAGGCCCAGCCGCTGGTTGCGGTCTACCTCAGTCCCTTCCCCCCCTGGGCCCTGCTGCCCTGCCATGCCTGACCTAGCCGATGTGATCGTGGTGGGCAGTGGCGCCGCCGGAGCCTCGGCCGCCTTCCACCTGGCCGCCCGCGGCCGCAGCGTCATCCTCCTGGAGCGCCAGAGCCTGCCGCGGCCGAAACCCTGTGGCGGCGGCATGGCCGCCTCGGTGCAGCAATGGTTTCCCTTCGATCTGCGCCCAGCAGTGGACCAGGTGATCGACCAGGTTCGCTTCACCTGGTGCCTGCAGGATCCGGTCACGGCCGTGCTGCCGGGCGATTCCCCCTTCTGGATCGTGCGCCGCTCCAAGCTCGATGCCTACTTAGCCGAGCAGGCCAGCGCCGCCGGGGCCCAGGTGCTCAGCGGCGAAGCCGTGGAGCAGATCGAGCGCGATGGCGACCACTGGCGGGTGGTGCTGGCCGGCGGCCAAAGCCTGGCCAGCCGGGGCCTGGTGGTGGCCGACGGCTCCAGCTCCCGCTTTGCCCAGCCCCTGGGCCTGGGCCCGGCCCGGCCCCGCTATGCCTCCGCCGTGGCGGTGGAGGTGGAAGCCGAGGTGCGCGAGCCGGCCACGGCCCGCTTTGAATTTGGCCTGGTGCAACACGGCTTTTGCTGGGCCTTTCCCCGCCAGGGCGGCTACAGCATTGGCGTGGGTACCTTCATCGGCCGCAACCCGGCTGACAGTGACGCCGTGTTGGCCCAGCTGCTGCCCAGCCTGGGCCTGGCGGCCGATGCCGGCGAGCGCTTCAGCTCGCCCTTGCGGGTGTGGGATGGTCACCACCCCCTGCACGGCCCTGGCGCCGTGGTGGTGGGCGATGCGGCCTCCCTCTGTGATCCCTTCCTGGCGGAAGGCCTGCGGCCGGCCCTGCTCAGCGGCGTGCGCGCCGCCGAGGCCCTGGACCTCTGGCTGGGCGGAGAGAGCCAGGCCCTGGCGGGCTACAGCGCCACCATGCGCCGCCAATGGGGCGATTCAATGGCCTGGGGACGGCGTATTGCCCAGGTGTTCTACCGGGTGCCCAAGGTGGGCTACCAGTTAGGCATCAAACGCCCGACGGCCCCCCAACGGATCGCCCAGATCCTCTCTGGCGAATTGGGCTATGGCGATATCGCCCAACGGGTGATCCGCAGGCTCCTTTTTCAGGGCAATTAATGAACTATTCCAGAGTTATTTTAAGCGTATTGTCTACAATCAAGGCTAATCCGGCAGCTCCCCTCATACCCATTGAGCTTGCCGATTAAGACGGGTTGACGCAGTCCTTGAGCTGGCGAAGGCGCTGGTCGATTGAGGCCAGTAACTCGATCGCGAACATGGGCGATTCCTGGACGGCAAACAGGAATTTTTCCCGGTTCATCTCCAGCACCCGGCAGGTGGAGATCGCCGTGGCGTCGCCGTAGCGGCGGTGCTCTTGGGTGACCAGGGCCCCGGCGCCAAAGACATCACCGGCCTGGATCCGTTCCTGGCCGGCATTGCCATTCCAGGTCAACTCCACCGTGCCCTCAAGCAAGCCATACATGGATTCACCGGTCTCACCGGCCCGGAAGATCAGCTCCCCCGGCTCAAAGGTGTGGACCTCGCCCTGGATGGCCAGGGCACGCATGGTGTCAAGGGCGTTCAACGGCAGGGCCAAGGCTGATTGTTGATTCTGATCTAAAGGGGTTAAGGGGCGGTAAGGGCCAGGGGCGCCCCAAGACCACCGCGCACATCCGCTGGTACCAGGCGGCCATCGTGGTCCGTATCGAGGGCATCGAACACCGCATCGCTGCCAAGCCATTCCTCCCGGGTGATGCAGCCATCGCCATCGAGATCGTTGAGCAGGAAGATCTCCTGGGCGGCGTGGGTGAAGGCCGCGGCCCCCTCCAGTTCACCGAGGCGATGGGCCAACTGGGATTCGAGGGTTTCAATTGCCTTGACGAAGCCCCGGATCCCCTCATCGAGCTTGTCGGTGGCCATGGCATCGGCGGCCATCATCGTGTCGAAACCGGAGCGGTCGAGGTGGATCTGGGCCCGGGTTGGGGCCGGAGCCGCCCCATCGAGCTTGCGGGGCAGGTCCGCTTCGCTGCTGCGCAGCTGGTCCAGCAGTTTCGGTGAAATCGTCAGCAGGTCGCAGCCCGCCAATTCGATGATTTCTTCGATGTTGCGGAAGCTGGCCCCCATCACCTCGGTGCGATAGCCGTAGGTCTTGTAGTAGTTGAAGATCTCGGTCACCGAGACCACGCCAGGATCTTCGGCTCCGGGGTAATGGTCACGGCCGGTGCTGGCCTTATACCAATCGAGGATGCGGCCAACAAAAGGAGAAATCAGGGTCACCCCCGCCTCGGCGCAGGCCACCGCCTGGGCAAAGCTGAACAGCAGGGTGAGGTTGCAGTGGATGCCTTCCTTCTCCAAGGCTTCCGCCGCCTTGATCCCTTCCCAGGTGGAGGCAACCTTGATCAGCACCCGGTCGGTGCCGATGCCAGCGGCCTGATAGAGGCCAATCAACTTGCGGGCCTTGGTGATCGTCGCTTCGGTGTCGAAGCTGAGGCGGGCATCCACTTCGGTGGACACCCGGCCGGGGACGAGCTTGAGGATTTCGCGGCCGAAGATCACGCAGATTTCATCAAGGGCCTCCAACACCACGTCTTCCGCCGGCGCATCGGGTCCGATCACGGCACGGGACTCGCGCAGGGCCGTGTCAATCAGGTTTTGGTAGGTGGGAATCTGGGCCGCAGCCAGGATCAACGACGGGTTCGTGGTGGCATCCCGCGGGGTGAATTGCTTGATGGCTTCAAGTTCGCCGGTGTCGGCGACGACCACCGTCATGGCGGCGAGTTGGTCGAGCAGGTTGGCCATGGGGTGGGCTTGGGCGGACGCCGGCACAGGCCGGACGGTTCCGTCAAACTAGCCAGCTAGCCCGGCTGCGAAACCCAGAATGCTGGCCCTGTTTGAGGGAATCCCCATGCGGCTGGGTCCAAGTAGGGCAAAGGGCACGAGGCAAGACACTCCGCGAAGCAAAGACCGGCCCTTGCGGCCCACTCAATCCCTGCCACCACGGCCCGGGCCGCCGGCACTGGCCGTGGTGGCAGGGCGGCCGGGACTGGGCTGGCCGCCGAGCACGGGCTTCGCGCCCGATCGGGGCTGGGCGCCAGGCAAGGCTTGATTGCCTAACGACTGGGCCGCGGCCTGGGGCGGCAACTTCTCAAGGACCAGCAGGGCTTCGATGATCTGCTTGGCGACCGGAACGGCCACGGTGGAGCCGTAGGCGTTGCCCCCCTGGGGTTCATCCACCACCACCAAGACCACATAGCGCGGGTTATCGGTGGTGAGGTTGGCGATGAAACTGCAAATGCGAGCGCCGGGGATATACACACCATTGAGGGCCTTCTGGGCCGTGCCGGTCTTGCCGCCGATGCGATAGCCGGGGATGCGGGCCCCCTTGCCACTGCCCTTTTGCACCACGGTTTCCATCCACTCGAGCACTTGGCGAGTCACCTCTGGTCGCAGCAGCTGCACTCCTGAAGACTGGGGCGGAGCGGCCAGATCGTCGCCGGAACGCAGGCCCCGGGTGATGTGGGGACTGACTAGCCGGCCCCCGTTGGCGATCATGGCGTGGAGCTGCAGCAGCTTCAGCGGCGTGAGCGAAAAGCCCTGGCCGAAGGCGGCCGTGGCCGGTTCGATCGGCTGGGTCAGAAAATCGTTGCGGCTCTTGAGTTCACCGGCCACGGCCCCAGGCAGGTCCGTGTCGGGGATGGTGTCGATGCCGATGGTGTGGAGCCAGCGCCAATAGAGGGCCGGCTTGAGCAGGTGCATGGCCTGCACCATGCCCACGTTGCTGGACACCTGCAGCACGGTCGGCAGATCCATCACGCCATTGCCCCGGCGGTCGTGGTTGAAGATCGGCCAGCCGCCAATGGTCACCGAGCCGGTGTCATTCACCGTGGTGCGGGGATTAATCGCATGCTCCTGCAGGGCCAGGGCCAGGTTGATCGGCTTGAAGGTGGATCCGGGTTCGTAGAGGTCCTGCACGGACCATTCGCGAAAGAGACCGGGCGAATACTTCCAGAATTGATTGGGGTCGTAGGAGGGACTGGAGGCGAGCGCGAGGATCTCGCCGTTGCGCACATCCATCACCAGGGCCACCCCCCGCTTGGCGCGCCACTGCTTCACCTGCTTAGCCAGGGCCAACTGGGCCACCTGCTGCAGGCGGGAATCAAGGGTCAGCTGCAGGCGCAGGTCGTCGCCGTAGAGCACCCCCGCCCGCAGACCATCGGGCAAGGGGGTGCCATCGGCGCCGCGGCGCAGCTGGCGCGGCGTTTCATGGCGGCGCAGGTCCTGGTCGCGGCTCTGCTCCAGGCCCGCCTGGGGCACCCGCTCCAGGTTGAGGAAGCCGACCACATTGGCGAACAGGGGGCCCAGGGGGTAAATCCGCTGGGGGTAGGACTCCAGATCCAGCCCACTGATGCCCAGCTGGCGAATGCGATGGGCCGTTTCGGGATCCAATTCGGTGGCCAACTTCACGCCGGTCTGGCGCGAGCCGATCGTGGCCATCAGGGCTTCCGCGGGCAGGCCCAGGATCGGAGCCAGCTTCTGGGCCACATCCAGGGGCGGGCGCTTGCTACTGGGCGCATCGCCCGGGAAGTTGAAGTAGCGCGGATGGGCCCAAACGGTGAAGCGCTCCTCATCGAGGGCCACCATGCGGCCGGTGCGGTCGACGATCGTGCGCCGTTTGCCGATCGGCGCAATCGTCTGGGTCTGCACGGCCCGGGCCTGGTTGAGCAGCTGGGGCCCCTGGACCACCTGAACCCAGGCCAGGCGAGCCGCCAGACCCACCAGGCCCGCGGAAAGGATCAGATAAACGGCCAGCAGCCGGGCTGAGGGCACGGGGCGAAAGTCGAGCACCCGGCCACTTCGGGATCCACTCGAGCGCTGGGGCGGCCGTTGCCGGGGCCTCGTTGTCGTCATCTCAGCCCCCCGCCACTGGGCCCAGTGTGCCGAACCACCCCACCTGCACCATCGCTGGTGTCACCGCAAGGGATCAGGGGGCTGAAGTCCGGCCAGCCAGCGACCGGCGCAGCCCGGCGCCAGGGGCAACGCTCAATACCCAGCAAGGATCTGGCGAGGGCTGACGCCGGCAAGCAGGGTGATGATCGAGGCGGGCCGCTGGGCGGTGGGGGCAGGCACGTAAATCAGCTTTTCGCTGCTGGTGGGCACCAATCGGCCAGGCTTATGGGCCACACCGAGGTGATGCTGTTCCAGCACGGCGGTGGATTCCTGCAGGCGGTGCTCCAGGAGCTGGGAAGCCTCCAGGCTCTGGTAACTGCGGGTCCACTGGCTCTGCCAATGCAGGGTGAGGGCACTCAGGCCCACCACCGCTATCCCCAATCCCAACAGGCTCCCATCGGCGATCCGATGGAGGCTGGCCAGCCAGGGGGCCATGCGCTCAACCCGACGGGCGGAGAGGGATCCCTGGATGAGGGCAAGGGAGCGTTGGCGCTGGCCCCTGGCGCTGCGAGATGTCGTTGGGGCAGGGGCGGCAACCACGGAGCCAAGGAGCAACTTTTCAAGTGAACCATGGGTGGCAGGTGCCAGCAAGGCAGACCGTCTGACAATCCGCACAGTTCAAAAATCGGCTCAAACCTGCGCCGCCATGGCCTGACCAAGCCCAGGCCCCTTCGGTGGATTAGAGGCCGCAAAATCGCTTCCAAGGCAGCCACGCTGAGAGCGACCAGGGGCCGCCCAGCCCGGTTGGCCTAGCTGCCAAGCAACACCAAGTTGGCGAAGGTCATGGCATTCCAAAGGCTGTGCATCAACACCGAGGCCCCCAGGCGACCGCTGCTGAGGCGCAGCCAGCCCAGGCCCAGGCCCAGCATCAGCAGGGCCGGCAATTCGCCCAGGCTGAGGTGGGCGATCGCGAAGACCAGGCCACTCACCAGCACCCCCAGCCAGGGCCCCCGCTGGCGCGCCACCACCGGCAGCAGCACTCCCCGAAAAATCGTCTCCTCAAACAGGGGCGCCAGCACGATCGCCGTGAACGCGTAGCAACTCAATGGCGCCAGGGACCCGCCCTGCAACACCAACTCCAGCAGGGGGTTACTGCCGCCTGGATCGCTCCAGAGTTGCGACTGAAGCCAGCTCACCAGGCTCACGAGCGGCAGCACGATCAAAAAGCCCTTCAAGGCCCGACCGGCGGGCAACCAAGGCGGCAGCCAGCCCAGCTGCAACCAGCCGCCTTGGGGCGCAGGCCCCAAGGCGCGCAGCATCCACCAAAGAATGAAGAGGGGGCCCGCCATCAGACCCAGGTAGAGCAGCAACACCGAAAGGGCGCTGTGCAGGGCTGCCGGCAGCTCGACCAGGGAAAGCAGGCTCTCCACCAAGGGCCCCAGCAGCAAGGGGGTGAGCAACTCCCCCACCACCACAAAGCCACCGCCCACCAGCAGCACCGCATCGATTTCGGCCAGGGCCGGGCCCATCAGGGGCGGCAGGGGCAGGGCCCGGCCGCGCCAACGCAGCCAGAGTTCGCGAACCAGCAGGCCCAGGCCCGCCAGCAGGGTCAGACCTGGCAGAAGGTTGACCAGCACGAGCCTCTGGGCTGAACGCTGGCCGACTTGGGGTTGGCCACAGGCCTGGGGATTGCCGGAGAGGGCCTCGCAGCTCCATTGGCGCAGCAGGGGCACCGGCGCCAGGCTGGCGCTGAGTCGTTGGGCCTCGGCCGGCGCCAGGGGTTGGTCCTGGAGCAGGGCGGTGGCCACGGCGGAATCACGGGCGCGGGCCTGCACCAGCAGGGGCAGGGCCCGCTGCCGTTGACCCTGATGAACCGCCACTAGGGCCTGCTCCAGCAGCAGGTCGGTGGAGGCGGGCTGGCCGGCCTCGGCCTGGCTGCGGCCCAGGTCGTCGAGGTGCTTCTGCAGCCGGCCAAGGGGGTCCTGCCCCGCAAAGGCCTGGCCCAGGGCTGGCGGCAGCTCGGGACTGGCCAGCACCGCCAATTCCAACTGGCGCCGTTCGAGGTCATTGGCCACTGAAGGCCGATTGAGGCTTTCGATCAGGCCGTTGGACCAGAGCATCAGGCTGATCACCACACAGAACAGGGCCAGCAGCACCTTCCAGCGCGCCGGGTCAGGCCGCTCCCCTGGGTTCACCCGTTGACTCCAACTGACGACCCGATTCTCCCCCGTGGCGTTCCCATACGATGGAGATCTGCTGTGGCTCAACGCCTGTGTCCCTGAGGCTTCTGCTCGTCCGCCATGGCCTGAGCAGCTTCAATCTGGAGCAGCGAATCCAGGGCCGTGACGACCTCTCCGACCTGAGCGAGGAGGGCCACCGCCAGGCCCGAGCCGCGGGAGAAGCACTGCGGGGACTGGCGATTGACCAGGTCTATGCCTCGCCGCTGCGGCGGGCCAAGGACACGGCCCTGCAACTGCTCGCCGCCCATGGTGGTGGTCTGACACCCCAACTCGATGACGACCTGCTGGAGGTGGACCTGGCCCCCTGGTGTGGTCTTCGGGTACCGGACTTAAAGGAACGTTTCCCTGCCGAGTACCAGCTCTGGGCCACCCAGCCAGACAGCCTCCTACTGCAACGCCCGGATGGCAGCAGCTACGCCCCAATTGGCGAGCTGATGGACCAGGCCAGTCGGTTCAAGGACAAGCTTCTGGTTAATCACCCGCCCGGGGCAGCGGGCTCCCAAACCGTGCTGGTGGTGGCCCACAACGCCATCCTGCGCTGCCTGCTGCTGAGCCTGCTAGGTCTCGATGGCACTGGCTTTCGGCGCCTACGCATCGACAACGCCTCCCTGTCGGTGCTGAACCTGAGCACCGGCACCGATGGCGCGCTAGCCGTGCAGATCGAATCCCTCAATGGGACCAGCCATCTCCAGCAAGCCCCCCTGGGCTCGCCCCTGCCGCCCAAGGGAGCTGGCGCAAGACTGGTGCTGGTGCGCCATGGCGAAACGGACTGGAATCGCCAGGGCCGCTTCCAGGGCCAGATCGACATCCCCTTAAATGAGAACGGCCATAGCCAGGCCGCTGCCGCCGGTCGCTTCCTGGCCGATGTGAGCCTGCAACGCGCTTACACCAGTTCCATGGCCCGCCCACGTCAAACGGCGGAAGCAATCCTGCGCTCCCATCCGGGGGTGCCGCTCACCAGCGTCAGGGCCCTGGTGGAGATCGGCCATGGCGAATGGGAGGGACGGCTGGAGCAGGAGATTGCCGCGGGTTGGCCCGAGCTGCTGGCCGCCTGGAAGCTGGCGCCCGACACGGTGCAGATGCCCGGCGGCGAAACGATCGAGGACGTCTGGCAGCGGTCGCTGGCGGGCTGGCAGAGGATTGCCGCCAGCCTGGATCCCCAGGAAACGGCCCTGGTGGTGGCCCACGATGCGGTCAATAAAACGATTCTCTGCGCCCTGCTGGGCCTGGGTCCGGCCGACATCTGGGCCGTCAAGCAGGGCAATGGCGGGGTCACGGTGATCGACTATCCCCAAGGGCCGGAGGGACCGCCCCTGGTGGCCTGCCTCAACCAGACCGCCCACCTGGGCGGAGTGCTGGATCGCACCGCAGCGGGAGCCCTCTAGATGGGGGGTCTTACCCACCGAACTGTGGTGACTGGGCGCTGGCCGTCATGGTGTTAAGCGGCTCGAGCCATTTTCTGGAGCAGGTGCACCTGCTCGAAGCGCCAGGCCAGCCGCCGCGGCGCTGCGATGCCCTGATTGAGGCCGGTGTTTTAGCCACCACCGGGGAGGACGCCCGCAAGCGAGCCGAGGTGCTGGGATTGCCAAGCCTCGATGCCAGAGGCTGGTGGCTGGGGCCCGCCTTGGTGGACCCCCATTCGGTGCTGGAGCAGCCCCAGGGCGGCCGGGCCGAAACCCTGCAAAGCCTGGCCCGTTCGGCCGCCGCTGCCGGCTACGGCACCGTGGCCGTACTGCCCCAGGCCCATCCCTGGCGGGACCGGGCCGAGGCCATGCAGCTGACCCGCCGGGCCGGGGACGAGGCCGAAGCGCAGATCCTGCCCTGGGGCAGCTTCAGCAGCGGCGGCAGCGGCCTGGAGCTGGCCCCCCATCGCGAACAGCTGGACTGCGGCGCGATTGGCCTGGCCGAAGCGGCAACGATGCCGCCCCTGGCCCTGCTGGAACGGGGCCTGCGCCTAGCCGAAATGGGGGATCGGCCCGTGTTGATCGCCCCCCACAGCGAAGAGTTCAGCCAGGCGGGGTTCGTGCGCGAGGGGGTGGAGGCCCTGCGGCTGGGTTGGCCCCTCGATCCGGTGCTGAGCGAAACCATGCCCCTCGGCAGCCTGCTTGCCCTGGCCCAGGGCCAGTCCCAGGCCAACCTGCGCCTGATGAACCTCTCCACCGCCGCCGGGGTGGCCCTGCTGGCGGAGCGGCCCTGCCAGCACAGGCCCCTGGCCACGGTGAGCTGGTGGCATTTGGTAGCCGATTCCTCGGGCCTCGATCCGGTGGCGGAAGGCTGGCGGGTGCAGCCCTCCCTTGGCTGCCGGGGCGATCGGGAGGCCCTCATCGCTGGCCTGGCCAGCGGGGTGCTCACGGCTGTCGCCGTGCATCACCAGCCCCTCGATGCCGAAGAGCAGCTGCTGCCCCTGGATCAACGCAAACCGGGCGTGGCCGGTCACCGCTACGTGCTGCCGGCGCTCTGGCAGGAGCTGGTGGTGCAGCGGGGCTGGGGGGCCGCCGATCTCTGGCGGGTGCTCTGCTGGGGACCGGCCCAAATATTGGGTCTAGCCGCGCCCCTGCTCACCACTGGCAGCCGGGACTGGATCCTGTTCGATCCGGCGCAACGTTGGCGGCCCTGGCAGCAGGCCGACGCCTCCCTAGCGGCCAACCAACCCTTACGGCACCAGGAGCTCACGGGCCAGGTGCTTGCTAGGGGACTGGCTGGTCGTTCCTGAGGGCCGCGCCGCTCCCTGGTTCAGCCGGGCCCAGGGAGCCGATGGCGTTGAAGGGATAGAAGCGCCAGAAGGCCCGGCCGATGATCTCGCTGCGGGGCAAGAAGGCACCGCCGGGCCAGAAGCGACCATCCCAACTATTGGCGCGGTTGTCCCCCAGGGTGAGCACGTGGCCGGCTGGCACCACGCCATTGAGGGTGCGGCAGGGGCCCATGCCCTGGCTGTCAACCGGACACCAACTTTTGACGTAAGGCTCCCGTTGCCGCTGGCCGTTGAGGGTGAGCTGGCCGCGGGGATTCACCACCACGTGATCCCCCTCCAGAGCCACGACCCGTTTGATGTAGGCATCGCAGGCGGGATTCTGCAGGCCAGGGATGGATCCCACCAGGGGCAGATTCACCAGCAGGCAGCCCAGGGCAGAGGGCCGGATGTTGGCCCGCAGCACCGGATCAAAGTGATGGGGCGCATGGAAGACAACAATCTCACCGCGCCGGGGCCCCCGGTTGCGGTAGGTGAGTTTTTCCACCAGCAGGCGGTCTTGGATCTGCAAACCGGGCAACATCGAGCCCGAAGGGATGTAGCGGGCTTCGAGCAGGTATTGGCGGATGCCGAGGGCCACCACCAGGGTGATCAGGACCCCCCGCCAGAACAGCCAGGGACTCTCCCTCTCAAGGGGCTGTTGCGCCCCCGCAGAGTGGGGAGCCAGATCAGGCGAAGACTGGGGACTGGGGGGATCCAGGGGCACAGAGGGTTGCGGCTCGGACGACGGGGGATCGGGGCTCCAGAACCGCGAAGGCGGGCCTGCTGGGCAAGTACGGCAGATTAGGCAGTCGCAGGCCCTACCTCGCCCCTGAGCGATCCCCATGGTTCGTCCCCGCTGGCTCTCACCCCAACGGGTCCCCCCGGGCCGGGGCTGGCGCCATTGGGACCGTTTTGTGGCGCTCTGGGCGAGCGTCAACCTGCTTTGGGTGGGGTTTGATCTCACCTATGTGCCTCTGCGCACCTTCTGGTTGCAGCGCACC
Organism: Synechococcus sp. UW140; assembly: GCA_945861595.1. Classification (GTDB taxonomy): domain Bacteria; phylum Cyanobacteriota; class Cyanobacteriia; order PCC-6307; family Cyanobiaceae; genus BAIKAL-G1. The sequence goes on from CAMAVE010000006.1 coordinate 49,691, forward strand.
CTCTACCCGTTCCCTTCCCTACCCCTGGCGCTGCCGCTGACGCTGCTGCCGTCCATCACCCCCATTTACGACCCGATCAAGGGCATCGAGCCCCACCGCCAGACCCAGGCCTACCTGGCCGCCTTCCGCCAGCTGGATCAACAGCTGCTTCGCGATCCGGCTGCCCCGGCCGCCCAGGTCCTTCGCCGCAGGCAGCTGGCCCTCACCGACCAGATCATCGATGAAAATCCGTTCCTGGTTTCGGGCCAGTCCGGCAGCCTGGAAACGGTGAAAAACAGGCTGCGCCAGCGGGCCGGGCTCGATTCAGCCAAGCGTTCCAACGCACGCCTCCTCAGCGTCGACTGGCTGAAGACCCATCCCTGGCAAGGGGAACGCCGCTTCTGGCAGCAGCAGGTGCTGCCCCTGATCGAATCCTGCTATTGGCGGTCGATCGATGA
>CAMAVE010000007.1 GCA_945861595.1 Synechococcus sp. UW140
GGGCGGTGACCACCTGGAACAGCTGCTGGGCATCGCGAGACAGACCGGACGGCACCGAGGTGCCCATGGCCGTTTCATAGCCATGGGCCAAGGCCCTCACCTTGGTGTCCAAGCCGGTGAGAAAGGTCCAGAACAAGGCCCGGCGCTGGAAGCGGCGCGGCTGATAGCTGCTGATGTTCTCCAGCAGGGTCCCGCCAAAAAACTGGCGTGCGGGGTCGACATAGCTGATGCAGGCGCGCAGGGCCTCGCGTTGATAACGGGCCACCGGCAGGCCATTGAGCTGCAGACTGGCCTCAGGCTCGATCTGAATCAGAGCCATAAAGAGGTGGCGGGCGCTGGCGCCAAACTGTTGATCGCGCAGCAGGGCCACCGATCCACTGGGGATCACCGCCAGGGTCTGGCCATCGAGGGCAAGGCTGAGAGCGCCATCAGAGACCATGAGCAATGATTGATCGCCGCCTTCCCCTTCCACAGGTGTGGCCATCAGGGCGTCGTATTCATCGCGTGAATGGGCAAGGCGGCGGTAGCTGCTCCACAAGCCCATGGCCTGCTGCCACGGGGTGAGGATTTTGCCCGCCAGCAGCAGGGCCGCCGCCAGGGCACCCACATGCAAACCTCCCTGGATCACCAATAGGGCACCCCAAGTCACAATGCCAGCAAAAGTGAGCTGGCTCGTCAGCGATCCGAAAGCCTGGACCCTTCCGCTGAAATTGTTACTGACCATGCGCTGCCTGGCCAGCTCCTCCTGCCGCTGTTCGTTGGCCACCCAAAACTGACGACCCAAACCGTTCGACTTGATCAAGTCGATAGAGGCCATCAGCTTGTCTTGGTAGTTAAGCCGCTCGAGCTCCAGCCGGTCCCGTTGCTTGCTGATCCCCTCATAGTCGCGAGCGAATGCTAAAGCTCTGAGTACATAAATCACAATGGCAAGCACCGCCACAAAGCCGACGCTGCCGGCAATGAGGAACAACACCAGCACGAAAAACAGGGAGAAAACCAGGTCGATCGCAATCGTGAGCGACTGCAGGGCACTCTCATCGCGCAGCAGGGTAATGCTGTTGAGGCGCTCCAGGTGGGTGGCAGGCGAGGCGCTTAGGTAAGCGTTGAGGCGCATCTGGGTGAAATGGGCCAGAGCCTCAAGTCGCCGCTGATGTTCTAACCGGGCTCCGTCAGCTCCGATGCAAGCAAGCCGCACGACCTTGAGCCAGCCGCCCAACACCATGAGCAGCACCACGGCCACCGTCATGACCACCAGGCTCGACATCGCCCCACTCGGCAGCACGGACGTATAAACGATGTTGAGATAAAGTGGAGACGCCAGCTCCAGCAGATTGATCAACACCGAGGTCATCAAGATCAGATCTAGCTGGTATTTACTCCAGTCAACATCGCGAAGCGACTGGAAAAAACGGTGACCAACAACCTCTTCGATCAGATCAAAGCTGGTATTCCAGGCGTTCCTAATACTGGCGACCAACCCCATCCTGGCCTGGGTAAAGACATGCAAACCAAATCGGGACAGTACTCTCACCTCCAAGCTTCTTGGTTAATCATACTTCAAATAATGTAATCTTGCCAAGCCATCTTGGCAATAAATCTTAAGAAAAGTTACAGCACCAAATATTGCGAATATTGCAAACCATCAAAACAAAGCTAGAACGCTAGGGTGCCTTTGGGTCTAACACCCATACCGCAACCCGTGGGCTTTTGGTTCAGAGCTGAGCTATGTACCGGTTCCGTTTGAGTTCCGATCAAGTCCAATTGGAGCTGGTTGCCTACGGCACCAGTGCCCGCCTGCCCTTTCAGGTGATGGGCCCCACCACAGAGGTCGCCTTTCTCGAAGAGCTGATCGAAGAAAGCCTCGGCAGCCTCACCCTTAACCCGCGTGAGCTGTTTGGCTTCCTTGGAAGCGACCCATGGGTGCAGGGGGCTTTCCAAGCACCTCAAGTGGTGGAAGGCGATCTCAACGCCGCCGCCGATAGCGACACCAGCTTCGAGCGCGAGAAACTCGGCAACAAGTTGGTGCAGGCTGGCGTGCTGGAGATCGAGGAGCTGAACCAGCTTCTAGAAGAGTACCGCCCCTTCGCTGAAACCCAGCGCTTCGGCGAATTCCTGCGGCTCAATCTGCAGGTAACGCCCCAGATGCTGGATCTGCTGCTCAACCCCGCCCTGTTTGGCGAGCAGGGGTTCAACGAGAAGCAGCTTGGCGAGCGCCTGGAGGAGATGGGCTGCATCACCCCCGAGCAGCTGGATCTGGCCCTCAGCCTGCAGTGCCACAAGGGCGGCAACCTGGGCGAGCTGCTGGCCGAGCTGGGCTTCATTTCCCCCACCACGGCGCGGTTCTTCGCAAGGGCCAAGATCAACGAGCAAGGCCAGATCGACTACCAGCCGGGCTGATCAGAGTTCAGCGCCTCTCCCCTACGGGCGGTCTGCACGATCGGATCCACAGCCTGCACCACCAGGATCGAGGCCCCCTGGGCAATGGCATCGCCGCCCACCGCCATCGGGTCCCAGATCCATGATCCTGCTGCCGTTGCTAGAGCACTGACACTCAGCGCCAGATTTTGGAGTGATGATCAATCAAGCGAGTTTGATCGGATTGGTAGCTTAGTGCCATTTTGGAAAAGCGAAATATTATTGATATTGTAAACATAGCTATCAAGCCTCAACAACCGCAGGCGGATGCTGCGCCAGCACCTGCTTCAGATACCTGCCCGTATGGCTCGTGGGATGCTCCGCCACCTCCTCAGGTGTGCCCGCCACCACGATCTCGCCCCCCTTATCGCCGCCTTCGGGTCCGAGGTCGATCACCCAATCGCCGCAGCGGATCACATCGAGGTTGTGCTCGATTACCAGGATCGAATTGCCCTTATCGACCAGACGCTGCATTACATCCATCAATTTGTGCACGTCGTAGAAACTTAAGCCCGTGGTGGGTTCATCGATGAGATAGAGGGTTTTGCCGGTGGCCCGCTTCGAGAGTTCGGTGGCCAGCTTCACCCGTTGGGCTTCACCGCCGGAGAGGGTGGGGGCGGGTTGGCCGAGTTTGACGTAGCCCAGGCCCACATCCACCAGGGTGCGCAGGCGATCGGCCGCCTGGGGAATGGCGGAGAACACGTCTGCAGCCTGCTCCACGGTCATCTCCAGCACCTCAGCAATGGTGTGGCCGCGATAGGTGACCTGCAGGGTTTCACGGTTGTAGCGAGCACCCTTACACACGTCACATTGCACATACACATCGGGCAGGAAATTCATTTCAATCACGTTCACGCCCTGGCCGCTGCAGGCCTCGCAGCGACCGCCCTTCACATTGAAACTGAACTGGCCCACCTGATAGCCGCGGGCCTTGGCCTCCACCGTGGCCGCAAACACCTGGCGAATTGGATCGAAGGCTCCCGTGTAGGTGGCCGGGTTGGAGCGGGGGGTGCGACCGATCGGGGATTGGTCAATCACGATCACCTTATCGATCGCCTTGATGCCCTTGAGTTCATCCAGGCCCGCCGGGAAGGGCACCTTCATGCCTAAGTGATGCTCCAGGGCTGGATGCAGCAGCTCGTTCACCAAGGTGCTCTTGCCACTGCCACTCACGCCGGTCACGCAAACCAGCCGTCCCAGCGGAATCTCAATATCAAAGCCGTTGAGATTGTTGCGTTGGCAATTCACCAGACTGATGCGGCGGCTTCCGCTGCTGCGGCGCTGGGCCGGGGTGGGGATCGACAACCGACCACTGAGATAGGACCCCGTTAACGACTCCTCCGCTGTTAACAGATTCTCTAGGGACCCTTGGGCCACGATGTGGCCACCATGGACGCCGGCGCCGGGACCGATATCCACCACGTAATCGGCGGCCCGAATCGTGTCTTCATCGTGCTCGACCACGATCAGGGTGTTGCCGAGGTCCCGCAGCTTGAACAGGGTGGCCAGCAGGCGATCGTTATCGCGTTGGTGCAGGCCAATACTGGGTTCATCGAGCACATACAACACACCCGTGAGGCCCGCGCCGATCTGGGTGGCTAAGCGAATCCGCTGGGCCTCGCCACCGGAGAGGGTCATGGCCGGCCGATCCAAGCTCAGATAATCGAGGCCCACATCGAGCAGAAACTTGAGGCGCATGCGCACCTCGCGCAACACCAAATCGCCAATCTGGATCTGGCGGGGCGTGATCAGGGGGTCGGACCCTTCACTGGCCCCCACCCCCATCAAGGCCTCGATGCGCAGCAGACTTTCGCCCACACTGACGGCCGTGAGTTCATGGATCCCATAGGGGCCCACCTTCACGGCCAGGGCCTCAGGGCGCAACCGCAAACCCTTACAGGTGGCGCAAGGCACCATCTCCAAGAACTTCTCTAATTTCTGGCGAACGGCTTCACCGCTGGCATCGCGCAGTTGCCGCTCCAGGATCGGCAGGATGCCCTCAAACGGGCGCATGTAGGCCTGGCCCTTGCGGTAGCGACTATCGGCCTGGATCGCAATTTCTTCGGTACTGCCGTTTAGCAGCACCTCTCGTTGAACAGCAGTTAATTGGTTCCAAGGTAGTTTAATTTCGAAACCAAATGCTTCGCCTACGCTATAAATCATCGAGAAGTAATAGGAATTATCCTTATCACTCCAAGGTGCAATTGCCGCATACACGGGTAGCGTTGGATCGGGCACCACCCGCTCCGGCGTGAACTTGCGCAGGTGGCCGATTCCATGGCAATCGGGACAGGCCCCATAGGGGCTGTTGAAGGAGAACAGCCTGGGCGACAACTCCTCCATCACGGCGCCATGCACCGGACAGGCGAAGTTTTCCGAATAGAGCCGTTCCCGCTCTACCCCCTCGGGCAGGGGCTGGTCGGCCTTGGGCACCACCTCTACCAAAGCCAGGCCATCACCCCGTTTCAGGGCCGTGCGCAGGGAATCGGTGAGCCGTTCCTGGATGCCTTCACGGGCCACAAGCCGGTCCACCACCACCTCAATGTGGTGGGCGTGGTTCTTATCGAGTTCAATGTTGTCGGCGAGTTCGCGCACCTCGCCATTGATGCGCACCCGGGCAAAGCCTTCGGCCACCAGGCCCCCCAACAATTTCACATGGGTGCCCTTCTTGCCGCGCACCACCGGCGCCAACAGTTGATAGCGGGTGTTCTCCGGCAAGGTACTGATCTGGTCCACCATCTCATCGATGGTCTGGGGCCGGATCGAGCGATCACATTGGGGGCAATGGGGCTCCCCGGCGCGGCCATAGAGAAGCCGCAAATAATCCTGAATTTCCGTCACCGTGCCAACGGTGGAGCGGGGGTTATGGCTGGTGGATTTCTGATCGATCGAGATGGCTGGTGAAAGCCCCTCAATCGCATCCACATCGGGCTTATCCACCTGGCCCAGAAACTGGCGCGCATAGGCCGAGAGGCTCTCGACGTAGCGGCGCTGGCCCTCGGCAAAGATCGTGTCAAAGGCCAGGGAGCTTTTGCCGCTGCCGCTGACGCCGGTGAACACCACCAGGCGATTGCGCGGAATCGTCAGGTCAACGTTTTTGAGGTTGTGCTGGCGGGCGCCCCGCACCCGGATCACATCCTCCAGGCTGCCGCCATTGAGCAGGCGGCTGGCGCTCAGCTGGGCCGCCTTCTCGTTGATGGTGCGGGCTGGCGCGGCGGAGCTGGTGGCAGGCCGATCAGAACTGGCGCTCGCGCGAGCCATCCACGGGATCCGATAAGGGGCGATTCTAGGTGGGACCAGGGGCCCGCTCGGTTCGAATCGGGCCAGGGAATCGCTGACTATCGCCTGCCCCAGGCGGAGTCACGGATCCGCTGGGATTCAGCTCGGGGGGCCGGCAAGCAGGCTGGCCGCATAGCTGCGGGCCCCGCCGGAATCGCCACCGGCCAGTTCCGCAAGTTCCTTTTGGCGGGCTTGAGTGTCCCGCAGTTGGGACACTCGCGTCTGGGTCTGACCCGCTTCCACCCATTTGGACACCCGAAAATGGTGCTCGGCGGCGGCGGCCACCAGGGGCTGGTGGGTGACGCAGAACACCTGGCGCCGTTCGGCCAGCTTCTGCAGCAGGGCCGCCATGGCGCCGCTCACCCGGCCGCTGACGCCACTGTCGATCTCATCAAACAGCAGGGTGACGTAGGGATCGGCCGCCGCCAGGCAGGTTTTCAGGGCCAAGAGGAAGCGGCTCATCTCCCCGCCGGAGGCCACCTCGGCCAGGGGCGCCAGGGGTTGGCCCGGATTGGCCGAAAACAGGAACTGCACCCCATCGGCGCCCTCCTCGCTAGCCGCCGCCGCACTGGTGGCCACGGCAAAGCGCACATTGGCCAGGCCCATGGGCCGCAGGGCCTCCATCAACTGGCCCTCCAGGGCCTTGGCCGCTAGGCGGCGGGCTTCACTGAGCTGGCCATTGCAGCGATCCCGCTGGCTGCGGCTCTGCTGCTCCTGGGCTTCGAGTTCGCTGAGCGCCGCCTCTCCGCCACCGGGGGCCAGGAGCTGGCGCAGCTCATCGCGCCGGGCGATCAATTCGCCGAGGCCTTGACCATGGCGCCGCTCCAGGGTCTTCAGCTGGGCGATGCGCTCCTGCAGGGAGGCCAGGGTTTCGGGATCGCTCTCCAAACTGGCGCCATAGCGATCCAAATCGCGGGCCAGGTCCTGGAGTTGGGCCAGGCCATCGGTGCAGGCCTGGCGCAAAATCTGAAGGCTGGGATCGATGGCTTCCAGCAACTGCAACTCCTGTTCGCAGGCGGCCAGATGGTCCAGGGCAGAGGGGGCCTGGTCGGCTCCCTCGATGAGGCGACCGAGCAGGGTCATCACCCCCTCCTGCAGGCGCACCCCGTGCACCAGCCGGTCCTGGGCCGTTTCGAGCTGCAGCCGCTCCTGGGGATCCTCCAGTTGGGCCGCTTCTAGATCCAGCAGCAGTTGCTCCTGTTGGTGCCGTTCCTGTTGCAGCTGTTGCCAATCGCGCCGGGCCGTCTCTAAAGCGGCGGCCGCCTGTTTCCAGTGGCGATAGGCCACCGCCACGGGCTCGAGGGCCTGGGCCAGCTCGGGGCCGCCAAAGCGATCGAGCCAGCGGCGCTGCTGGCCGGGCCGGCCCAATTGCTGGGTCTGGCCCTGAACCGTGAGATCGAGCAACAGGGGCCGCAGCTCCTGAACTTGGGCGCGACTAACGACCACGCCATTGAGCCGGTGCCGGCTGGTGAGCCGCTCCTCCTGCAAACGCCATTCGCGGCTGAGCAGCAGGTCGTCCTCCTCCAGCTCAAAATGCTGCTGCTCCAGCCAGCTCTGTAGGGGCGGCGTCAAGCTGAAACTGGCTTCGATGCGGCCCCGCTGCTGGCCCTGGCGCAACAACCTGGCGCCCGCCGCCCCCTGGGCGCCCCCCAACAGGGCATCGAGGGCATCGAGCAAAATCGACTTGCCAGCGCCAGTTTCACCGGTGAGCACCGTGAAGCCGCCACTGAAGCCGAGCTCCAAGCTCTCAATCAGGGCAATGTTTTCAAGGCGCAGACCCGTCAGCACAGCGGCCCCAGGCAATCGGGCCGACCGTAGCGGCTGTGGGATTCGTTTAGAAGGGGGCTGGCCATCTCCAACCCGCTGGATCGCCGCCCCCTTGCTGCCATGGTCCGTACCGCCGCTGAAGCCGCCGTCGCCGCGATGCATCGGGCTGTGACGGGCGAACCGCTTGAACCAGAGCCGGCGGCCATGGACCAGCCCACCCATGGGGTGCAAAGCACCCAGGAGTCGATGGAAGCCCCGCTGGCCGAAGACGGTTCCACCGACAACCTCCAACCCCGGACCCAAGCGGATGCCGATCGGCCTAGCAACGATCAGGCCCTGAATTCCACCTCCCGCCTAACCACCCCCTTGAGCCAAAACCAGGAGCTGGGTGATTTCATCGAAGTCTCCGGCCTACTCAGCTACGACCCGGCGGCGATCACCCGCATCTATGCCGGCCACCCCCAGCGGCTGATCCGGCGCCTTTGGCAAACCCTGGTGCCGATCGGCCTGTATCTGCTCGGGGTGGTCTTTGACTGGTTCACCGGCCAACTGAAGGACCGGGACCGGGGCCGCCAACGGGCGCGCGAATGCGCCGAACTGTTGGCCGATCTAGGTCCAGCCTTCATTAAGGCAGGCCAGGCCCTCTCGACCCGGCCCGACATCATTCCGCCCCTGTTGCTGGAGGAACTGGCCCAGCTGCAGGACCAACTTCCCGGCTTCGACAGCGGCCTGGCCATGGCCTGCATCGAGGACGACCTGGGCGCTCCGGTCGACCAGATCTATGCCCAACTGGAACGGGAACCGATTTCGGCAGCATCCCTGGGCCAGGTGCATCGGGGCGTGCTGCTCAGCGGCGAAAAGGTGGCCGTCAAGGTGCAACGGCCGGGCCTGCGGGAGCAGATCACCCTTGATCTTTATATCGTTCGCAATATCGCCGCTTGGCTCAACCAGAATATCGGCCTGATTCGCAGTGATCTTGTAGCCCTAATCGATGAACTCGGTAAACGGGTCTTCGAAGAGATGGACTACCTCAACGAAGCCGCCAACGCCGAACAATTTGCCGCCCTCCATCGGCACAACAAGCGCATTGCTGTGCCGGCGATCTACCACCAGGCCACCAGCCGCCGCGTGCTGACCATGGAATGGATTGATGGGGTCAAACTCACCAACCTGGAAGCGGTTAGGGCGATCGGCATGGATCCCGATGACATGGTGCAGGTGGGCGTGAATTGCAGCCTGCAACAGCTGCTCGAACACGGTTTTTTCCATGCCGATCCCCATCCCGGCAACCTGTTGGCCCTGGCCGATGGCCGATTGGCCTACCTGGATTTCGGCATGATGAGTGAGGTGAGCCGCGAAGCCCGCACCGGCTTAATCCAGGCTGTGGTTCACCTCGTCAATCGGAATTTTCCAGCCCTTTCCAAAGACTTTGTCAGCCTGGGATTCCTCGCTAACGACGTCAATCTAGAACCGATTGTTCCTGCCTTTGAAAGTGTGTTCAGCCAGGCCCTGGAGATGGGTGTGAGCCGCATGGATTTCAAAGCCGTCACCGACGACCTCTCCGGCGTGATGTATCGCTTCCCTTTCCGGGTTCCCCCCTATTACGCCCTGATCATCCGCTCTCTGGTGACCCTGGAAGGCATTGCCTTAAGCGTCGATCCCAACTTCAAGATCCTTGGAGCCGCCTATCCCTATTTCGCCCGGCGCCTGATGGAAGATCCCGATCCCCAGCTGCGCGACAGCCTGCGGGAAATGCTCTTCGATGGCGAAATCTTCCGCTGGCAACGGCTTGACAACCTGATCACCAGTGCCGCCTCAGGTGCCGAGCTGGATCTCGATGGCCTGCTTGATCAGGTGCTGGATTTTCTCTTCTCCCCCCATGCCGGCCTGCTACGCCAGCAATTGGTGGATGGCCTGGTCAACCAGATGGATGCCCTGGGCTGGCAAGCGGCCCTGCGGCTCAGCCAACGGTTGCCGAAACGGCTCCAACCCCCCGGCCTGCGCGACCGCGATCCGATCAGCACCAGTGATGTGGAGCTGCTCTCCCTCGAGCCCATCCAACGGCTGGTGGTGATCCTGCAGCAATTGCCAGGCTTTGAGCCCCAACTGCTGCTCAAGCGCCTGCCGCGCCTCATCCAGGAACCGGACCTGCGCCAAATGGGCCTGGACCTGGCCCGGGGCCTGGCCGAACGGGGCGTGGTGCGGTTGCTGCGCGATGTGCTGGTCTCCCCGTCCAACCGCCGGGCCATGGGCATGGCCGCCGCTGGCGGCGCCTAAAATCTCTGGCAACACCCTTAGGTATTCAGGTTTTGACCCAGGTTTTGCCAAAGCTTGCGGGCCGGATCAGCCGCCGCCAGGCCGCCAGCCAGCCCCGTCAAAGGGGCCGCAAACGACTTCAAGTTGCCGCTGCCCTGCTGGGTCTAGGCCTGGCCACCTCCATGCCCGCCGCCCAAGCGGCCACCAATGTGGTGTTCGTGAGTGGCGCCTTCATGCGCTCGATCTCGGTGGCGGATCTCGAAAGCCTGGCCCAAACCGGCCAAGCCAGGGGCTTGCTGGCCGATGTGCTCATCCTCAGCAAACAGAAACCGGCCGATGTGGCCAAGCTGCTCAACCAGCAACTAACCCTGCCGATCGTGCTCACCAGCCGGCTGCTCAACACCCGGATCGGCGAAGCGATCCTGGCGAGGGTGGCCCAGATCGTTTTCCCGCTCAAGGCCAAGGCCTATGGCGTGCCCGCCCTGAAGGCCGGTGTGATCCTGGGCCTGGACAACAGCAAGGGCAGCCTTTCGGCAATCAGCTTCCTCAAGGCCTATCCCACCAGTGAGATGCAGGTGAGTATTCCGGCCCTGATGTCCATCGCCAGCAAGGCAAGCTCGATCGCCGATCTGGTCAATTTCTTCTCGAATTCCCCCTTGGATGGTCTCAAGGGCGAAACGACTAGCAGCAAATGAGCTTGGGGGGAACCGACCCCGACCCAAGGAGCTCCCTTGGGGATCAAACCGGCTGAAAAGCCCTTGCCCTCAGGGCTTTTGTCCTGAGCCGTAGATTCACCCCAACCCTCCCTTCGCTGCCCGTGCCTCTGCTGTCCGCCCTCCGGCGCCTGGGTTCCAAGCCGGTGATGCAGGACTGGCCAGGCCTGATCGAGGCCTACCGGTCCTGGCTGCCGGTTTCGGCAGCTACGCCGGTGATCACCCTGCGCGAGGGGGCAACCCCCCTGATCCCGGCGCCGGTGATCTCTGAGCGGATCGGCCGGGGGGTGAAGGTGTTCCTCAAATACGACGGTCTTAATCCCACCGGTTCCTTCAAGGACCGGGGCATGACCATGGCGATCAGCAAGGCCCGCGAAGCCGCCTCTGAGGCCGTGATCTGCGCCAGCACCGGCAACACCTCCGCTTCAGCGGCGGCCTATGCCCGCCGGGCCGGCATGCGGGCCTTTGTGCTGATTCCCGATGGCTACGTAGCCCAGGGCAAGCTGGCCCAGGCCCTGCTCTACGGAGCCGAAGTGTTAGCGGTGAAGGGCAACTTCGATCGGGCCCTAGCGATCGTGCGCGAGGTGGCCGACACCTACCCGATCACCCTGGTGAACTCCCTCAACCCCTTCCGGCTCCAGGGCCAGAAAACCGCCGCCTTTGAGGTGGTGGATGCCCTGGGAGATGCGCCGGATTGGCTCTGCATTCCCGTGGGCAATGCCGGCAACATCAGCGCCTACTGGATGGGCTTCAAGGAATACAAAGCCGCTGGCCGCAGCCGCACCCTGCCGCGGATGATGGGCTTCCAAGCCGCCGGAGCTGCGCCGATGGTGCTCGGCCACACCGTGGAGCAGCCCGACACGATCGCCACGGCGATCCGGATCGGCAACCCGGTGAACAAGGACAACGCCCTGAAAGCCCAGGGCGAAAGCCAGGGCGCCTTCATGGCCGTCACCGACGCCGAGATCATCGAGGCCTACAAATTGCTCGGCAGTGGCGAAGGGGTCTTCTGTGAACCGGCCAGCGCCGCTTCCGTGGCCGGGTTGATCAAACGCCGCGAGGAAGTGCCGTTCGGCGCCACGGTGGTTTGCGTGCTCACGGGCAACGGCCTCAAGGACCCCGATACGGCGATCGAAAACAACGACTCGAAATTCCACACCGGCATCGAGCCCAATACCGCCACGGTGGCCCAGGTGCTCGGCTTCTGAATTCGGGCCCATCGAAACCGACGACCAACCCTGCGCCCGAGCCCGGTGCCCCGGGGCGTTAGGCCAGGCCTGTCTTTGAAACGGCCCTGCCAAAGGGGGGAAACACCCCTACCGCAGGCTCTAGCAGACCCGGTATGGGCGCGATCCGGCTGGAGCACGGTTCAACGACATGGCGACTTGATTGGGCTCACCCTTCGGTGGGCCCTTTTTGATGACTTTTGGTCAAACCAACTGGGGAACCGGCCGATGGAAAGGCTGGGGATTGGGCCGGACCGAACCTGGGAAAAAAACGGAAGAACACTCTCCCTCCAGAGGTCAATGTTTTCCCCAGGCCCGGGAAAAAGTGGAAAACGGTTGTTTTCGCGATTATGGGACTTGCTTTTCCCTGGCCTAAATTGGAAAAACCGTAGTTCCAGACAAGCTTATTGAGGTTTTCCCTGTTTTCCCCAGGCCCTACTGCTACTGGATTGCTTCTTTGTTTAAGAGATCAATCCATTAATCAGAAGAAGGGACGGGAAGCCGACAAGCCGGACCGTTGCGCTTAGGCCGGGCCTGTGGAAGCGTGGGGGGCCCCTTGCGCTGGCCCATGAAGCTGGTTTGCTCCCAGGCCGAACTCAGCGCCAGCCTGCAACTGGTCAGCCGCGCCGTGGCCAGTCGCCCGACCCATCCGGTTCTGGCCAATGTGTTGCTGACGGCCGATGCCGGCACGGGCCGGCTCAGCCTCACCGGCTTTGATCTCAGCCTTGGCATCCAAACCAGTCTGGCCGCCGCCGTTGAGGCCAGTGGCGCCATCACCCTGCCCGCCAAGATGTTTGGCGAGATCGTGTCGCGCCTTTCTGCCGATAGCCCGATCACCCTCAGCAGCGACGAAGGCAGCGAGCAGGTGGATCTCACGAGCAGCTCGGGCACCTACCAGATGCGGGGCATGCCAGCGGACGATTTCCCTGACCTGCCCCTGGTCCAAAGCGGTGAACCGATCCGGCTCGATCCAGAGGTGCTGGTGAAGGGCTTACGGGCCACGCTCTTTGCCAGCAGCAGCGATGAAGCCAAGCAGATTCTCACCGGGGTGCACCTGGGCCTAGACGGCCAGGGCCTGGAATGCGCCGCTACCGATGGCCATCGTCTGGCCGTGCTCAAGCTCAATCACGCCCTGCCCGAGCAGGGGTTGCCTGAGGGGGCCGCTGGCACCGCGGTGGATGTCACCGTGCCGGCCCGCTCCCTGCGGGAACTGGAGCGCCTGCTCTCGGCTCGCCAGTCGGGCGAACCGGTGAGCCTGTTTTGTGATCGGGGCCAGGTGGTGTTCCTCTGGTCGGATCAGGTGCTCACGAGTCGCAGCCTCGATGGCACCTACCCCAACTACCGCCAGTTGATCCCAGACAGCTTCAGCCGCCAGCTGCAGGTGGATCGCCGGGCCCTGATCGCCGCCCTGGAGCGGGTGGCGGTGCTGGCCGATCAACACAACAACGTCGTCAAGATCGTCAGTGATCCCCTGGCCGGCCAGTTGTTGATCAGTGCCGACGCCCAGGACGTGGGTAGTGGTTCCGAGAGCCTGGCGGCGGTGGTGAGTGGCGAGGCGATCCAAATCGCCTTCAACGTGCGTTACCTGATCGATGGTTTGAAAGCGATCGCCGCTGACCAGGTGGAGCTCCATTGCAATGCCCCCACCACGCCGGTGATCCTGGTGCCCGTGGGTGAGCCAGGCTTCACCTACCTGGTGATGCCGGTTCAGATCCGGAGCTGAGCCCCTTGACCAGACGCCAACGCTGATTCCATGGCCCTGCCCGACCAATTGCTCCTCAGCGACCTGTTGCGGCGCCAGGTGCGCTGCGAGCAAGGCCATGAGCACGGCATGGGCGTGTTGGCGTGGATGCATCCGCCGGTGCATCGTCTGTTGGGCTGGATCAGCAAACCGAGCCATTTGGGCTCCAAGCGCCTGGCCTGGCGCCTGAACCAGTTGCGCGGCCTGGGCGAGCAGGAGCTCTTTGTCCAGGGCGAGGGGGCCGACACCGACCTGCTCACGGTGGAACGGCTGCCGACCTTGATCGATGCCGCCTTAATTGGCCAGCAGGGCCAGGTTCTGGGCAGCGTTGCCGATGCGGCCGTGGAGCTCAGCAGCGGCCGCATCCTCCATTACCTGGTGGCCCGCAGTGACCCGAGGCTTCCTGGCAGCAGCCGCTGGCGCCTCAGCCCCGATCGCCTGCTGGATCAGCAACCGGGCCAGGTGGTCACCGCCCTCACCCAATTGGATGAACTCCCCCTGGCGCGGGCCAGTGTTCGTCAGGAATTCCTGCGCCGCTCCCGTCGCTGGCGCGACCAGATTGGTGAGGAAACCTCCCGCTTGCGGGACCAGTTTCAAGAGGTGGGCGGTCGCTTTGAGGAACGGCTGGAGGGCTGGTTGGAGGAGCCCGATGGTCCCGATTCGCCCCGCCGCTCCCCCTACGCAGACAGCCACTCCTCCGCAGACAGCTACTCCTCCGCAAACAGCCATGGGGCTTGGGAAGCCTGGGGTGAGGATCCAGATCCGGATCCCTATGGCAGGCGTTACGACCCGCCTGGTGATCGCCGCTCCCGGTCCCGTCCGGATCCGCGTCAACGCCCTGACCCGGGCCAGGACCAGGACTCCGATGAGGATCCCTGGATCTAGGTCGGTTCCAGGCCCTGGTTCCACCAGCCGGTTGGGCCCTCAGCCAGAGTGGGGCCATCTGCTTCGCTGCTGTGGTCGCCACACCGCCCTTTTCGCTTGCTGAGGCACTGCGTAAGGAGGGCCTCGGCAAGGCCGACTACGACGAAATCGTGCGCCGGCTCGGGCGGGAGCCAAACCGGGCCGAGCTGGGCATGTTTGGGGTGATGTGGTCCGAGCATTGCTGCTACCGCAACTCCAGGCCCTTGTTGGGCCAGTTCCCCACCACCGGCCCCCGCATCCTGGTGGGACCGGGCGAGAACGCCGGTGTTGTGGATCTGGGCGAGGGCCAGCGACTGGCCTTCAAGATCGAAAGCCATAACCACCCCTCGGCCGTGGAACCGTTCCAGGGGGCGGCCACGGGGGTGGGCGGCATCCTGCGGGACATCTTCACCATGGGGGCCCGGCCGATCGCCCTGCTCAATGCCCTGCGCTTTGGTCCCCTGGAGGAGGGCCGCAACGTGGGTTTGATGGAAGGGGTGGTGGCTGGCATCGCCCATTACGGCAACTGCGTCGGCGTGCCGACCGTGGGCGGTGAGGTGGCCTTTGATCCCAGCTACAGCGGCAACCCCTTGGTGAATGCCATGGCCTTGGGGCTGATGGAAACTGAGGACATCGTGCGCTCGGGCGCCAGTGGCGTTGGCAATCCGGTGGTGTACGTGGGCAGCACCACGGGCCGCGATGGCATGGGCGGCGCCAGTTTTGCCAGCGCCGAACTCACCGAAGCCTCCCTCGATGACCGACCCGCCGTGCAGGTGGGCGATCCCTTCCTGGAGAAGGGGTTGATCGAGGCCTGCCTGGAGGCTTTCCAGAGCGGCGATGTGGTGGCGGCCCAGGATATGGGTGCCGCCGGCCTCACCTGCAGTTGCTCGGAGATGGCCGCCAAGGGCGGTGTGGGGGTGGAGCTCGATCTCGATCTGGTGCCGGCCCGGGAGCAGGGCATGACGGCCTACGAGTTCCTGCTCTCGGAATCCCAAGAGCGCATGTTGTTCGTGGTGGCCAAGGGCCGGGAGGAGGCCCTGATGGCCCGTTTCCGCCGCTGGGGCCTGCAGGCGGCCGTGGTGGGCCGGGTCCTGGCCGAGAACGTGGTGCGCGTGCTCCAGCACGGCGAGGTGGCGGCTGAAGTGCCTGCCAATGCCCTGGCCGATGACACGCCGATCAACCAGCACACCCTGATCAGCGAACCTCCAGCCGACATCCAGGCCCATTGGCGCTGGTCGGAGGACCAGCTGCCTGCCGCCAGTGCGGCTGGGATCGGTTCCCGCAGTTGGAACCAGGTGCTTTTGGCCCTGCTCGATGACCCCACCATCGCCAGCAAGCGCTGGGTCTATCGCCAGTACGACCAACAGGTGCAGGCCAACACCGTGGTGCCCCCCGGCGGCGCCGATGCGGCCGTGGTGCGCCTGCGGCCCCAACAGGGACCTGGGGCCACGGAGGCGGCTAGCCGTGGTGTAGCGGCGGTGGTGGATTGTCCGAACCGCTGGGTGGCCCTAGACCCCGAGCGCGGCGCCATGGCCGCCGTGGCCGAGGCCGCCCGCAACCTCAGCTGCGTTGGCGCCGAACCCCTGGCCGTCACCGACAACCTCAATTTCCCCTCGCCAGATACGGACACGGGCTATTGGCAGTTGGCCATGGCCTGCAGGGGGCTCTCCGCGGCCTGTAGCGCCCTGGATACGCCCGTCACCGGCGGCAATGTCTCCCTCTACAACGAGACCCGCCTGCCCGATGGCCGCATGCAGCCGATCCATCCCACCCCCGTGGTGGGCATGGTTGGCCTGGTCCACGACCTGGCCCAGGTCACGGGTCTGGCCTGGCAGCAAGCTGGCGCCGCCATCTGGCTCCTAGGCGTTCCCTTGGAGGCCCCAGCTGGCCCTGGGACCCCGGCTCAAGATGACCGGTTGACCCTGGCGGGAACCAGCTACCTGGAGTGCATCCACGGCCTGCTCACGGGCCGGCCGCCCCAGCTGGATCTGGCCTTGGAAAAGGCGGTTCAAGCATTCCTGCGCCGGGCGATTCGCGCTGGCCTGGTGGCCAGTGCCCATGACCTGGCCGATGGCGGCCTGGCCGTGGCCTTGGCCGAAGCCTGCATGGCCTCGGGCCTGGGGGTGAACGTTGCGGTTCCGGCCGGAACCACCCGCCTGGATCGCCTCCTGTTTGCCGAAGGCGGTGCCCGCATCCTGGTGAGCGTGGCCCCAGAGAAGGCCGAAGCCTGGCAGCAGGCCCTTGACCAAGCCGGTGGCGCAGGCCCTGCCATTCCCGCCCAACGGTTGGGCCAGGTTCAGGCGAGTCCTGATCTGGTGATCAGCCAGGCGGATCAGGCCTTGGTGCAGCTGCCGATCAGCGAGCTCAAGGAGAGTTATGAGCAGGCGATTCCCCGGCGGATGGCAACCGGGGTCTGAGGCAGAATGGGTTTCTTGCAGAGGGACGATTTGTCAGTGCCGTTCGAGCAGCCTGAACGGCCTGATAAGCCCGAAGAAGCCTGTGGCGTGTTTGCCGTGCTGGCCCCGGGGCAGGCGGTGGCCAACCTCACCTATTTCGGCCTCTACGCCCTGCAGCACCGGGGCCAGGAATCGGCGGGAATTGCCGCCTTCCAGGGTGCCAAGGTTTGCCTGCACAAGGACATGGGCCTGGTGAGCCAGGTGTTCGACCAGGAGGTGCTGGAGCGCCTGCCCGGGGATCTAGCGATCGGCCACAACCGCTATTCGACCACCGGTAGCAGCAAGGTTTGCAACGCCCAGCCGGTCGTGTTGATGACCCGGCTCGGGCCCTTTGCCCTGGCCCATAACGGCAACTTGGTTAACGCGGCCGACCTGAACCGATCGATTACGGCCACGGCCCTGGCCACCGCCACCGCCGTGGAATTCACCTCCACCACCGATTCGGAATTGATTGCTTTTGCCCTCCAGCAGGCCGTTGATGGTGGTTTGGATTGGCAGGCGGCACTTGTGGCGGCCGCGGGCCTCTGCAAAGGGGCTTTTAGCCTGGTGATTGGAACTCCCGAGGGTCTGTTTGCCCTGCGCGATGGCCATGGCATTCGCCCTCTGGTTTTTGGTCGCCTGGGGGAGCCGGAGCAGGGCCACTGGGTCGCCAGCAGTGAAACCTGCGGACTCGATATTATTGGTGCCAGTTATTTAGATGAGGTAAAGCCTGGTGAATTAATCCATTTCCGTGCTGGAAATCCAACGCCATTACGGCAGATTTGGTGTCAAGAGCCTGCCAAGCTCTGCATCTTTGAAATGATCTATTTTGCTAGGCCTGATAGTCGCTTTTTTGGTGAATCACTCTATAGCTATCGCGTGAGAATCGGCGAAATCCTGGCGCGGGAAACACCACAAGATGCTGACATTGTGATCGGGGTTCCCGATTCAGGAATCCCGGCTGCCATTGGCTATTCCCAGGCAAGTGGTATTCCCTTTGCTGATGGACTGATTAAGAACCGCTATGTCGGTCGTACTTTCATCCAGCCTACCCAGGCCATGCGTGAGGCCGGTATTCGCGTCAAGCTCAATCCCTTGCCCGATGTGCTTTCTGGCAAGCGGGTCGTGGTGATCGATGATTCGATCGTGCGCGGCACCACCAGCCGCAAGCTGGTGGCCGCCCTGCGGGACGCCGGTGCCACCGAGGTGCACATGCGCATCAGCTCTCCTCCGGTGACCCATCCCTGTTTCTATGGAATCGATACCGATACCCAGGACCAGTTGATCGCGGCCCGCTTGACCCTGGCGGAGATTGAACGCCATCTAGGCGTTGATTCGCTCGCCTATTTGAGTAAGCAAGGCATGGTGGAAGCGGCCCAGGATAATTCTAATCATTTCTGCACAGCCTGTTTTGACGGCGCCTATCCCATTTCCATGGATGAGGATGTGCGTGCTAGTAAACTTACCTTAGAACCCGCTTTGGTGACCAAGGCTTAAAAGAAGCGACCTGAAAATATATTTTAATTAGGGAAAAGCGATAGTTCCTATGGTTGATTGGATTTTCCGTTTCCCGTCTTGAAGCGATCAGGCGTTGCTTTGATGGAGGGGAATCAGTTCGTTGATCGCTTCATCCGCATTCAAGGTGAGGGTTTCACCGGCGCCGCTGCAATCTTGGGCTTCTAGGGATTGGGTTGCCAGCCGCAGGCTGCGACCCTCCTTCAGCACGATGGCCACCAGCTTCGAGGCGCCGTCCTGCAGGTCGCTGAGCTGGTCATCCCGTTGGCCAAAGCGCAGGCCGATTTGGCCCAGATCTCCCCGCTGGGCGAGGCGCAGGCTGGCGATTTGCAGCCGTTTGATCTGGCCCCGGCGGGTGGCTAGCAGCAGATCTCCATCGGCGGGTCCGCAGGCCGCCCCAGCCACCGTTTCTCCAGGCAAGAGTCGCAGCATCACCGGCCCCTGGGCCGTGCGGCCCATGGTTGGAACGGCACTCTCATCGACCAGCAGGCGCAACAGGCGGCCAGTGCTCGTGCCCACCACCAGGCTGTCGCCATCTCGGCAGGTCACCACCCGCCGCAGTTCCACCCCATCTTTGAGCTTGAGCACGGTGGCGGCCCGGCCCGAAAGCTCCTGGAACTCCTGCAGGGCCAACCGCTTCAGGCGACCATCACTGGTCAGGAGCCCTAGGCCCTCGGCGCCATCGCAGGGTAGGGGCAGCAGTTGGA
This sequence comes from Synechococcus sp. UW140, assembly GCA_945861595.1. Lineage (GTDB taxonomy): Bacteria > Cyanobacteriota > Cyanobacteriia > PCC-6307 > Cyanobiaceae > BAIKAL-G1. Next base: position 18,958 of record CAMAVE010000007.1, read on the forward strand.
CCACCCGTTCACCCAGCAGACCATCGGGCAGGAACTGCTCCAGGATTCCGGGGTTCTGGCCGGCAAATTCCCAGCGCAATAGGGCCACTCGGCCACTGCTGGTGAAGGCCAACAGCGACGGTTTTTCAGTCACTGGCAGGATCAGCCTGGCCGGTGCTGGGTGATCGCCCGCTTCGATGGCTTCATCGAGGTGGAGGCGGCCCAGCAATTGGGGCGCGACGATCTTCACCTGGCCATCGGCCTGGATCAATAATTTGCCATCGCTCGAAAGTCCTTCGAGGGCTTTCTGCCGTTGCAGTTCCGCCGTTGGACGGCTTGCGGCAGCCCGTTGGGCCACCAGGTCATCGCCCCCTTCGATCAGGCGGGTGCGCCGTGGTGTGGCGTAGCGCTTTTTCAACCCCTTGAATTCGCTCACCATCGTGTCGAGCAGGGTGCTGCGGTCATCGAGCAGATGGCGCAGGCGATTGCGCTCCTGGCGCAGATCTTCGGCTTCGTTGCGCAGGCTGGTTTGCTCAAGGCCCGTAAGGCGCCTGAGGGGCATCGCCAGAACGGCATCGGCCTGGCGTTCGTTCAAGTTGAGATGGACTTGCAGGCTGGCCTTGGCACTGGCCGCATCAGCCGCCCCGCTGATCATGGCGATCACCTGGGGCAGGGCATCGAGGGCGATGATCAAGCCTTCGACGACCTCGAGCCGATCTTCAGCCCGTTTCAGGGCATAACGGGTGCGGCGGATGATCGTGAGTTCGCGATAGTCGAGGAAATGGTGCAACATCTGCCGCAGGGACAGTTGCAGTGGTTTGCCATCCACCAGCGCCAGCAAAATGGCACCGAAATTGCTTTGGAGGGCGGTGCGTCGTTGCAGTTCGGTTAACACCTTTTCAGGGTCTGCATCGCGGCGCAGTTCGATCACGACCCGCATGCCATCGCGATCACTCTCATCGCGGATGTCGGCGATGCCGGTGATCTTGCCATCGTTTACTTGTTCGGCCAGTTTTTCAATCCAGCCCGCCTTGCTTAATTGGTAGGGCAATTCGGTGATGATCACGGCGCTGCGCCGATGACGGCCCTTGCCGGGCTGCACATCTTCGATGTGGGCGACACCGCGCATGGCGATACTGCCGCGGCCCAGCAGGTAGGTATCGCGCAGGCCGCTGCTGATCAACACTTCACCGCCGGTGGGAAAATCGGGCCCGGGAACCAGCTCCAGTAGTTTCTCGTCGCTGAGTTCAGGTTTGCGGATCAGGGCGATCAGGGCATCCACCACTTCGCCCAGGTTGTGGGGCGGAATGCTGGTGGCCATGCCCACGGCGATACCGGTGCAGCCGTTCAGGATCAGGAAGGGCAATTGGGCCGGTAGGACCGTGGGTTCCTGTTGGGAGGAATCGAAATTCGGCGCGAAATCAACCGTGTCGCTGCCGATCTCATCGAGTAAGGCTTCGTTGGCGATCGGGGCCAGCCGCGTTTCCGTGTACCGCATGGCGGCCGGTGGGTCGTCGTCCACCGAGCCGAAGTTGCCGTGGCCATCGAGCAGGGGATGGCGGCTGGCGAAGGTCTGCACCAGCCGCACCAGGGCGTCGTAGACGGCCTGGTCGCCATGGGGGTGGTACTTGCCGAGCACGTCGCCGACGACGCGGGCGCATTTGCGGTAGGGACGATCGGGGGTGAGCCCCAGCTCCTGCATCGCAAACAGGATGCGTCGCTGCACGGGCTTGAGGCCGTCGCGCACATCGGGAAGGGCCCGCCCCACGATCACGCTCATCGCGTATTCGAGGTAGGAACGCTGCATCTCCTGATGCAGGGCGATCGGTTGGATTCGCTGCCCGTTCTGCTCCTCGGCCATCCGCTGTTGGTGTCTGAGGGCGATCGGCGCTCAGCCTACAGATGCTGTCGAGGCTGGCCGGGGCGAGGCCCTGGGGAACCTATTGGTCGTCCTGGCTGTCGCTGTTGCCGCTCGCATTGGCCAGGGCCCGTTCCAGACTGGCTTTGAGCTCGTTTCGGTGCAGGAGCTGGCGGGTGGCGGCCCGCAGGCGCGGCCCCCAGAGCTGCTCTTTTTGGTATTTCTCAAGCGCGTAGTTGGGTTCGGCGGCCAGGGCCCGATTGGCCAGTTCGATCGCCTCCTGGCTGCCCTGCTTGAGACCATTGAGGGCCGCGGCCAGGGCCAGGCTGGGTTCGGCCGCATTGGCCTTGATGGCCAGGACTTGGTGCCAACGGTTGATCGCTTCCCGCAGTTGACCCAGCTCAAACAGCACCAGGGCCTGGTTGTTGATCGATTCCCAGAATTTCGGCCGTAGGGATGCGGCTTTTTCGAAGGCGACCAGGGCCGGCCTGGGTTTGCCGAGCAGGATCTGGGCATTGCCGAGATCGAAGTAGGCGCCAGCGTTTTTGCGATCCAGTTTCAGGCCCTGCTCCAACAGCTGGATCGCCCGTTGGGGATGGTTGTCATGGAGGGCCAGGGAGCCTTCGGCAAACCAAATGCCAGGATTTTTGGGATCGAGCTTTTTGGCCTGGTCGAGGGCGGTGGCAGCCAGTTTCGGTTGTTTGCTGCGCAACTGGGCTTCGGCCAGCAGGATCCAGCCCCGGGGGTCACCGGGGATCAGTTGCACGGTCAAGGCCGCTAGTCGGGCGGCTTCTTGGGCCTGGCCGATGCGCAGCAGGCGGGCGGCGGCCTGGGCAATCCCTAGGCCAGCGGCTTCCATATCCTGGGGCGCGGGCAGCACCACGTAGGGAACCTGGGCCTGGGTCGCCGGGGCTGAGAAAAGTCCAGCCCCCACAACCAGGGGCAGGGCAACCAGGGACCTCAACCAGCGCGGTGCCATGGTGGCGTTCGTTCCAAGCCCCAGCCTAGGAGCCCATTCCCGGCCAGTTGCCTGCTCTGGGCTCAGGTTTGGGGCTGGTGACGCGAGTCCGTTGATTGCCTGATGGTGGTGGCGCTTTGGGGCTGGGCTGCTGCCGCAGCGGCGGCATTGCGCCGCCACATCCAGGGTTTGATGCGCCGCAGGGCCGAGGCCCGCAACCGTTCGTCCCAATCCGCCTCACCCCAGCTCTCAACCTGCTCGGCCTGCAGGTTCAAGAGCCAGTCTCGGGGCTGTAGATCCGGCTCAGAACTGCTCACCAGGGCCTGCTGATTCCAGGGACAGACGTCCTGGCAAATGTCGCAGCCGGCCACCCAGGCGCCCAGGCCGGCCTGAATGGTTTCGGGCAGTTCGGCGTCCCGGTTTTCGATCGTGTGAAAGGCGATGCAGCGGCGGGCATCGACCACAAAGGGCTCGGTGATGGCGGCGGTGGGGCAGGCCTCGATGCAGCGGCTGCAGCGGCCACAGAGGGGTTCGGCGGGCTGGTCCGCCGGTAGGTCCAAGGTCGTGAGCAGGTGGCCCAGCAGCAACCAGGAGCCCTGGCGGGGATGGATCAGGTTGCCGTTCTTGCCGATCCAGCCCAGGCCCGCTTCTTCCGCCCAGGCCTTATCGAGCAGGGGGGCGCTATCGACGCAGGCGCGCCAACCCAGGCCAGGCACCTCCTGCTCCAGCCAGCGGCCCAGCTGGCGCAGGCGGCCATCGATCACCCGGTGGTAGTCCCGGCCCCAGCCATAGCGCGCCACCTTCAGGCTGCCGGGTTGGCGTTCGGCCGCCACGTAGTAATTGAGTCCCACGGCCAAGAGGCTGCGGGCGCCGGGGAGCAGGCTTTCGGCGGTCCGGCGCCGGGGGTCGGCCATCCAGGCCATGTCGGCCTGGTGACCGGCCGCCAGCCAGCGCTCTAGGGCGGCGGTGCGCAGTCCGATCCGGGGACTGCCTGGCAGGGCAGCGATGCCCACCGGACCAAACCCCAGGGTGCGGGCTTGTTGTTTCAACCGCGCTGCTAACTGGGAGGCCTGCGTTTCCACCCCTAAAGTCACTCGATTCCGCCATCCTGCTGTGAGTTCCGCTTCCCTGGGTCGTTTCAGCGTCCTGCTGCGCTGGCTGGGCCTGACCCTGGTGCTATTGCTGGGCCTGCAGCTCCTGGCCCTCCTTGCCGTGAATGGTTGGGGCGAGGAGAGCTTCCACCAGTTGCTGGTGGAGCGCCTGGTCAACCAGTCGCCGATGGCGCTGGTGGGCTTGCTGTTGGTGCTGTTTGGCTCCCGCCTCGATGCGCCCCAGGAGCGGTTCACGCCCCTGCGCTGGGTGGTTTGCGTGATCAGCGGCCTGCTGGCGATCTCGATGCTCGTGGCGATTCCGGTGTCGATTAGTGGTGATCGCACCCTCACCGAGCAGGCCGACCAGGCCCTCACCGCCAAGAAGGGTCAGGTCGCCATGGCCCGCACCCAAATGCAGAACCCCGAGGTGATTGAGCAGGTGGTGCTGCAGGGCGAGCGTGCCGGCCAGATTCCCCCGGATGCCCCTGAAGCCCAGAAGAAGGAGGCGGCCACCCGCTTTATCAATGGCCAGCTGAAGCAGGCCGAAGGGCAGATCAAGGAGGCCGAGAAGGCCCGGGATCTGGCGGCAAACCAGCGCTCCATCGCTGGCACGGGCACGGCCCTGGTGATGGCGATTGCCTTCACCCTGTTGGCCCTGGCTTCGGTTCTCTGAACCGGTTCTCTGAACGGGTTCTCTGAAATCGGGTCTCTCCAGCGGGCCTGGCCAGCCGGCTGGCTAAGTTGCCTAAAGCGATGTGCAGACCGGATCACCGGGGGGTCAGTTGGTGCAATCCAGTCCCAGACCTGATCAGCCGCTTGGCGACCGCCTTCAGCAGGATCTCAAGAACGATCTGATCGCCGGCCTGTTGGTGGTGATACCCCTGGCCACCACCATCTGGTTGGCCACCACGGTGAGCCGGTTTGTGCTGGCTTTCCTCACGTCGGTTCCGAAGCAGGTCAACCCGTTCAACACCCTCAATCCGCTTCTGCAGGAGCTGATCAACCTGGGGGTGGGGCTGTTGGTGCCCCTGCTGGCGATCCTGCTGATCGGCCTGATGGCCCGCAACATCGTCGGTCGTTGGTTGCTCGAATTTGGCGAAGGCACCCTGCAGCGCATCCCCCTGGCCGGATCGGTCTACAAGACCCTCAAGCAACTGCTGGAAACCTTCCTGCGCGACAACTCGTCCCGTTTTCGTCGGGTGGTGTTGGTGGAGTATCCCCGCCAGGGTCTCTATGCCTTGGGATTCGTGACAGGGGTGCTGGGTTCTTCGGTGCAGGCCGGTTTTGACCAGCCCATGCTCAGCGTCTTCATCCCCACGGCCCCCAACCCCACCACGGGCTGGTACGCGGTGGTGCCGGAAACCTCGGTGCGGGACCTGGATCTCTCGGTGGAGGATGCCTTCCGCACGATCATCTCGGCTGGCATCGTCAGCCCCGATGAACGCGGAACCCCTGCCAGCCGCAGTTTTTCCAGCCTGCTGGCCCAGCTTCGGGCTCCCGCCTATTCCCCCGTTCCCCCCAATAAGGCCTGATCGGTCCTGAGTGCCTGTCCCATGCAGAGTCGTTCCGTTGCCAGAGAATTGGCCCTGCTGATGCTTGGCCAGATCAGCGATCGCCAACCCGCTAGCGATCTCTCCCGCACAACGCCCCTGGATGCGTTGTTGCTCCAGGCCCTGGCCAGCCTGAGTCAGCACGTGCGTGAAGCCCTCGACCAATCCGCGACCGACCTGGAGCAGGCCCAACAACAGCTGCTCGATAGTGAGCTCGTCGATGCCGGCGGCGACAGCCTGCCCCAGGTGCGCACCCACCTCCAACAGGGCCTCGCCCACGCCGAACAGGCCATCAATCGCCTCTCCGCCAGCCTGGAACTGCCGCGTCTGCTGCTGCTCGCCAATCAGGAAGAGGTGCGCACCGGCGCCCTCGAGCGCACCCGCGCCGTGGTGAGTCGCCGCCAGGAGCTCGATGAGCGCCTCGATGGCGTGATGGAGGGTTGGCGTCTCACCCGGCTTCCCCGCATCGATCGCGACATCCTGCGCCTGGCCGCCACGGACATGGAGGATTTCGGCACGCCGCCGGCGGTGGCCTGTAACGAGGCGGTGGAACTGGCCAATCGCTACAGCGACGAGCAAGGTCGTCGCATGATCAATGGGGTGCTGCGGCGCCTCACGAGTCTTCCCGGCTGATCGCTGATGGTGTTCGACTGGTTCCAGCGCACGTCCGTTCCCCAGGGTCCGTCAGGCGACCAGCCCGAACGGGACCCTGGGCCGCCGCCGGCCCCCCCAGAGGCTGGCGCCCCGGCCCCTGAACCCAGCCAATCCTTGGGGCTCTCCCAACCCGTCTCCGCTGCACCCCCGGAGGCTCCCCCTGGGGCTGACGCCGGTGCGCCCCAAGCTTCGCCAGCGGTTCCGGCCAGCCCGGCGCCGATGGCTGGCGTCGATAGCGAAGCCCTGGAATGGGCCCGCCAGGCCTATGCCCGCCTCAAGGCCCAGCAAGAAGCCACTCGCCAGCAGGCCGCCCAGGCCAGTTCCCCCGAACCAGCCCACCCGGAGCCCGTATCTCCTGAGCCGCCAGCGGCCGCTGAGCCGGCTTCCGCCCCTGCAACCCCGTCAGCAGTTGAGGCGCCTGCGGCCCCCACGCATGCCCAGCCCTGGCAGGCGGATCAACCGGCGCCCGGGCCCCAGCCCTCGGCGCCAGAGCAACCGGAGCCGTCGGCACAACGCCCTGCCGAACCCCAGCCTGGCCCTGTCCCCCAGGGGTCCGAGCCAGCGAACCCCGAGCCGAGCCTGAGCCAGCCGGAGCTGGGTTCCTTGGATGCGCTGCCGGCCCGGGAGCCCGAGCCCGCCCCGGCCGTAGGGGTCCCTACGGACCAGCCTGCCGCCAGTCCGGCGCCCGGGTTGTCCTTGCTGGAGCAGGCCGCGGCCCAGCGGGCCGAACGCCAGCGGGAGTTGCTGGCCCGTGCCATCGAGGAACCGGCGCCCTCGGGGTCTCTTGGGGGGCCACCTGGGCCTGCTGTCCCTGGCGCCTGGAGCGCCACCATCGCCGGCGCGGCTCCGGTTCCGGCCCCCCAGGCCCCGGCCACCACTGCTGACGCCGAACCCCAGCTGGGCGCCTTTGATGCCGATTTCACCTGGTCGGCCGAGGTGCTGGCGGCCCAGGGCCGCCGCGCTGACCAGGTCTCCCTGGAGGAAATCGATTGGCTCGGCCGGTTGCGCCGCGGCCTGGAGAAGACCCGTCGCAATTTCGTTACCCAGCTGCTCACCAACCTGGGCGACGATCCCCTCACGCCGGAGGTGCTCGACGAGTTGGAAACCCTGTTGTTGCGGGCTGATGTGGGCGTGAAGGCCACGGACCAGGCCCTGGGGGCCCTGCGCGAGCGCCTCAATGTGGAGGTGGTGGATCCCAGCGAAGGCATTCGCTTTCTCAAGGACCAGCTCAAGGACTTACTGGAGGCGCCGATTCGCGCCAGCGGCAGTGCCCTGCTCGCCCCCCAGCGCGATCGACTCAACGTCTGGCTGCTGGTGGGGGTCAATGGCGTGGGCAAAACCACCACCCTGGGCAAGCTGGCCAATTTGGCCACCCGCAGCGGCTACAGCTGCCTGATCGCCGCCGCGGACACCTTCCGGGCCGCGGCTGTCGAGCAGGTGCGGGTTTGGGGCGACCGCAGTGGCGTCACGGTTGTGTCCAATCCCTCCGCCAATGCCGATCCGGCGGCGGTGGTGTTCGATGCGATCGGCGCCGCCCAATCCAAGGGCCTCGACCTCGTTCTGGTTGACACGGCCGGCCGCCTGCAAACCAAGCACAACCTGATGGAAGAACTGGCCAAGGTGCGTCGCATCGTCGATCGCCTGGCGCCGGAAGCGGCGGTGGAATCCCTGCTGGTGCTCGATGCCAGCCAGGGTCAGAACGGCCTGCGCCAGGCCATGGCCTTTGCCAAGGCGGCCGGCCTCACCGGCGTGGTGCTCACCAAGCTCGATGGCAGTGCCCGCGGCGGCGTTGCCCTGGCGGTGGCGTCGGAAGCGGGCCTGCCGATCCGGTTCATCGGTGCTGGCGAAGGCATCCGGGATCTCCGCCCGTTCAACAGCTTCGAATTCATCGAGGCCCTGCTGGATGGTTAGTCGGGTGAGTCGCTGATCGGGCCCCCGGGTTGCCCGCCAGGTTGGTGACCAGCCTCGACCCTGATTGGCCTGCTTGGTTTAGGGGCTGATCGGGCTGATCGGGCTGAATGGCTGCCTGGGCCGGGACAATGCCAGGACAAGTTTGGCAACGCTGCTACTTTGCGGGTCCCACTGCGGCCCCTCCTTGGGCAGCAAGCCGCCGCGGATTCAACCTCCGCTCCATCCCCTTCCCCCCACGGCCTCGGCAACGGCCTCCCTGCGCCAGCTGCTCGACAGCCTTAGCCGGGAGCAACGCCGCAACCAGGAGCTGCTGGCCTCCTTGGCCTTTGCCCTGCGCAGTTTCACCAACCTGAACCGCTTCCTGGAGCTAGTGCCCCTGGTGGCAGCTCGCTTGATGGAGGCCGAGGGGGCCCTGCTGCTGCCCTTCCATGCCGATGGACGCCTGTGGCGCGAGCAGTTCCATGGCACTCCGCCCGAACGCAGCCGGGACTTGCTCCGCCAGCTGGTCGGCTTCAACGACACCAGCCTGTTGGCCTCGGCGGGTGAGGCCGGCCTGGTGGCCCGCCTGGATCAGGTGGTGGCCCAGCATTGGGGTGAGGGGGCCCTGGTCGGCACCTCGGTGGTGGCCCGCAGTCTCCAGCGGGGACGCCTTTACGTGTTTGGCCCAGCCGGGGACTCGGGCTGGAGCGATGTGCAGCGCCGCCATGGCCAGCTGGTGGCCGACCTCACCGGGGTGGCGCTGGAAAACGACCTGTTGCTGCAGGAACGGCGTCTCCATGAACGCCTCGATCGCCAGCTCAGCACCGGCGCCGAGATCCAGGCCCAGTTGTTGCCGGACCACTGCCCGGTGATCGAGGGGGTGGAGTTGGCGGCCCGCTGCCGGCCCGCCTACCTGGTGGGCGGCGATTACTACGACTTCATCCCCACCCGGCCCCAGCTCCAGGGCCGCGGCCGCGAGCAGGGGCGCTGGGCCCTAGTGATGGGCGATGTGATGGGCAAGGGCGTGCCCGCCAGCCTGCTGATGACCCTGCTGCGGGGCATGTTGCGGGCTGAGGTGCTGACGGGCCTGCCCCCCGATCGCATCCTCCACGACCTCAACCAACTGGCCCAGGAGGATCTGGCCCACTCCCATCGCTTTGTCACCCTCTTCTATTCCGACTTTGATCCGGCCACGCGCCTGTTGCGTTACGCCAATGCGGCCCACAATCCGCCCCTGGTCTGGCGGTGCCAGCGCCAGCAGGTGGAGCGGCTCGATGCGCCCGGGCTGTTGATTGGCCTGGAGGCGGAGGCCGATTACGGCTGTGAGCAAACCGTGCTCGAGCCTGGCGATGTGTTGCTCTGCTACACCGATGGGGTGACCGAAGCCGCCGGCATTAGCGGTGAACGCTTCGAGGAGCAGCGGCTGCTCACCTGTCTGCAGGAGGCCTGCCGCGCCGGCCTGGGAGCCCAGGCAATCCTGGACCAACTCTTTGCTCGCCTGGATCGCTTTGTCGGCAGTGATCGCCCCCTGGAGGATGACGCCTCCCTGGTGGTGCTCAAGGTGAAGGACCAGCCAGCGCTGGCCAGCCTGCCAAGCTGAGCGGTTGCGGCAACCAGGCCCGATGGCAGCCCCCAATCCCGAGATCGTTCCCGGCCCCGAATCCCTTGGCGCCGGTCTCCCTGGTGGGGTCACTGGCGGTGGGGCGGCGGGCTGGAGCGACCGTTTCGAGGAGGGGCTCCATCCGGCGATTGAGCGCTTCAATGCCTCGATCGGCTTCGATATCGAGCTGCTGCAGCAGGATCTCGATGGTTCGATTGCCCACGCCACCATGCTGGGCAGCGTGGGCGTGATCACCGCCGCCGAAGCCCAGCAGCTGGTGGCCGGCTTGGAGCAGGTGCGCCAGGAAGCGGCGGCGGGGGATTTTCGTCCAGGCCTGGAGGCTGAAGACGTGCACTTTGCGGTGGAGCGACGTCTGATCGAGCTGCTCGGTCCGGTTGGCAAGACCCTGCACACGGGCCGCAGTCGCAACGACCAGGTGGGCACGGATTTGCGCCTCTGGTTGCGCCAGAAGGTGGACCTGATCGATGGCGCCCTGCTGCGCTTTGAGCGGGCCCTGCTGGCCCAGGCCGAGGCCCAGGCCGACACCCTGATACCGGGTTACACCCACCTGCAACGGGCCCAGCCGGTCTGCCTGGCCCACCACCTGCTCGCCTATGTGGAGATGGCCGAACGGGACCGGGGTCGCCTGCGGGACCTGCGCCATCGGCTCAATACCTGCCCCCTCGGCGCAGCCGCCCTAGCCGGCACGCCCGTGCCGATCGATCGGCGCCAGACCGCGGCGGCCCTGGGCTTTGAATCGCTTTACGCCAACAGCCTGGATGCCGTTAGCGATCGGGATTTCGCGGTGGAATTCTGCGCCGCCGCCAGCTTGATCATGGTGCACCTCAGCCGCCTGGCTGAGGAGGTGATCCTCTGGGCGAGTGAGGAGTTCGCCTTTATCCGTCTCACCGATCGCTGCGCTACTGGCAGCAGCCTGATGCCCCAGAAAAAGAACCCCGATGTGCCCGAACTGGTGCGCGGCAAGTGTGGCCGGGTCTTCGGCCATCTGCAGGGGCTCCTCGTGATGATTAAGGGCCTGCCCCTTGCTTACAACAAGGATTTCCAGGAAGACAAGGAAGCTCTTTTTGACACGGTGCGCACCAGCCTTGATTGTCTCGAGGCCATGGCCATCCTGCTGGAGGAGGGCATCAGCTTTCGGCCTGAGCGGCTGGAGACGGCGGTGGAATCCGATTTCTCCAATGCCACCGATGTGGCCGATTATCTGGTGGCCAAGGGGGTGCCCTTCCGGCAGGCCTACCAGTTGGTGGGCGGCCTGGTGAAGATTTGCCTTAAGGAGGGCATCCTGCTGCGGGATCTCCCCCTGGAGCGCTGGCAGCAGCTCCATCCCGCCTTTGACCAGGCCATCTATGCCGCCATCGCCCCCCGGCAGGTGGTGGCGGCCCGCCGCAGTGAGGGCGGCACGGGTTTTGATCAGGTGAAGCTCCAGCTGGCCCGCACCCGCAGCCGCCTCTACGGCTGAGCCGGGCTGGGACCTGGTTCTCCTCGAGCCAGGCGGAGGCTAGTCCTGGGATCGGGCTGGGCCGATTGGGCCATAGGGACCAATCGGATTGCAGCGCCGGGTTTAGATTTGGCGGGTTGGATCTCTGCCTTTTGGCCCCCCAGGCCTGTGAGCATTTTTGTTGGCAACCTTCCCTTCCGCGCGGAACAGGAAGACATCGCTGAATTGTTTGCCCCCTTTGGAGAGGTGGCGAACTGTTCCCTTCCCTTGGAACGGGAAACGGGCCGCAAGCGCGGCTTTGCCTTCGTCGAGATGGCCGATGCCGAGAGTGAAGGCCGGGCGATTGAGGCCCTCCAGGGAGCAGAGCTGATGGGCCGCCCCCTCCGGATCAACAAGGCCGAACCCAAGGGAGCTGGCGCCCCGCGCCGCGCCCCAGGCGGCAACGGTGGCTATGGCGGTGGCGGCTATGGCGGCGGTGGTTACGGAGGAGGGGGCGGTTACGGCGGTGGCGCCCCGGCCGGTGGCTACGGCGGTGGAAGCGGCTACGGCGGCGAAGCTGCCGGGGCCGAACGGTCTTCCGGTGCCAGCGGTTGGGAAGATCGCAGCTACGGCGGCGGTGACAGCTTTGGTGAGGGTCGCAGCCGGCGCCGGCGCAGCTCCCAGCCGGACCCCCATGGCGGCAACGACGACTACGGCGGCGCCGAGGTCTGATCCCGGCGGTTGGCCTTGGATCAGGGGTAGGCCCAGGCTCAAAGGCCCTGGGCTTCTAGCTCCTGGGCGGCCCTGTCCAGCACGCTCGCGCCGGCGCCACGGGCGCCGGCGTCCTCGCCCAGGCGCCGCCGCCAGTGGCGGGCGCCGCTAACCCCTTCCACCACCTGCACCAGGTGCCTGGCGATAGGCCAGAGGCGACCGCCGGCCTCGCACCAGCGCTGGGCATAGGGCACCAGGCCCCGCACCACGCTCGAAGCACTGGCCAAGGGGGAAGTCTGGTCGCCAAACAGGTCCCGGTCCACCGGCGCCCAGCGCAGGGGATGGCCGTAGGCGGCCCGGCCCACCATCACCGCATCAACCAGCTCCAACTGGTGCTGGCAGGTGGCCAGGTCCTCCAGGCCACCGTTGAGTTCGATCTGCAGTTGGGGCCTGTCCTGTTTGAGCTGGTGCACCAGCTCGTAGCGCAACGGCGGCACGCTGCGGTTTTGCTTGGGGTCGAGGCCCTCCAGCCAGGCCTTGCGGGCGTGCACGCTGAAGCGGCAGGCGCCGGCAGTGGCCACGGTGTCAATGAAGTTGAGCAGTTCGGCGTAGGAATCGCGGTTATCGATGCCGATCCGGTGTTTCACGCTCACCGGCAGGCCGGAGGCGGCGGCCATGGCGGCCACGCAGTCGGCCACCCGGGCCGGTTCTGCCATCAGGCAGGCGCCGAAGCGGCCCTTTTGCACCTTCTCGCTGGGGCAGCCCACGTTGAGGTTGACCTCGTCGTAGCCCCAGGCCGCCGCCAGACGGGCCGCGGCCGCCAGCAGTTCAGGATCGTCGCCGCCCAACTGCAGGGCCAGGGGTTTTTCAACGGGATCGAAGCCGAGTAGGCGTTCGAGGCGGTCCTGCTGGCCTGGCTTGTCGCAGTGGTGGATGGCCTGGGCCACCACCATTTCGCTGTAGAGCAGGCTGTGACGCGTGATCTGGCGCATTAGCACCCGGAAGTGCCGATCGGTGTAGTCCAGCATCGGCGCCACACTGAAGCGGTAGGACGGCACCTCGGTGGATGGCACCGCCGTGGGGTCGTGCTGGTCGGGCCCATTTGCCATCTCCCCATGCTGCCCCCTGCCTTGCCCCAGAGCGACACCCAGCCGGAGGTCGAACCCGAGCCCATCGGCGAGCCTTCCGGCCTACGGGCCTGGGACCTGGTGGTGGCCGGTGGCGGACCGGCCGGCTTCATGGCGGCGATCACGGCTGCGGAGGCGGGCGTGCGGCAGGTGTTGCTGCTCGAATCCACCCCCACGCCCCTCGGCAAGGTGTTGATCAGTGGCGGTGGTCGCTGCAATGTCACCCATGCCTGCTGGGACCCCCGCAGCCTGGTGGGCCACTACCCGCGTGGGGGGAAGGCTTTGCTGGGGCCTTTCAGCCGTTTTGCTCCTGGCGACACGGTGGCCTGGTTTGCTGAGCGGGGCCTCTCCTTGGTGGAAGAAGACGACGGCCGCCTCTTTCCCAGCAGCAATCGGGCCAGTTCGGTGGCGGCCAGCCTGCGCAACGCTGCCTTGGCCGCGGGGGTGACCCTGCGCACGGCCGTGGCGCTTCAGGCTGCCGAGCCCCTGCCGGCAGGGGGCTTCTGGCTGGCCCTCCGGGCAGGGGGAGGCGTGCTGGAACGGATAGGGACCCGTCAGTTAGTGCTCGCCACCGGCAGCCACCCCAGTGGCCGGCGCTTGGCGGCGGACCTGGGCCATGGGCTGGTGCCACCGCTGCCTTCCCTGTTCACCCTGGCCCTCGCTGGGGCGGGGATGGGCGAGCTGGCAGGCCTGGTGATGGATCCGGTCGGGTTGACTCTGGAGTTGGCGGAGGGCCGGTTTCGCCAGTCCGGCCCGGTGCTGTTCACCCACCGGGGTTTGAGTGGCCCGGCGGTATTACGCCTCACGGCCTTTGCGGCCCGCAGTCTTAAGGCGGTGGCCTACCGCTGCGAGCTGGGCGTGGATTGGAGTGGCGGCCGCTCCCAGGCGGATCTGGAGGCCCTGTTTGCCAGCCTGCGCCTCGACCAGGCCCGCAAACAGCTCGGTGCCTGGCGGCCCTGGCCGGAGTTGGCTCGGCGTCTTTGGACGCTGCTGCTGGAGCAGCAGGCCGTGGATCCCCAGCAGCGCTGGGCTGATCTGACTCGGCCGCAACAACAGCGCCTGATCCAGGCCCTCCGAGCCAGCCGCTATCAGGTCAGCGGCCGCGGCCCCTTTGGAGAGGAATTTGTCACCGCCGGTGGGGTGCCCCTGAAGGAATTGAACTTGGCCACGATGGCCAGTCGCAAACAGGAAGGCTTGTATCTGGTGGGAGAACTTCTGGATGTGGATGGGGTAACAGGTGGCTTCAATTTCCAACATTGTTGGACCTCCGGCTGGCTGGCCGGACGGGCGATTGGAGCAGCAGCAGGATAATGGATTAGTTGATATTTTCAAAAACACTGAACATCGGTAGATACATCGCCACCAGAATTGCGCCCACAATTCCACCCACTACCACGATCATGGCGGGTTCCAGCATGGCTGTGAGATTTTTTACAATTAGACCGACTTCTTCCTCATAAAAATCGGCCACCTTGGAGAGCATGGCATCCATCTCTCCGGTCTCTTCACCAATGGCTAACATACTTAAGGCCATGTCCGGAAAGATTTGTTTGCTCAGCAAACTTTTGCTCAGACTGATGCCTTCTTGCACATCGTTTTTGGCCCTATCGAGGGCTTCTTGAACGGCCGCATTGCCCGATGTTTGTTTGAGGATTTCCAGGGTCTGAAGAATTGGCACACCGGCCCGGCTTAGGGCGCTATAGGTTCGGCAAAACTGAGCGGTGGCGCTTTTGAGAATTAGGTCGCCGAAAAGGGGTATCTTCAAGAGGAATTTATCTACACCCATGCGACCCACGGGTGTGGCATAGTAGCGAGAGAAAAGAAAGATTGCTAGTGCAATCACTCCTAAAGCTGGAATCATATATTCGGGCGAACGCAGTAAGCCGCTGAGATCAACAAGCATCTGGGTGAAGACGGGCCGTTCGGCGCCAAGGCTTTTAAAAATATCAGCGAATTGGGGAATAATGAAAATTGTCATCCCGAGGAAAACCAAAATGGCAATGAACAACACCGCGATCGGATAGCCCAGGGCACCCTTGATCTGGTTTTGTAGCTTGGCGACATCCTCTTGGAGCTTGGCCAGCCGCCTCAAGGTTTCATCGAGCACACCACCGGCTTCGCCAGCTTCCACCATTGACACCATCAGTCGGTCAAAAACCATGGGCCAGCGCCGCATGGCACTGCCGAGGGTTGTTCCTTGGTTGACTTCGACGCAGATGGCTGAGAGCGCGCGTTTGAACAGGGGTTGGGTCTGCTGGCTGGCCAACATTTCCAGGCTGCGAACGATCGGTACGCCGGCATCGATCAGGGCTGCCATTTTGTTGGAGAACAGGGCCTTATCTCGTACCCCAGGGCGTTTTTCCAGCATCTTTGAGAGGCTTTGGCCCAGGTCCGGCCAGAGCGCCTTTGCTTGGGTGGGTTTGCTGCTGGTGGGTTGGGCAACAATCGAGGTTGCGATTTTGCCGGTGCGCCGCAGGTTTCTCTTGGCGAGGGCCATGCTCGCTGCCGTGACCTGCACTTCCTTGGATTCGCCCTGGCGGTTCGTGTAGTTGGCGATGAAAACAGGCATGGCGCTCTGGCAGTCCGGTAAGGCGTTGAAAAGCGTTAAGGGTGGCGGTGGGCTCTTGAGGTTGGGGCCGCAGGTCTGATCGCAGCCTAAGTGATTTGAAGCATCCGGCTTAATTCTTCCGGCTTGCTGGCTTTTGAGAGGGCTTCTTTGGCGCTGATGATTTGTTTGTTGACCAGGTTGGCTAGGGCTTTTTCTAGGGTTTGCATGCCCAGCTGCCCACCTGTTTGCATCTGAGAATAGAGCTGGGCTGTTTTGCCTTCACGAATTAAATTGGCGATAGCTGGTGTATTAATCATGATTTCCTGGGCCAGCACCCTGGCGTATTGACCGGGTAAGGGATTAAGGGCCTGGCAAAGGGTCTGGGAGAAGATGCCCACCAGGCTGCTACTGAGTTGGGTGCGAATCTGATTCATTTGTTCAGCAGGGAACACATCGAGCATGCGGTCGATGGTCTGGGGTGCTGAGCTGGTGTGCAGGGTGCCAAAGACTAGGTGGCCGGTTTCGGCGGCTGTGATTGCCAGTTGGATGGTTTCTAGGTCTCGCATTTCACCGATCAGGATGACGTCCGGGTCTTCCCGCAGGGCCGCCCGTAGGGCAGCACTGAAACTTCTGGTGTCTTCGTTGATTTGTCGTTGATGGATTAGGCTGAGGTCATTGACATAGGTGAACTCAATTGGATCCTCGATGGTAAGAATATGCTCGGCCCTGCTGTGGTTGATATGGTTCATTAAGGAGGCCAGGGTGGTGGTTTTCCCCGAGCCAGTGGGGCCGGTCACCAGAATCAGGCCCCTCGGTTTGCTGCAGGATTCCACCACAACGGCGGGCAGGGACAGATCTTCCGTGGTCGGAATATGGTTACTGAGGGCGCGCAGGCAAGCTGCATAGGTGCCTCGCTGCCGATAGGCATTAACGCGGAAACGGGCGATTCCTTTCAGTCCATAGGCACAGTCCAGTTCCCAAGTTTGCTCCAGTTGTTTGCGTTGGGAGTTGTTGACCAGGGAAAAAATTAATTGATTACAGTCCTGTTCTGATAGCTTCTCTTCGCGCATCGGTATCAGCTTGCCATTGAAACGTCCGTAGGGGGGCTGGCCGACTGAGAGATGCAAGTCACTGCCACCCCCCTCTACCAGTTGGGTCATGAGGTCTTCGATCAGTAATTCCATGGCTGTGACTCCCGGTCATGATGGTAGCGATTATCAAGGAAATCTAATAAATAAGCAACCCCGTTGGGACGTTTTATTGGGTGTTATTGCGAAAGTCTAGTGTTGGGACTGATGCGACCGTGATTCGACCTTCGGGTGACGGGCTATTTTCAATCTAGTTTCTTGGCGTTAAACAGTAGGGGCATTCCAGCCAGTCATCCTGCATGCCTGCGCCACAACCCTTACAGGTGATCGTGTGGAGGGCCTTGGCTTTGCGTTCCGATTCAAGTCCGGCATCGGTAAGAATCATCCGGCCGATCTCTTCCAGGGTGGTGTAACCATTGCGCACCAGGTCGAGTCCGTAGCCCAATAGGGTTGTCATGCCATTTTCCAGGGCTAGGCGGCGGATCTGTTCGGTGCTTGTTTCTAGGGAAATAGCAGAGGCCAAACTATCATTGATACGTAGAACTTCGTAAACACCAATCCGACCTTTGTAACCAAGACCTTTGCAGGTAGCGCATGGCTTCTCCTGCGACTCAGTTGCCCGCTTCGACTTGAAGAAGGTGATATTTGCCTCGCTATTGGCAAGCAAGCCAAAGCGAGCTAGCTCCTGTTCGCTCGGATGGTAGGCAATCCGACAGGTGGGACAAACGCGCCTAACCAGGCGTTGTGAAACGATGCCAATCAGGGAGGCGCTGACCAGGAAAGATTCCACTCCCATTTCCGCAAGTCGGGCAATGGCACTGGGAGCGTCATTAGCGTGCAAGGTGGTTAATACTAGGTGTCCGGTAAGGGCCGCTTCCACTGCTGTTTTGGCCGTTTCTAGGTCCCTGGTCTCACCCACCAGCAGGACATCAGGATCCTGGCGCATGAACGCCCGTAGGGCCCGGGCAAAGTCGTAGCCCTTTTCGCGATTCACCTGGGTTTGGGAGATTCCCTTGAGGCTGTATTCAATGGGATCTTCAACGGTTGATATGTTGATTGATGGATTATTTCGTTCCGACAGGAGTGAATAGAGGGTTGTGGATTTACCCGATCCCGTCGGGCCGGTGACCAGAATCATGCCGTAGGGCTTCGACCCCATATCCCTGACCATGGCAAGGGCGTCTTGATTGCTGATCAGTTTGTCGAGTCCGAGTTTTGTCGAACCGCTATCGAGAAGCCGCAGGCAGACTTTTTCACCATAACGGGTCGGCAGGGTGCTGACGCGTAGATCGAAGACACGGCCGCGGAACATCCGGCGAATGCGACCATCTTGGGGCAGTCGTCGTTCAGCAATATCTATATCCGCCATGATTTTTAATCTAGATGTGATTGCTGGGATGATATTTTTTGGCAACACGGCGAGTTGCTCGAGTACGCCATCGTGGCGCAATCGAATCACCAGGCCATCCTCTTGGGGCTCAATGTGGATATCGCTGGTGCCACTGCTTAGGGCTTGAATTAAAATCTTGTCAACCAGGTTGATGATGGGCGAGGAATTGGTTGTTTCCAGGTCCATGTTGAGGAAATTGTCCTCCTCAGGAGCAGCTTCAAGACTGGCTACCTGGTTGAGGTTGTCCAGCAAGGAAAAGGGCTCATTGCTGCTGCTGCTATCGCCGGAATCAACCTTGAAGGAGTCCTCTTCGGCGCTGCTTGAGCGGGTTTCTTCCAGAATCGCTTCGATATCCGTCTTCATCGCTAGACGCAGTTCCATCCTTAGTGCTTGGCTCAGGGCGATCTCCTGGAGCCGGTCGCGGTCCACCCGGTCGAGGGTGGTGGGGATCGCCACCACCAGCAAGCCGTCGTACTGACGCACCGGCAGGCAGGTGAACTCCTCGCATTGCTCCTGGTTAAGCGAGGGGCTCCAGTTCCATCGGATTGGCCCGGCCTCGCCCAGTTCGGCCGCTGTCAGCAAGCGTTCCCCTAGCAGCAGCTCCACTTCCAGCCTTTGCTGCAGGGGATCGGTGGCCACAGGCACGGGCCGCGAAGGGGTCAGGGTCATGGCTGGGGGGTGGCCGGCAGACCCGGAGAGGTGCGGGCTTCCCCCGCTTGTGGGTAGCGCACGTGAGAATCCAACATGTCTAAGTCAGATCCTCGCTTCAGTCAGCATGAGCGGCGACGCCAACCATCCCCACGACTCCGCAGCCGAGGCCGTAAGCGCCGCGCCGGGTGACCATCCGTCTGACCAGTCCCCTGGGGTTGGGGCCGAAGGTGCGGTCTTGGAGGCCAATCCCGATCCGGGCAGCGAGGGCGACGGGGCCAGCGAGGGAGGGGCGGTTTCCGGCTCCAGGGAGGAGCAATTGGAGTCGGAACTTGCGGCCTTGCGCAGCGAGTACGAGAGCCTGCGCTCCCAGTCCATGCGGATTGCCGCCGATTTCGACAACTTCCGCAAGCGCCAGTCCCGCGACCAGCAGGACCAGCGCCTGCAGATCACCTGCTCCACCCTCAGCGAGATCCTGCCGGTGGTGGACAACTTCGAGCGGGCCCGCCAGCAGCTTGATCCCCAGCACGAGGAAGCCCAGGGCTTGCACCGCAGCTACCAGGGGCTCTACAAGCAGCTGGTTGACGTGTTCAAGCAGCTGGGGGTGTCGCCGATGCGGGTGGAGGGCGAACCCTTCGATCCCAGCCTGCATGAGGCCGTGTTGCGCGAGCCCAGCGACGACCATCCTGAGGATGTGGTGATTGCCGAACTGCAACGGGGGTATCACCTCGATGGCCGGGTTCTGCGCCACGCCCTCGTCAAGGTGTCGATGGGTCCAGGTCCCTCGGCTCCGGCCCCGGCCGGCCCCAGCGAAGGCGATTGAGCCAGTTCACGGGTTTTAGGGTTCCACTAATAGAGCTGAGCGATGGCGGATTACTACGACCTCTTGGGGGTCAGCCGGGATGCGGACCCCGAGACCCTCAAGCGGGCCTATCGCCGCATGGCCCGGCAGTACCACCCCGATGTCAACAAGGATCCTGGGGCTGAGGACAAGTTCAAGGAGATTGGCCGCGCCTACGGGGTGCTGAGCGATCCCCAGACCCGCAGCCGCTACGACCAGTTCGGCGAGGCCGGTCTCGGTGGTGGCGGTGGTATGCCCGACATGGGCGACATGGGCGGTTTTGCCGATCTGTTTGAGACCTTCTTCAGCGGCTTCGGCGGCGGCGCCGGCCAGGGCGGCGGCGGTCCCCGCCGCCGCGGCCCCCGCCAGGGAGATGACCTGCGCTTTGACCTCACGATCAGCTTCAGCGAAGCGATTGCGGGCCAGGAAAAGGAGGTGCAGATCCGTCACCTGGAAACCTGCACCACCTGCAAGGGTTCTGGCGCCAAGGCCGGCAGCGGCCCCACCACCTGCGGCACCTGCTCCGGCGCCGGCCAGGTGCGCCGCGCCACCCGCACCCCCTTTGGCAGCTTCACCCAGGTGGCCGCCTGCCCCACCTGCGAAG
Source organism: Synechococcus sp. UW140 (assembly GCA_945861595.1). Taxonomy (GTDB): domain Bacteria; phylum Cyanobacteriota; class Cyanobacteriia; order PCC-6307; family Cyanobiaceae; genus BAIKAL-G1. The sequence continues at coordinate 38,933 of CAMAVE010000007.1, forward strand.
GCACGGGCGAAGTGATCGCCGATCCCTGCAACGCCTGTGGCGGGCAGGGGCTGCAACAGGTGCGCAAGAAGCTGCGCATCAACATCCCCGCCGGGGTCGACACCGGCACCCGCCTGCGCGTGTCGAATGAGGGCAACGCCGGCCAGCGGGGCGGCCCGGCCGGGGATTTGTATGTGTTTCTCACGGTCCAGCCCCATCCCCAGCTGCGGCGGGACGGGATCACGATCCACTCCGAGGTCACGGTCAATTACCTGCAGGCGATCCTGGGCGACAAGATCGAGGTGGAGACCGTGGACGGAGCCCAGGCCCTAGACCTGCCGGCCGGCACCCAGCCCGGGGCGGTGCTCAACCTCACTGGCAAGGGGGTGCCCAAGCTCGGTAACCCCGTTGCCCGGGGCAACCACCTCATCACGATCAAGGTGCAGCTGCCCACCAAGCTCAACGCTGAGGAGCGCAACTTGCTGGAGGAACTGGCCGGCCACCACAGCGCCAAGGGCCACAAGCATCCCCACAAGAGCGGCCTGTTCGGCGGCCTGTTTGGTGGTTAATCCGTCCCAGGGCGGTGACAGGGCCATGGGGACGGGCGCCGAGGCTCCCCTGGAGCTGGACCAACGGGTGGCCAGCCTGAGCCTGGATCTGCGCGGCACGGCCTGTCCGGTGAACTTCATCCGCACCCGCCTGGCCTTGGAAACAATCGAGCCCGGGGCCTGGCTCCAAGTGGACTTGGACGCTGGCGAGCCCGAGCGCCTGGTGGGTGAGGGCCTGCGCCAGGCCGGCCACCAGCTGCAGATCACGGCCCTAGCCGACGGCGCCGTGCGTCTGCTGATCTGCCGCCATGGGGGCTGAGGCGCCGGATCCGGGAGACGGCTCCCGCCTAGGCAGCCCAGGTCTGTCCAGCGTCCAACGGGCGCCTGAGCCCGGCGGCCCTGATCCCTCCCTTGCCGCCATGGCTGTGGGCGGGCTCGTGGTGGCCCTAGAGGCCAATTTCTGCCGGGTGGCCCTGGAGTCCGCTGGCCCGGGGGGTGTGGACCAGTTGCTTTGCGTGCGCCGCACCCGCCTGGGCAAGACCGGCCAGCAGATCTGCGTGGGCGATCGGGTCACGGTGGAGGGGGTCGACTGGACCTCCCGCCGCGGTGCCGTGGCGGCGGTGGCGCCCCGCTCCAGCCTGCTGGCCCGGCCGGCGGTGGCCAACTGCAACCGGGTGGTGGTGGTGATGGCGCTCGTGCAGCCCGACCTCGATCCGATCCAGCTCACCCGTTTTCTGCTCACGGCCGAAGCCACCGGGGTCCAGGTGGATCTCGTACTCACTAAGGCCGATCTCCTGACCCCGCAGCGGCTAGAGGAGTGGCGCCAACGCCTGGCGACCTGGGGGTATGGGCCCTGGCTGGTGTCGGCCCAAACGGGCGCCGGCATCGAGCCCCTGCGCCAGCACTTGGCGGAGCCGGGGATTGCCGTGCTCTGCGGCCCCTCCGGGGTGGGCAAGAGCAGCCTGCTGAATGCCCTGGTGCCAGATCTGGCCCTGCGGGTGGGGGCCGTGTCGGGGCGCCTGCAGCGGGGTCGCCACACCACCCGCCACGTGGAGTTGTTTGCCATTGGCGCTGGCGGCCTCCTCGCCGACACCCCCGGCTTCAACCGGCCTGACCTACCGCCGGACCCTGGGGCCCTGGCGGGGTTGTTCCCCGAGGTGCGGGGGCGCCTAGGCGCTGGCGGTTGTCGCTTCACCAATTGCCTGCACCAGGGCGATCCGGGCTGCGCCGTTGGCAGCGACTGGCCCCGCCATCTCCATTATTTGCAGTGCTTGGACCAGGTGCTGGCCCAGGAGGCGGCCGCCAAATCCCGGCCTGCCGAACCGGGCCTCAAACAGCGCGGTGGCCGCTCGGAGCCCCGCCTCGATCCGCGCTTGCGCCAACTGTCGCGCAAGCGGCGACGCCAGGGGGATGGGCCCCAGGGTGACGACTCCTCCACTGATCGCGATGGGGAGGAGGGGGAGGATCGGGACCTGGATCCAGGGGCCCGGGGTTAGGGCGCTCGCGGCTCCCTGAACCCGGCTCCAAGGCTGTCAGCCCGGCTAACTGGCTGTCAGCTCGGCTAACTGGTTGTCAGCTCGGCCAGCTGCCTGTCAGCCCGGCCCGCTTCAGCCTCCCATGCCGGGCAGGTTGAGGTTGAGGCCGCCGGTCAGTTCCTCCATGCGTTCCTTCATCGTGGCGGTGGAGCGCTCGTAGGCGGCCTTGAGGGCCTCCAGCACCGCCACTTCGGTGGCCTCAGATCCAGCGGCCACGAGCTCCGGCGCCACGCGCACCCGCAGGGGTTGCTGGTTGCCCGACACCCAAACGCTGGCAAGGCCATCGCTGCTACTGCCCTCGAGCTCCATCGCATCCAGTTCGTCCTGGAGTTTTTGGGCGTCCTGTTGGATCTGTTGGGCCTTGCGGAACGCTTCGGTGAGTTGGCCGAAATTGGGAAGTCCGAAGCCGGCCATGCAGGCAAAAGGCAAGGTGAGTTCAGGCTAAACCCTGCGGCCCTGGCGTCCTTTCAGGCGGCCTAGGCGGGTTCGGCAAAGCGGCCGAGCCGCTGGACCTCCGGGTGCAGTTCGATGGCGTGGGCCTGGCGAACCCGCTCCTGCACCAGGGCGATCAGCTGGTTCATGTCGCTGGCCCGGGCCGCCCCGGTGTTGACGATGAAATTGGCATGGAGGGTTGAAACCGCCGCGCCGCCGACGCTGAGGCCCTTGAGGCCCAGCGCTTCGATTAGTTGGCCGGCTTTGTGGGGTTCCGGGTTGCGGAAGACGCTGCCGCAGCTGGGTTGCTGGTAGGGCTGGCTGCTGGTGCGGCTCCGCAGGTTGGCGCTGGTGCGCTGGCCCACCGCGGCCGGATCCAGGCCGGCCCGCAGGCGGAAGCGGGCCGAGAGCACCACCAGGGGCTCCTGCTGGAGGCGGCTGTGGCGGTAGGCGAAGGCCAGGTCGCGGCTGGCCAGCACAAAGGGCTCGCCGTCGCCGTTGGGATCGAACACGGTGACATCCTCCAGCCACTCGCTGGTGCAGCCCCCCTGGGCGCCCGCATTCATCACCACGGCGCCCCCTACCGTGCCGGGGATGCCTACGGCCCATTCCAGGCCGCCTAGGCCGGCGCGGGCGGCCCGGCGGGCCAGGGTGGGGATCGGTTCACCGGCCTGGGCTTCAATCAGGCCCGTGGCGCCATCGAGTTGGCTGCCCTGGAGCCGCCGTTGGCAGAGGGTCAGGCCGGCCAGGCCCTGGTCGCTGATCAGCAGGTTGGAGCCGGCGCCGATCACCTGTAGGGACAGGCCCTGGTGCCGGGCCCAGCGGGCCAGGCCGATCACCTGGTCGTTGCCCTCCGGTTCGCAGAACCACTGGGCCGCTCCGCCCACCTTCCAGGTGGTGAAGTCGGCCAAGCTCACCGCCGCCCGCAGCCCTGGGGGAAGCCCGGCTCCCAGCTCCGCATGCAGGGCGGCGGTCTCCATGGCTCAGGCCGCCAGGGCCAGGGGGCTTTGCCGTTCTTCGAGCCGTTGCAAGCGGTTCCAGAGCCCGTTGACATCACCGGCCCCCATGGCCAGCACCAGATCACCGCTCACGGTGCTGAGCACCACTTGATCGGCGAGGTCGTCCAGGTCCAGGGCCACGCTCACGGCCAGATCTGGGCGGATTCGCCGGACCTCGGCGGCCAGGGCCTCACTGGAGATGCCGGCGATCGCTGCTTCGCCGGCGGTGTACAGGGGGGCGAGCACCAGGGCATCTGCCTGGCTGAGGGCCTGGGCAAAGCCATCTAGGAATTGGGCTGTTCGCGTGTAGCGATGGGGCTGGAACACCGCCACCAGTCGCTGGGGCGGGCAGGGCAGGGGGCTGCGGCCGCTGCTCACCATCAGCCGAGCCATGGCCAGGGTGGCCGCCACCTCACTGGGATGGTGGGCGTAGTCATCGACCACCTGGCGTCCCTTCCAGGTGCCGCGGTAGTCGAAGCGGCGACCGGGGGCCTGCAGGCTGGCTAGCGCCTCGCTCAGGTCAGCGAAGGGCACCCCCTGGAGGCGGCAGGCCGCCAGGGCGCCGGTGGCGTTGCTGAGGTTGTGCAGTCCCGGCAGGGGCAGGGTGAAACGGCCCACCAGCTGGCCCCCTTCGTGGAAATCAGCCACGCAGCTGTCGCCGTTGAGCTGCACCGGGATAGCGGCGAAGTCCACCGCTTCCGTCTGCACGACCGACCACCAGGCCTGGGCATCGAAGTGTTGCCGCAGGACCGGGTCATCCCAGTTGGCCAGCAGGCTCTGGCAGCCCTGGGCAAATTGCTGCAGGGTGCTGATCAGGGAGTCCAGATCCGGGTAGTGGTCCGTGTGGTCGAGCTCCAGGTTGGTGATCACCCCCAGGCTGGCGGGAAATTTCACCAGGGAGCCATCGGATTCGTCGGCTTCGGCCACCAGCAGGGCGCCGGAGCCACTGCGGCCATTGCTGCCGAAGGCGGGCACGATGCCGCCGATCACGGCCGTGGGGTCCTGGTTGGTGCCCGCCAGCAGGGTGGCCACCATGGTGCTGGTGGTGGTTTTGCCATGGCTGCCAGCAACGGCAATGGCGCTCTGGGAGCGGATCAGGGCGCCAAGCACGTCGGAGCGATGGCACACCTCAAGGCCGAGTCGCCGGGCCTCCGTCAGTTCGGGATTGGAGCTGGGCACGGCGGAACTCACCACCACCAGGGGCCTGGGGGCCGGCTGGGCTTGGCCAAGCTCAGCAGAGTTGGGCCCAGCGTGGGATGGGTTGGCCAGGATGGCCGTGATCGTGGCGGCGCTTTGCTGCAGAAAAACGCGCACGCCCCGGCTGCGCAGGTCCGCCAAGACGGCGTTGTCCTTGGGATCGGATCCGCTGACCCCAAAGCCCCGATCGGCCAGGATCCCGGCGATCGCTGACATCCCGATGCCGCCAACCCCAATGAAGTGGAGGGGCTGCTGACGATCGAGGGTCAGGGCCAAGGGCGGCTCTCCAGGTCTGAGCGACGCTAAGCCGGGAAGTCCTGCTTGTCGCCGGCTTGCAGCGTCCCGCAAAGCTTGGTCTCTAAACCGCTGCCACTCCGATTGGGGTCGATTGGGCCGCCCGAGCCGCTCCCAGGGAGCCGAACCCCATTTCTGTATGATCGGCAGCCAAATCCCCCGTCCTAGCGGGTTTCCCCCCTTTCTGCCATGACCTTGCGCGTTGCGATCAATGGATTCGGCCGAATTGGTCGCAACTTCATGCGCTGCTGGCTGAGCCGCGGTGCCAACACGGGCATCGAGGTCGTGGGTCTGAACGACACCTCCGATCCCCGCACCAACTCCCACCTGCTCCAGTACGACTCGATGCTGGGCCACATCCGCGATGCGGAGGTGAGCTACACCGATAACGCCATCATCGTCAACGGCAAGGAGATCAAGTGCTTCTCTGACCGTAATCCTCTCAACCTGCCTTGGAAAGAGTGGGGTGTGGATTTGGTGATCGAATCCACCGGCGTTTTTAACGACGACGTTGGCGCTAGCAAGCACCTTCAAGCTGGTGCCAAGAAGGTGATCCTCACCGCCCCTGGTAAGGGCGCTGGTGTGGGCACCTTCGTGGTTGGCGTCAACGCCGACCAATACCGCCACGAGGATTTCGACATCCTCAGCAACGCCAGCTGCACCACCAACTGCATGGCGCCCGTGGTCAAGGTGCTGGACCAAACCTTCGGCATCGTCAAGGGCACGATGACCACCACCCACAGCTACACGGGTGACCAGCGCATCCTTGATGCCAGCCACCGGGACCTGCGCCGCGCCCGCGCCGCCGCCGTCAACATTGTTCCCACCTCCACCGGTGCCGCCCAGGCCGTGGCCCTGGTCTATCCGCCCATGAAGGGCAAGCTCAATGGCATTGCCATGCGCGTGCCGACCCCCAACGTGTCGGTGGTCGACATGGTGCTGGAAGTGGCCCGCGGCACCACCAAAGAGGAAGTCAATGCCGTGCTCAAGGCGTCCGCCGAGGGCGCCATGAAGGGGATCATCAAGTACTCCGACCTGCCCCTGGTCTCCAGCGACCACGCTGGCACCAACGAATCCACCATCGTCGATTCCGACCTCACCTTGGTGATGGGCGACAACATGGTGAAGGTGATCTGCTGGTACGACAACGAGTGGGGCTACAGCCAGCGCGTTGTTGACCTGGCCGAACTGGTGTCCAGCAACTGGAAGTGAGGCCTCGGGGCTTTTGCCCCTGAGGAACCACTCTTTTTAAACGCTGTTTGATTGAGCCTGACCTAGCAGTTCCTTTGACGGTTCTGCCGGGGTCAGGCTTTTTGTTGCGAGGCCCTGGGTGCGGGGGCTGGTGGACCTGGCGCCTTTGCGAGGGCTTGATGGCCCTCCGCCGATCGCTGCCAGCGCTCAGTGGAAGTGGCTAAACCCGGCGGCGTCCGCCAGCGTCAGGGCGGTCCCGTCGGCCCAGCGCAGGGGCCTGGCGTCCGAGCCGCTGACCTCAGAGGCTTGGGCCGGCTCTAGGCGACCGATCACCTGGGCCCCCTCCAGCTGCTCCACTAGGGCTTCGGCCCAGGCGGGGGCTAGGGCCAGCACCAATTCGAAGTCTTCGCCGCCGCCCAGGCACCAGGGTTCGGCCTGGGGCAGGTCCGCCATGGCGGCGGCCAGGGGCAATTGGCTCCGCTCCAGCACGGCCTGGCACTGGCTGCGGTTGGCGATCGCCGCCACGGCCTGGCCCAGGCCATCGCTGCTGTCCATGCCGGCCACCCGCCAGGGCTCGCCCGGGGGCTGGCTGGCCACCAGGGCCGCCAGCCCATCCAGGCGGGGCCGCGGCCGGCGATGGGCGGTGATGGCCCGCTCCTGCAGTTCCGCCGAGGCCAGGGGTTCCAGCTCCCCTTGAAGCAGGGCCAAGCCCAGGCGGCTGAGGCCGTGGGCCCCGCTGCTCACCAGCAGGTCGCCGGGGCGGCCATCGCGGCGGCGAATCGGCCGGGCCGGGTTGAGGCGCCCCAGGGCCGTGATCGCCAATAGCCGCTGCTGGCCGCCGCTGCAGTCGCCGCCAAGCAGCTCGCCGCCGTAGCGGGCCAGGGCCTGGCCCAGGCCGGTGTACACGCCCTCAACCCAGGCCCAGGGCGTCTCGGCTGGGGCGGCTAGGCCCACGGTGAGCCCCACCACCTGGTTGCAACCCATGGCAGCCAGGTCGGAAAGGTTGGCGGCGGCGGCCCGCCAGCCCAGGTCCTCGGGGCCCATGGTGGCGTCGCTGAAGTGGATCCCTTCCACTAGCAAGTCCGTGGTCACCACCAAGTTGCGGTCCCGATCTGGGCTGATCAGGGCACCGTCGTCATCAAATTGGCCGGGGGGCGCATAGGCCCCGAGGCGCTTGATCAGGCCCCATTCCCCGAGGTCGGCGAGCCGCAGCGGCTCAGCCATGGGCCTGCAGGTTTTCGGCGCCGTCGATCACCCGCGCCTTGACGATGCCGTCATCGGCGCTGAGCTCCTGCAGCACATCAAAGCCATCCACGACGTAGCCGAAGGCGGCATAGCGGCCATCGATCAAGTTCAAGCCCGCGGGGGTGAGTTCGGCTTCAAACAAAAACAGGAAGAACTGGGAGGAGCCGTCATTGAGGGCCTCGTCGGAATGGGCCCAGCCCAGGGTGCCTTTGGTGGCAAAGGGCAGCACCGGCGTGGCCTTGAACAGGCCGAGATCCTCAAAGGTTTGGTTGTAGAAGGGATCCGCTTGGTCCGGCACCCGGATCTCCAAGGGCACCTGGCGTTCGGCCTTGGTTTTGGGATCGACGAAGCCCTTGGCAGGTCCAACGGGATCCCCGGTTTGCAGCACGTAGAAGTCTTCAGCCCGGTTGAAGGGCAGGCCGTCGTAGAAGCCCCGCTGCACCAGATCAACGAAGGCCCCGGCGGTGATGGGGGCGTTGTAGCCATCCACCACGGCGGTGAGCACGCCCTTGGTGGTGGTCAGTTCCACGGTGGCGCGGCCCAGCAGCCTGGGCAGGTCGGCGAATTCTGCGGGGATCTCGAAGGGGAAGGGACCCACCTGCAGGGCTTCCAGGTCACCGATCGTGGCCAGGGCGGTGCGCCGGGCGGCCAGAAAGCCATCGCGGTCCTGCTGGTCGGCGGCGCTCGCCATGGTCTGGAGCTGCTCGGCCACGGCGCTTAAGGCCGCCACGCTCGCGTCCCGATCGGCCGGCGGCAGGCTGGCGGTGATCGCCGTGCCCCGGGTGCCCAGTTGCCCTTGGCTGCGGCGCACGCTTGAGCTCAGGGCACCCCAGCGCTTGGCGCGCAGGTCGTCGCTGGTGCCCTCCAGCTGGTGTTGCAGCTTCTGAAGATCCTTCGATTCGATCGGCAGGGCATCGCGCAGGATCGCCGCCGGGTCGGTCACGGCATTGCCAGGCGGCAGGAAGGCCCAGGCGGGCCCAGGGGCGAGCAGCCCCACCAGCAGCAGGGCGGCCAGAAGCGGTCTGGAGCCAGCGGCGCCTAGGGCCTGGAACCATCCCGAGAGCCAGGAGGTCCAGGGCTTGGTCGCCAGTTGAACCCGCCTGTGACTGGGATCCATTGCTTAAGGCCTGCCTCTGAACGGACTTTGGCACAGCCGTACAATCCGCCTCAAACGTTCTGCCGGAATGATCTCGAGCAACGACTTTCGTACCGGCACCTCGATCGAGCTCGATGGCCAGGTTTGGCGTGTGGTCGAGTTCCTGCACGTGAAGCCCGGCAAGGGCTCCGCCTTCGTGCGCACCAAGCTCAAGGCCGTCCAGAGCGGCAACGTGGTGGAGAAGACCTTCCGGGCTGGCGAGACCGTGCCCCAGGCCGTGCTTGAGAAATCCACCCTGCAGCACACCTACATGGAGGCCGATGACTACGTCTTCATGGACATGGGCACCTTTGAGGAAACCCGCCTCACCGCCAAGCAGATCGGTGACAGCCGCAAATACCTCAAAGAAGGCATGGAAGTGAGCGTGGTGGCTTGGAACGGCAAGCCCCTTGAAGTGGAGCTCCCCAATTCCGTGGTGCTGGAGATCACCCAGACCGACCCCGGTGTTAAGGGTGATACGGCTACCGGTGGCACCAAGCCCGCCATCGTCGAAACCGGGGCCCAGGTGATGGTTCCCCTGTTCCTCTCGATCGGCGAGAAGATCAAGATCGATACCCGCACCGACAGCTATCTGGGCCGGGAGAACTGAACGCCATGCAGCTCGACCACGACCAGCTTCGCCAGCTCATCACCCTGCTTGGCGAGAGCGACATCCAGGAACTCAAGCTCGAGGGAGACGACTTCCGCCTCGAACTACGTCGCAACCTGCCGGCCAGCCAGCCCCAGGTGGTGATGCAGGCTCCCCCTGCTCCAGCCATGGTGGCTGCTCCCGTGGCGGCCCCGTCCGCCTCCCCTTCCGCAGCGCCTCCGGCAGCGGCCGCCGTTCGCGGCGACCTGCTGGAGATCACGGCGCCGATGGTGGGTACCTTTTACCGGGCTTCAGCCCCTGGCGAACCCGCCTTTGTGGAGCTGGGGAGTCGCATCTCCGTCGGCCAACCCATTTGCATTCTCGAGGCGATGAAGCTGATGAATGAATTGGAGGCGGAGGTGAGTGGTGAGGTCGTTGAGATCCTGGTGGAGAACGGCACACCGGTGGAGTTCGGCCAGGTGCTGATGCGCGTCAGGCCGGCCTGATCCTGGCA
>CAMAVE010000008.1 GCA_945861595.1 Synechococcus sp. UW140
TCCCACCATGAACCAAGCTAGGAGTTTAAAAGGTGCCGTTTAGCCATTTGTTACGGAGAGAATTGAACCGCCGCGCCGTTGCACACTCTGTAGTGTTGAGGTGAGGCTGCCATAGGGGACAACGGACACTTGCACAGCTCGGCGGTTCACTCCGGTTGGCGACAACGTGCTCCAGCAGATGCGATAGCGACGCTGATTACGGCTTGAACTTGCTCCCCGGTTGCCACGAGTAGCAGAAGCCGGCGCTGATCCCGTTGCAAGGCTTGCTTTTAGGATCGGCCGTTTACCCCCATCAAAGCCCGCGGAATCACCTCTTAGACTCAGGGAGCGCACATAGGTGAGAGTGCTTTCTCCAGTGGTGGTAGCTGTGGTACGCCAGTAAGGAACGCTGTCGAAACCGAAGGCATCGCCGTACTCAGTGGAATACACGTAGCTGTCGATTTCGGCTTGATACCCTTCAGCGGCTAGTCGCTGAACATGCTCGCTCAGTTCTGCTTGGTTGCGTGGTGCTCGGCCCAGCAAGTGTTTGAAGTTGAGTTCAACGAACCGATAGGGACCATTTTTCTCGAGAAACAGGCTGCGATAGGTGTCTGAACAAGCAAGGGCGGAAATCAGCCCCTGAACGGTGAGATCACCTTGGAGAAATTGGCTTTCAGCGGTCGCAACCAGCTGCTCTTCCATCAAGTGCGCATTGCCAAACACTTGTCGGTAGGCAGCCCGCAGTACGTCCTGGGCGTGGGCTTGGTCTTGCACTGATGAGGTGGTGAGCGTGAATGTCATTGCCAGGGAGAAAACAGCAAAGGGAGAAACGAGTGTTGCAATAGGAGCAGGCAGAATAGCTGTGCTTACTTAGGCAACTTCAGTGATTGAAATGATGCGTCCGCCACGGCGGTGGATGTAGGCCAATTGGGTGGTCATGTCCTTGCCAGAAACTAAGTAGCTGGCATTAGGTGTGCGCTGGCGGCCACCTGCGGGTTGCGCCTGAACGGCAATCCGATACCGTTTTGTGGTGGGGTCAACCGAGCCACTGAAGGCAGAGCGGCGGTTCAGACGTACGGTGGTGCTGCTCCAGCCGCTTGGCAGAGCTTTGGCACCCAACGAAGTCACTAGGCTGGAGGAACTTTGCACGCTGTCGCTACTGGAGTAGCCCTGTACCAGCGCCAAGTGACGATTAAACCCAATCTGGTCGCGGCCATTCTCCGTTTGAATGCGGGCGAATGGAACAGTGTGTTCGCCAAACCACTGTTGGTATTCTGAGCCATCTAGGTAGCTGCTGATTTCCGCTTCGTAGCCTTCTACGGCCAGCCGTTGGATGTGTTCGCTCAGCTCGGCCTGGCTAGCAGGCGCGCGTCCGAGCAGGTGCTTGAAGTTGAGTTCTACGAAGCGATAGGGAGCATTGCTTTCGAAGAAGCGACGTCTATATTCAGGCGAACAGGCAATAGCCCGCACAAACTCTCTGGTGCTGAGATAGCCTTCGGCGAACTTGCTTTCGGCGCTGAGTACCCTTTCGCTTTCCATGAGATGGGGGTTGCCCATCACTTGGCGGTAGGCTGCCCGGATCAACCCCTGAATCTGATCGGCGGTGTCTCCCGGGACCCGTTGGAAGATTTCCTGGCTGCGCTGGCCGAGACCGAATCCCACATACAAATCGCCACGCAGCGGCACTGAATCTCCTCCATCGCTGCTTCTACGACTTACAGGCGTAAAGACTGTGCGACCCGTTTCAGTTCCTCCGAAACCGCCAAAACTCTGGGCCCGATACACCTGGGTAGGGACACTAATCGTGATGGGCTGATTCCTGGCCAGACTGACGAGGAGCTTACTTTTGGAGCCGAGCGCGGAATCGCTGCCAGCAAAGTTCTGCTCGAGGGCGGCGATGCGATTGAAGGCCGATTGGGGTGAGCCGGCAGGGCTGTTCCAAGTGCGGATGTAGGGGGCCGTGTCGTCTCCGAATGAATGTCCGTACTCTTCGGAATCAATCAAGGCATCGATGCTCGCGTCAAAGCCGGCGCTAGCAATCCTTGCCACTTCGGCGCTCACTTCTGCCTCATCCACTGGCGGGCGGCCCAGTAGATGCTTGATGGACAATTCAACGCAACGATGGGGCGCCACGGCTTCATAGAAGCGTGAGCGGTAGAAAGACGACTTCGCAAGGGAGCGAACGAACTCTTTGACCGTTAGGCTGCCATGCCTCAGTTGCGATTCAGCCGATTCGAGGCGCTCGCTTTCCATAGGCATGGTGTTACCGAAGACATGCCGGTAACAGGCGCTGATCACAAGGTTTAGGCTGGACTCATCATTACCTACCTTGTAGCTAACCGGATTGTCTAGAAGGGGAGTGGCGCCAAAGCTGAGTGCGAAGGATTGGTTGGCCATTACACGACTGGGAGGGGGAGGGGGAGGGGAGGGGGAGAGATCGGGAAGTGCTGCGTTGGGGAGTGGCTATCTCACCAACGCAGATTTTGACGTTCTCTGTGTTAAGTAGCAATCAATGAATAGTTATACGGGGGTGATGCTGGCGATCACTCCTCCCTCGCGGTGAATCTGCTTGTATTTTGTTGAGAGCTGATCGAAGGGTACGAAGTAGGTGCGGTTCGCTTTCTTGTAACGTGATATCGGTCTCACGTTGTTGGCACGATACGCCGTTACTTCCACTCGATAAATGCGACCTTCTGCTCCAGCGCCAACTCCCAAACGGGTCTGGGCATCCTGGAGGTTAGACGAAGGCCTGAAACTCCAGCCCTGGCTGTCTGCGGAGGAGGGCGGAATTACCGCAACCGCTCGGTTGAGATAGGCATTCGCGCCGAGCCGTGAAGCCTTACCGGTAAGACTGCCCTTGAGGCTGCTGCTGCTGGCTCCCCTGAGCAACTGGAAGGTCCACGTGAACTCCTGCATGGTGAGGCAGCTTTCCGTCTTCCATCCCCTCTGGTAGGGAACAGTCCACTCACCGAAGGTGCTCTGATACTCGTCTGAATCGATGAAGCTGTCGATATCTGCGTCATAGCCATGGCTATCGAGGCGTTCTGCATGGGCACGCATCTCTTCAAAATCCGCAGGTGCCCGGCCCAGCAGGTGCCTGAAGGCCAGTTCGATATAGCGGTAGCGGGGGCAGGCCTCGAAGAATCGAGCCCGATAGAGATCGCTCTTGGCGATGGTGCGAATGAACTCACGTACGCTGAGCTCACCCAGCTTCAGCTGGGACTCTGGAACTAGCTGACGCTCGCTCTCCATCACATAGGCGTTGCCCAGCACTTGGCGGTAGGCGGCCTGAATCAGTTGCTCTTTGTTTGCTTCGCTATCACCAGGAAGCAGCTCGAGGGGGAGGTCGCTGTCGAATCGCTCAACGCCTAGGATCGAGGCGGGGCCAAAGGACATGATTGTGGATTCCTAGGATAACGGGGTGATCATCGGCTGAAAGGGGGCTATTTGGAGACCAGTTTTACAAATGGTAATCCGGTCCTTGCTTGGTTGGCCGGCCGGAGGTACTGGCGCCCTACCCAGCCCATTGCTGCGAGACCATGGCGACTCGCTAATCCCTTTCCCAGGCGGCAACGGGCAACAGCTGACCAGATTTGACGTCCTGCAGTTTTCAAAGCAGCCCTAGCCCATGCAGTGGCCCGTGCCGACTGATCACCTCCATCAGGAAGGCGGCAGTCCCGAGCATCGCCAACCGGCCGTTCCAGAGCTCGGAGTCGTTGCTCCAGCCCCAGGTCCACTTGCCCTGGGGGGTTGGATTCAGCTTGGGGGGGAGCTCGGCGGCTTGATCGAGATTTGTTGCCGTTTCGGCCATCGCCTGCTCCACCAGGTCGCTCAGGGCGGCAATGAAAGCTGGATCCGTGTCTAGCGCAGGGACGCGACGGAAGTTTTTTACTCCGGCGGCGATAGCGAGCTCTCGGTATTCCATATCGATTTCTTCTAGGGTTTCGATATGTTCACTGACAAAGCTGATTGGCACTACCACAAGATCTTTCACTCCTTGCGCTCCCAATTCCTGCAGTGCAGCTTCGGTGTAGGGCTTAAGCCATTCAACCGGTCCAACACGGCTCTGGTAAGCGAGGGTGAAGGGGTTGGGATGGCCGAGCTGCTGCTGCAGTTGCTGAAGGATCAGCCTGCTGCAGGCCACGATCTCCTGTTGATAGGGATCCCCGGCGTCCTCCACATAGCTCTTGGGCACGCCGTGGGCGCTGAAGAAGATATGTGCACTAGAAGGATCTTCGCAAGCTTTTATTTCGTGTGCGATCAAACTGGCCAGTGCTTCGATGTAGCCCGGATGGTTGTACCAGCTACGAATGCAGCGGATTGGCAGGCGGCTGAAGGCCTGATCGGTATTGCGCAGGCGCTGCAGCTCCCGGAAGCTCGAGCCACTGGTGCTGATCGAGAAGTGAGGGTAGAGCGGCAGCACAACCACTTCATCGACTCCGTCGGCCTTGAGGTCGGCTATAGCCGATTCGGTAAAGGGATGCCAGTAGCGCATGGCTACATAGCTGGTGGCATCCACGCCCTTTCGTCGCAGGCTGGTTTGTAGTTCCCGGGCCTGCTGCTTGGTGATGCGTCGCAACGGTGAACCTCCACCGATTGAGCGGTAGGCTTGCCGCGACTTGGCGCTGCGTAAGCTGCTGATCAGCCAAGCGAATGGCTTCTGCATCGCTGATACCGGAAGGCGAATAATTTCCGGATCTGAGAATAGATTGTACAGAAAGGGCCCGACGTCCTCGATCCGTTCTGGCCCGCCAAGGTTTAGCAGGAGAACGCCAACTCGGGGCTTTCGTTTGGTGGTAGATGGTTCCATACAAATTGTGTACTCACAACTGGCTTCAGCCATTCAGGCTCTCGCGCGTCGTTCGGCGTGTCAGTGGGTTCCAGCAGTCGAGTTCCTTGAATGGACGGCCAAGCAGGGAGGCGCGCAGGGCGTCGAGGTTGATGGCACCTGAAAAATCAGCCCCGCGAATGGAGCCGGCGCTGCTTATATCAGCGTTGTTGAGCTCTGCATATCGGAAATCTACGTAGTCAAGTTGACAGTTCAGGAATCGAGTCCCTTCACATAATGCACCTCTCAATAGGGCATGGCGTAGATCGGCGCCAGCTAGTCGCGCGCCCCGTAGGCAAGCACCAGAGAGATTGGCTCCACTAAGATAGGCTCCCATTAACGATGCTTCTTCCAGATCCATGCCGGAAAGATCAGCACTGTTGAGAAAGGCCCCATTAAGTCTCGCCTGCGGGCCGATTGCCCCACTGCTTCGGAAATCGAAACCGTGGGGCCAAATTGTGTGACTGTCATAGCGAGCCAATCGTAGATCCGCGCCTTCAAGTTGGCAGCTTTGAAGGTCAGCACCCCTGAGATCTACTCGGCACAATCGTGCCTTGGAGAGATCAAGCTCGCCAAGTTGTAGGTTGCGCCAATCGGCTCCCCTGGCATCGAATGGGCCTTCATGACTGTTGACAGGGGGTTTCTGCTGTTCGGGTGTTGGGCGCTCAAAGGCGAGTGAAGTAATGGGGGAAGCTGGCGTCATGATATCTGGAGGGTTGATTTGTACCTGGATAATGGTATCTGCTTTGCATTGATTGCCCTAGGCGGACTTGTTGATGGTCGAGCTAGAAATGGCGCAGCCAATGAGTTCATACGTTAACCTCAGTGGTTGGGCTGGATCTTTGGTTTAATTGTTGCATCATCTGCTCAAGGTGCAGCAGGGCTTCTCCTAGAAGGGATGCATCATTTGGGCTCGCATAGGTAGAATAGTGTGAAAGTGCGTCAGTTTTTAGAAAGCCTATCGCTTGAGCCATGCTGTTGACTGGCACCCCTAATTCCCGATACAAATCACGCAGGCCTTCTACTCCGGGAGGATGGGTAAAAATTGGGCGTCCCGCCGCAACTGCATAGATTGTTACCCTAAGAAAATGCCAACAGTCGCGCCAACACGCTTCTGCCCTTGCCCCAGGGTAAAGCGCACCACCGGGCTGAACTAGGCCTGGATCTTCGCGAAGTAGTTGACTTTTGGCAGAGGTAACAATCAGCGGAGTCTTTGATTGAAGCCGTTGTAGGTGTTCAGCATTGACAGTAGAGACACTACAGATGGTGCCCAATTCATCATCGCTTAAAGCACGAGCCTCCCCGTCTGCTTGCTGAAGTATTGCACGAATCGATGGCGGTAGAGATTGATCGTGCATCAAGCCGAATATGCGCGCCTTGGCTGTCAGCTCTCTTAGTCTTTCGTCCATGGGCCATTCTCGGTTAAGCTGCTTCATGTCATCGGAGCGTGCGGTGACTTGAAGTTTGATGTCGTTAGAATCTGGATCCTGATCGAGCACGGGCGTGGCAACCAGGTGGCCGTGACGTTCTAAGTAGAGCGCCCAGGCTACTTTTCCGGCAATACCTGGGCAGTTTAGTAAAACGGAATTTATCAGGTCTGAGCTTAGGCCAAGAGCATGCAAGAGCACCTTGCAATCCTCTTGACTGTTTACAGAGGCAGGACGAATCGCTGCTCCTACAACCCAGCCTAGCGAAGTTTCTTCAAGGGGTCCGGTGGAACTCAAACAAGCCAATAGGAGATTTGCTCCCTTCCCAGCGATTTGCCTATGTTCTAATCGCCATAGCTCAAGATTATGAGGGTTTAGGGAAATCCGAAATTCGGGCTGACTGGCGTCAGGGGTAACCTCGTCTTGGCCTTGATGGGAGTTGATAAGAGCATTGAGCTGGCTAAGGGGATCGCTCATTGTAATTCTCGTTGCGGGAAGAAGATCTTCATCCAGCTCGCTTTGCCAAGGATGGGAGTAGGCGCAATCGCTTTGGCCATCAGTTGAGTCCATCATAGCCGTGATTGACGATGAACCTATTGTTCAATTGTTGAAGGCAGTTTATTAATAAGAATCCCATTTTATTGTGCTCCAGTGCTCAGCATGGCAGCTGCAATCCAGAGCACCAGTCCCGTGATCACAAAACCACCGACCGCCACAGTATTTTGCCAAAGCTTTCGAGCCCATGGTGCGGGGGCGTCGGCCAGCCAGGCCGGTCGTTGGCTGATGGTGTCCTGCCAGAGTACCTTGGCTGGAGCTCGCTTGGCCATTTTGTCCCTCCAGATGCTGTCGTAGCGGGGCGCCTGCTGGTTGAAGGGCATGGTGCCCAGGGCTTGGCCGGGTAAAATCCGTGACCTTTGAAAGGGAACGGTATTATATCCAAATGTATCCATGTATTCTTCCGAATCTAGGAGTGAATCAATAAATGCTCCGAGACCATGCTGGGCGATCATGATGGAGTAGGCGAGCCGCTCTTGATTGCCGTGTACAGGACGTCCCAGGACCCGGTTCACTACCTGCTCAACCATGCGGTAGTTGCTGTTGCAGCGGTAGAAATCATCCCGGAACTTTCGAGACAGTAATAGACCCCGCACGAAATCTCGCATCGTGATCTGGCCGTTCTGCAGCTGCGACTCAAGCGCTGGCTCCCGGTCGACTTTGAAGGCGTGAAAGAAGATCTGTTTGTAGGCCTGAGCAATCTGGCTCTCAAAGTTTCCGTTGCCACTGAGCTCACCAGTTCCGGACTTGAACTCACGGCTGTCCTGACCGCCGGGTAGCTGAAAGCTGTTCACCCGCGCGTTCATGGTCAGCAGCTGGGTAGCAAGAAGCGGAAGGGCCATCGGAGCATGTATTTTGTTTGATTATCCAACGCCTGCAAGCTGCATCAGACCCGTCAAAATGAAACTACATCTAGCGTTACTTCTGTTGATCTGGCCAGCTGGCAACTCCCTTGCTTGGCGCTGCGACTCGCAGGCGTTGGCGTCTGGGTGCGGCCAGACGCAAGCAGCTGGGTAGGCCGTTGTTGCCCGTAGATTCGCTAGATGCTGTTTTCGCTTCCCTGGCCTTTCCCAGGGTCTGGACCCACCTCACTTGAGGCAATCCTCTGCCCATTTAGGCTAAGCACTTGGCCAATAAAAAGGCCCCGTTAGGGGCCTAAGAGAAGATCGACGTGGATAGCAACGCTTGATCTGGATTCAGACGAGGGCGGCGATCGCGTAGTCGATGTAGTTGTTGGCGATATTACCGGGGTCGCCGGAAATGCCGTGGTTGGCCTTGATGTAGTTCAGGGCTTCGACGTACCAGGAGGGGGACAGTTCGAAGGCGCGGTTGATTTCATCGAGACCAGCGATGAGGTATTCATCGATGGGGCCGGTGCCACCAGCCACCAGGCAGTAGGTGATCTGACGAAGGTAGTAGCCGATGTCACGGGCACACTTGGCCTTGCCACGGGCGTCGGAAGCGTAGTTGCTCCCTTGCATCTGGGTGGTGTAGGGGAACTTGCTGTAGACAGCCTGGGCAGCGCCGTTCACGAGGGAATCGGCGTTGGCGGTGAGGGCCTTAGCGGCTTCGAGGGCGTTTTTGGCGCGCTCGAAACGACCGAAGGCTGCGTTCAGCTCGGTTTGGCTAAGGAAGCGGCCTTGGGAATCGGCTGCTGAAACGGCCTCGGTGAGGGGTGTCTTCATGGAAGGAAGAAGGGGAAGGAAGGGGAAGCGAAACCAAACTGAGCTGCCATCAAGGCAGGCTCAGATATCAGCCGACAGCAGCAGCGGCGCGATCGAAGTAGGTGCCGATCTCGGAGACGAGAGCGGTGCAATCACCCTGGGTGATGCCGCCGCGATCGTTAACAATGGCGAGGGCAGCGTCCTTCATCTTGCGAACGCCTTCAGCCACCGAAGCGCCGGGCACGCCGAGGGCGAGATAGGTTTCGCGCAGGCCATTCAGGCAACGATCTTCCAGCACGGAAGCATCGCCGTTGAAGGTTGCATAGGTGACATAGCGGAGGATGATCTCCATGTCACGCAGGCAAGCAGCCATGCGACGTTGGGTGTAGGCATTGCCGCCGGGGGCGATCAAGGCAGGCTGCTGGTCGAAGAGACCGCGGGCAGCGTTGGTGACGATTTTGGAGGCGTTGGAGGTGATGCGGTTGACCGAATCCATGCGCTTGTTGCTTTCAGCAACAACAGCTGCGAGGGCGTCGATCTGTCCAGCGTTGAGGAATTCGCCGCGGGCATCAGCCTGAGCAACGACCTTGGTGAAGGCGTCGAACATTGAGGGGCTCCATGGTCCTGACGTTCGAGGTCAGGGAGGGGTTAGGGGGAAGGGTGTGACCGCTAACGCGATGCACTGGTCGAAAAGGCTTGTCACCAGTCAAGGCAACCAAGCCGCTTCAGCCCACATATTGTTGTTCTGCGCATGGCTCCCATGAGGGATACTTAACAAACGGTCACCGCTCTGCCAGATCCGTTGCGGTGCAGGGACTTTGCTGGCCGCGCTGCCCGGGCCAGGCAGGTGTTGGCTTCAGGCCAGGCCCCTAGCGCAGTACGAGCTGCCGCCAGCAAGGGACCACCGGTATCCATGGCGCTGGCCTGCTTGGTCAAGGCGTAGCCCGTCTTGGCGCGGTCGGCCTTGTAGGGCGTACTTCGCCGCTGGCAGTTTGTCGTTCAGCCGATACCATCCGGCACAACCCCTTTGGGCTCTGTAATGGCCGCCCAGTCCACGCTCCCCTCCCCAGCCCAGCTTCAACACCGCATCGGCGAGCAACTCCAGGCCCTTAGCCAGGTGTCGGAGGCCTTGATGTTTCGCCTGCTCGACCTAGAGGAACGGCTGGGAGCCGTCGAGCAGCAGCTCGGTAGCCTCAGCGCCCGCGACGATCAAGCCGCTTCGGGCCTGGGCGTGGATACTGGCGAGATTTTGGCCCTCACTGAGGAGCGGCTGGCCCGCCTGGAAGACCTGCTCAGCGGCCGGCGCCAACCGCTCGGAGGCCTAGGCAACTCCGCCTTTGGGCTGGAGGGTGGCTCCGTTGCTGCCAAGGCCACCATCAAGGCCGTGGCTAGCCCGGCGGAGCGAGAAGACTCCTTTGATCCCTTCCCGGAAGAGGAAGAGCAGGCCTTCATGGATGAACTGATCGCCTGAGAATCAGATTGCCTGAGAATCAGGTCGCCTCTCAATGCATTGGGCCCAGAGCTAGGTCGCCTGGGCGTCTGCCTCGAGGAGTTAGTCCTGGAGCCAGTCGCTCGGCAGTTCGGCGCTGTAGTCGTGGGTGCGCTCGAACTCAAACGGTCCAGCTAGGGAGCCCCACAGCTGTTCGTGGCTGCTGGGATCGTGGCCGCGGTCGATCGTGCGCATGCCTTCGCCATCGAGCTCGAAGCTGCTCACCAGGTAGGCCGTGGCTCCCTTGCGCTCCACCAGGCAGCGGCAGCCCGGTTCCACCTCGCCGATGAAGCCGTTGGCCGTTTCCCTCACCATGTAGGTGCAACCCTCCAGCAGGCGCAGGTCGCCTGAACGGATCTGCTGGCGCCGTTCGGAGTCCTCCACCGCGCCCCAGAAGCGCTCCTCCTCGCCAATCGCCTGGTTGTGGATCACCAGGCTGTCGCTGCGTTGCTCCACCCGCAGCACCCGGATGCGGTAGGGCCGGCCGGGATCCATCGAATAGCACTGCTCCAACAGCAGGGAGCCTGGCTCCAGCTGGGGCAGGGGCCGGAACTTCACCAGGATGTGGGCGAAGAGGGGCGGGTTTTCGAAGGCCTGGTGCTGGTTGCTGAAGCCGGCGCTCAACTGGCGCAGCAGGCGGGCGGAGGGGCTGGTCATGGCCGGATCCTATGGGCTATGGCGCTCGGGCAAAGGGTTGATCGCTGCAAGCGCAGAATTCAGCAATTGGGGCGGATCCAGGCCTGGGCCAAACGGCCCAGCGGCCGGCCTACAGCCCCAGAAGCCGGATGCGGAATTCGGCCACCTGGTGGGCCATGGCGGGGTTGCTCAGCATGAAGGGATGGTCGGCGCAGCTGGCCAAGATGAGCACCAGTTTTTCGCTGCTGGACAGGGTGTGCCCGGGGTTCTGGGCCGAGTGGCGCTGCCAGGCCTCATCGAAGACCATGCCAAAGCTGTCGGCGTTATCGAACAGCTGGTTGCTGCTGGCCTCCGGCCGTGGAGAACGCATGACCCCTGGAGCATTGGTTGGAACGGATGCTAAGTCTCGGTTAGGGCGGCACTGGGCTGGGAGCGATGCGACTTAGCAGCACCTGATGCTGTTGGCAGGTCATCACCGCCGTTTGGCCATGCCTCACCTTCATTGTCAGCTTTATGGCCTTGATAGGGCCATGATCACATCAAGCTGCTGGCGGTTTCGCCACGAATTTGAGCGGGATTTAGAGCCTTAAAACGTGCTGCTGAACTCAACCAAAGGTGAAGGCGTAGGCCTGCACCCCAGGATCGAGAAACTCGATCGCAAAGGTATGGGGTCGATCTGACCCGATGTCCAGCCGCACCAACGGCTGGCCCAACCGGGCAAACACAAAGGGCAGCACCGGCAGGATGCAGGGGCTGAGGATCGTTAGCAGGCCGCCAACGAAGGCCAGGATTAAGACACTCATGATAGTTGGCGGGATACCAATCAGGACTCAAGAGTTGAGATTTGGCAATCGGCAGTCGGGGCGAGTCAACGCCACCCATTCGCCACGAATTAGGGCTCACCAAAAGCTTCTATCAACTGGCTACTAGTAGCTAGCGCCCCGTGATCTGTGGATTGGGGCTAGCAACAAGTACCAGTAGCCAGTAACAGTAATCAGGGGTTGGGCGCAGCTGGTGGGGCGACCGGACAGATGTTCCGTTGGTAATCGCAGGCCTGGATCGCTGGCTTCTGCCAGCTGATCGGGATTTCCAGCAGATCCCTGGTGCCGCTGATGGCCTGGGCGAGGAAGACCACAGCCGCCAAGGCGTTGGCCGAAGCATGCAGACGGCGCCAACGCAGCTGTTTGGTGATCTCGGGCCGGCCGGCCACCGAGAACAACATCAGGCCGGTGAGCCCGGCGCCCCCCCAGAAATGGGACTGCCAGAAGGCGCCCTGGAAGGGATTGTCGCCCAGGCGATAGACCTCGCCCTGCAGACCGAGGGTGATCACGCCCGCCCAACAGAGCAGGGCGAAACTGGCTCGATAGGGGGGGCTTTTAGCGCGCCAAAGCAGCACCAGGGCCAGGACCGAGCCCAGCAGTACGAGGAGAACCAACCCAAGGCGGGGCAGGCCCCCGGGGAAGGCGGCCAAGGGGTGGGCCGTGAGGATCACCACGGCCAGGGCGAGGAGCACGATGGCCACCACGGCCGCCGCCAACCAGCTGCCCAGATCGGCGTGGTCCCGCCCCACGGTGGGCGGCAATTTGGTTTTATTGATGCGGCGATCGCGGGTTTGCAAGGCCAGGCGCAGCACCATGCCGAGCAGGGGATACACCACCGCCACCGCCAATACGGGGTGGAGCAGCCAAAGCCAGTCGACGGATTGCAGCATCGGTTGATCGACGAAAGAACATCTCCCGGCTTGCGCCGGGGGACAGGACTGGCTGGGCTCAAGTGTAGTTGTCACTTTCAATTGCCCCCACAGGCGGAGCGCCAGCCGATGGAGAAGCGCCAGCTCAAGGGGGTGTCGCTGGCGCCTCAGCCCCTCAGGACTTCAACGGCGCCCAGGCCATGGTGGCGTTGAACTGCTTGCACCAAATCAGCACCGATCCCTGGGCCTTGAGGTCAATCGAGGCGGGAATCTCATAGCTCTGGGCCCCCTGGCTCGACTTCAGCGACGCCAGGATCGTGTAGCTGCCGGGCTTGAGCGGGAAGCCCGGTGCCTTGGTGCTGGCCAGCGGTGTTTTCGACGGGCTAAAGATCACCTTCAGGTCGGGGGCCTGGTCGTTGGTTTTGAAATCGCTGCTCAGGCTGAGCACCTGCCGGCCCCCTTCTTTCTTGATCGAGAAGCTGCCGGCCACAGGAGCTTCCGCCATCTTGAAGGTGCCCTGAACCTTGACCGCTGCGGAGGCCACTACCGCCGGCGCTGCGGCCTGGGCGAGGGGCAGGGCCTGGGCCTGGAAGGGGCTGCCCGTGAGGCTGGCGGCGCCGACGAAGGCAACGGCGGCAAAACGGAACCCTGGGCTGAAGAGAGCAGACATGGCCGATGGGATGCGAATGGGCAGCTCGGGGACCGGGATCCGAAGTGGAATGACCCCGAGCGATGGAACTACCGATGGCTGATCGGATCGGATTGGTTTCCGCTCGCCGAATCCGCTGGTGGGCCTGGCTGCCCTTGGCGCTGTATGTCCTGCTGGGCGGACTGGATACCACCGCGCTCAAGTGGCTGCAACTCCAGGGCGCCGCCCAGACCCTGAACGGCGTGAACCCGATCAGTTTCTGCAATGTCTTTTTCGTAGCCCAGTTGATCGTGGGGCTCGCGACCCTTGCTCCTGGCCGTAAGCACCTGGCCCGGAAGCTTGGTTCCCTGGTAGGTCGGGACCGACTGCTGTCTGCGCTCCATGGTGGGTTGGGCCTGTTCCTTGGCCCGGTCGCCACCGTCTTGGCCCTAGGGGCGCTCTCGGTGATCAGCCAGACCCTCCTGTTCGCGCTGGTGCTGCCCCAATCGGCCTTACGGGCCCACTGGCTATTGAACGAATCCTTGCCCCGGGCCTTCTGGCCAAGCCTGGCCCTTGTGTTCACCGGGCTCTTGCTGCCCCAGGCCACCATGGCCATGGCGGGCGGGGCCATGGACCAGCTGGGCGGGGTGGCTTGGGCCCTGGTGGGGGTGGTTGCCTTCGCTGGGTCTGCTAAAACCAGCATCCAGGTGGCGGCCCTTAGCGCCACCTGGATGCTGGGGGAGCTCCTGGCCTGGCCCACTGCTCTGGGGTTGGTGCTGGTATTGGCTGGTGTGGGCCTGGATGGGGCGGCCAGGGCCCGCAGCGACCATCCCGACCAATCTCTTCACCGCGATCCATCTCTTCATCCCGATCCATCGGATCAATCCAACCCACTCGCCCAACTCGCCCAATCCGATCTGACTGGTGGGCGGTACTCCTCTTGAAGCCTCCCCTCGCAGCCCCCTCCCCTTGGGATTGTTCCGGCTCCGCCCAGCCAGCCTGGCCCTGCGCCCGGCCCCGTCCGTGGGGGAGAGGCTGATGCAAAGCCCTAGCTACCACTCTCTTGAGGAGCTCTATGACGTCTGTGGTGGGCCCGTGTACCGGTTGGCCCTGCGCCTTTGCCGTTCCCCCCAGGAGGCGGAGGACCTCTGCCATGACGTGTTCCTGCGCTATTGGCAACACGGCCGCTACGACCCTTCGCGGGGACCGGTTCTGGCCTATCTGTTGTTGATGACCCGCTCGATGGCGCTGAATCGCCTTAGCCAGCGCAAGAACCGCTGGGACCTGCTGCAACGCTGGTCCCATCAGCTTTTCCCAGCGGCTGGGACCAGCCCCCTGGAGGCTGCCGAAGACGATGAACTGGCGGTGCGGGTGAAGGAGGCGTTGGGATTGATCTCTGCCGACCAGCGCCAGGTGTTGGAGCTGGCTTATTACGAGGGCCTGAGCCAGTCGGCGATCGGCGAAAGGCTCCAGTTGCCCCTGGGAACCGTCAAAACCCGATCGCGCCAGGGATTGATCCGACTGCGGGCTTTGCTATTCGACTACCGGAGCGAACCATGAGCCATCCCGACCAACCCTCCGCCGCCGCCATCGATGCCCTGCTGGCTGGCCATGCCCTCGGCGACCTCGACGATGGCGAACGCCAGCAACTGGCGGCACTGCTCCGCCAGCGGCCGGAGCTACGCTCCCGTCTCCATGAATTCAGTACCACCTTAGACCTGTTGCCCCTGGCCCAGCCGGCCACCGCAAGTCCGCCCGCCCGCCTGCGCCGCCGGCTGCTGGAGTCACCCCGGCCGGAGCGGTCGCCCCGCCCCTGGCTGCTGCCAGCCCTGCTCGGCGTGGGTTTGGTGGTGCTGGGGCTGGAACTGCACCAGACCCGCCAGCAACTGGCCCAGGTGCAACAGCAACTGCAGGCCCCCAGCCGGTCTGGCCCCAATCATCCGGGCCGCCGCCTGATCCTGGCCTCCACGGTGACGCCTTCAGACAGCTCTGCTGATCGATCCTTCGACCCCTCCGCCCCAGCCTCGCGGTCCTCACCTTCGGGAGAAGTGGTGGTTATGGCTAATTCCAACATCAATCTTTTGATAGTGAACAACCTGCCGGCGCTTCCGCCCCACCACGTCTACCGGCTGTGGGCCACGGTTGATGGCCAAAAGGTGGGCTGTGTGGCCTTTGTGCCTACAGCCCAGGGCCATGTGGCGATGCCAATCCCCCCGATGCCCTCCAACCTGGCCAGTGCCATCAGCGTGACCCTGGAAGCCGACCCCACCGGCACCGTTCCGCGCGGACCGATGGTCCTGTCAACGCGGGTTTGAGCGGGCGGCTTTTCTTGCGGTTAAGCCGCCAAATTCGCTAGTTGGTTCGATGTGGAGAAATTGGCTGGACCCGGGAGCGGGTATCGCCTAAAGTTAGTAGCTATTTCGGCAAAAATATTAAAAAGCCAGCATGCCCCATAATAGTGCCCGGGCTATCACGGCAGGACATCTAGATGCGACCTCTCTGAAATCTATCTCTAATTACTTATACGTGGAGGGTTCCTTAGGCAAGGCGGAGTCTCTCGACGGCCCTGCGATTTGTTTGACGATTAGTAATCGTCGCCATATTTTAGTTTGCTACTTGCATCCATGAGTTCAACCGTGGTCTGGTAGCCCTGGGCAACGGTGATGTCGTGCTGGGCGCCAATATCCCGAAGCGCAGCAACATCGAACTGGGGAGCCGTGATCCAGCTAAAGCCCTTGCCAAAGGTGTTGTCAGGGTTGACGACATACCAATGGCAGGCCGTGTCGGGAACACTCACGGAACATTTGGTCCAATCGTTGTCCCACTGGGGCACTTGGACGAAGGAAAGTGCTGCGAAGAGAAAGCTAAAGAGAGCGCGCAGCATGGGGTTTTATCAAATCTTCACAATTGTAACACGGGGAGGGCCTTTGGTTGGGCTCGCCCGGTTGTTTCGGCGCTGGCAGCCCGGGCTGACTCATTGAAGCCCCCTAAGGACTTAGGTCCTATGGTCTTCGGGGCGTTTTTTCTATGTTATCAAGTGAATCCCTAAAGCTGCCCCGAAGCTGCTTCCAGGTGCTCTTGGGGTGGAGGTTGGTTCTGACCTGCCCGATCTTCAGGGTCTACTAGCCCAGAGCGAAGACCTTCCGCTGAAGTGTCCTCAATGGGTGCCCAGGCAGGAATAGAAGATTGGGTGCTGCCCAAAGGGCTTGTGTTTTGAGATCTATGGACCAACAATGGAATCACCCGCGTTTGGTTTCTGCGCTAACAACCCATCTGAGTTCCATTACCATCAGAAGCAATGTCATTTGATATCAACACTCACGATTCCTGGGGCGTCGTGAATGTCGGCAACTTTCAGACCATTGAAGAGGCAAGACAAGTGTTCGCATCGATCTGTGAAGACCCTTGGTACAAGAGCGATGGAACGGTCAAGGGCGTGGAATTGGTTGACAATGCTGGCGCTAGTCAGCGATTGGATTGGTATGCCTTCCGGTAGGTTCGCTGTTGACTGGCATCACACAATTGGTCTCTGCACTTTTTCAGCGCCTTCTCAGGGAGGTGGTTGCCTCTTGATTCCTGGCCTTGGCTTCCTGGGCTTGGAGTCGATCAAGTAGGCACCTCAAAATCTCAGATCCAAGATCTCCGTTGTGATCCCAGCGCAGTGCTGTTGGCAAAAGATTGATCTGCTCGTGATTCATTGATCCTGATGCGTTGGATCAATGATGCCGAGGCGATCCGGCTGCTAGTGGTTGCTTGTATTACTTTTTGGGGGAAGAAATCCTAAAGACCCCCTAGGGAGCATCGCTTCCCTGGATCGTCAGGGCGGTTCTTGGAGGCTTGCGGGCGCCTTGCGGGTCGCCATCGGGTCCCTTGGGAGGGGCGGTTGCTTGTCGAGGCAATAAAAAAGCGGACCCGCCTAGGACCGCTCGATGACCAGGCCCCATCCTATGAAGTTCTGTGACGAGCCGTGGGCGGTTGCTCCGTTCAGGTCCGCTTCTCCCAGATCCTTTCCAGCGCCTTCCGAAACTCGCCCTCGCTGAGGGGCCTTGCCAGTTTCCGTTTCCAAAAAACGCTGCCGATCCACCAGATCTGCAGACCGCCGAAGGCAAGGGCAACCAGACCCAGTTGGATGTATCCCCAGTTCAGGGTCTCCATTTCGCCTCCTCGTTCGCCTGTGTCCAGATCCGTTCCAAAGTCTGCCTGAACTGAGTGGTGCTGGGGGTTCTGACCGTGAGGTGCCGTTTCAGGGCACTGCCGAACTGCCAGAACTTCAGGGCAAGGGCAAACGCAAAGACCGCCCAGGGAACCAGAATCCATTCCGGGTGGTTCATCAGTGCCTGGCTCCTTTTGTGGTCATTCTGGAGCCGTGGGCAGTTCTGGGCGACCTGGGGGGCGGGGAAGGTATCCCGGTGGACTTATTAGGGTTTTGATGGTTGCGAAGAGAAATTGATTGGAAGAAGTGATCGCCAAGACTGTTCTGTGGGCGATCGGCGGAGAGCCCCAACCACGCTGGTCATTCCGCTCTTTCGCTGTCTGGCTCCCCAGGCTGAGCAGCTGACGTTGAGGTGCTCTCGGCGGGGGGTCCACTGAGGCGCTGGTATGGGATTTCTGGGTCCTGGGTAATGCCGTTCTCGTTTTTTCGAATCCCATACCGCTTCAAGGAATGCGGGATGTCAGTCCTGTCTCAAGTTTGGACCTTTGTATGGCGCCCAAAGCACCTGTACAACTGCAAGACCAGGTGTGCCCTTGTTGGTCTCATGATTTGAATGCCAGGACCCAGATTTGAACTGGGGACACGGCGATTTTCAATCGCCTGCTCTACCAACTGAGCTATCCCGGCCCGTCGCCGGAGCGACCCGCAGATCTTAGATCACGGGGTTCTGGCTACGGATTGGCGGCCCGCGCCCCCGCCCGCTTCGCGACCTCGCTGCAAGCCAGTCAGGGCGGCCCTGGCCTCCTGGCCCTGCCCTCTGGGGGCCATGGGCGCGCAGGCCTCGGGCGGGCTGCCCTTGGCCTCGACCGCCTCGCCCTCGGGTCTTGAGCGCTTCCTCCCTGGCGTCGGCTCCCGAAAGGGGGTTCTCGCCAGGCAGAGCAGGCCCTTCACCTCCAGGCCCGCCTGCTCCAGGGCGGCGGCGGCGGCCAGGGCCGTGGCGCCGGTGGTGAGGATGTCATCCACCAGCCAGATCGGCTGGCGCTTGAGCTGGGGCAAGGCGGCCCGCTGGCCGGGCTGGAGGCGGAAGGCGTCCTCCTGGTTGCGGAGCCGTAGCTGGCGATCCAGGTGGTGTTGGCCCAGGGTCGGGCGGCTGCGTTGCAGCAGCGGCAGGGCCCGGGCGCCCAGGGGCGGTCCTTGCCCCTGCTGGGCGATGAGTTGCTGCACCACCAGGTTGGGCAGGGGATTGCCTTGCCGTTTCCAGCTGGGGATGGCCACCAGGATCGAGCCGCCGATCCCCCCGGGCACCTCCGCGGCCAGGGCCCGGGCCAGGCCCCGCAACACCGTCCCTTTCGGCCTTTGGCGCTGGCTGAGCAGCAGCAGTCGATAGGCCCCCTCATAGGGGCCCAGGCCAAGCCAGGGCAGGGGCGTGTCGCCCGTCAGACCCCCCGGGGCCAGGTCGAATGTTTCCCGGCAAGAGAGGCAGGGGCCAGGCTCATCCGGGGGATCGGCCCCGCCGCCGCACACGGGGCAGGGGCTGGTGCTGATCAGGTTGAGACTGGCCTGGAGCAGGGCCCTGAGCATGGCCTGACGGTTAGCGAACCCGGCTTAAGGGTTCCCAGGGCCTCGCCGCTTTGCCAAGCCCAACGGCCTAGGGGCAGCTGTCAGCTGCCGAAGTCCTGGCCAGGGTTGGCTTCAGGCGTCGTTTGGACGGGGCATGGCCCGCAACATGGCCACCAGGGTGCGGTGGGCGTCTTCGCTATCGCTCAAGGGGTGGTCGAAGGGCACCAGCACGGGCTGGCCATCCACCTCCAGTTCCATGGCCTCAGGGCCCACCTTGCGCATCGTTGCGGTCTTGGCCTCGCTGATGCCGCCGTAATGGCGGGCGTAGGCCACCACCGCAGAGGCGTGGTCCTCGTTCATGTGTTTGCAGATCCGATCGCTCACGGCGGGGCTGAGGGGGTCGGCGGCCATGGCAAACGGGCGGTGGGGGTGGGGTGATTCTGGGGGCGAAGCGGTGTCGGCGGGGCCTTGGCGGGGCTTGGGGCCCTGGCCTCAGCCTGCGCCGAAGCGTTGCCAGAGCAGCACGGCCAGACGCAGGCCGCTGAAGCCCACATAGCCGGCCAGGATCACAAACAGGCCCATCGACAACACCGTGCGCACGCGCTCGTTCATGGGGCTGGGGTGGCCAGGGCCAAAGGATCAGTACCCATTCTCGCGCCAGGCTCTTGCTCGAGGGCGCCGAGCGCCAGCCGCGCCACCCCGGCGGCGGCCGAGAGGTTGGGCCGGTTCCACACCGGCAGCCCCAGGCAGCGTTGCCGCAGCAGCCGCCATTGGGGATTGCGGGCACCGCCCCCCAGGCTGATCACCCGCCCGATCGGTGGTGCCCCCAGCTCTCGGAGCCGCTGCCAGCCGGCCCGCTCGATCGCCGCCAGGCCCTCGAGCAAGCCCTGCAGGAACAGGGCATCACTCACCGGCCGCGGTCCCAGCACCGGCTCCAGGCCTGGATCGTCAACCGGGAAGCGTTCGCCGGGCCGGGGCAGGGGACGCAGCCGCAGGCCACTGGGGCGATCAGGATTGATCTGCCGGCTGAGTTCAGCCAGGTCCTGGTCTGAGAAGAATTGGCGCAGCACGCCGCCCCCGGCGTTGGAGGCGCCACCCACCAGCCAGCGCCCGCCCAGGCGATGGCAGCTGATACCAGGGCCGCTGATCGGCTCGGGACTGAATTGCTTCAGCACCAAGGTGGTGCCCAGCACGGTGATGCCCTCGCCCGGCTGGGGATTGGCGGCCAGCACGGCCGCATTGGCGTCGGTGGTGCCTGCCACCACCAGGCATCCCGGCTCCAGATCCAACAGGGTGCGGGCGCAGGCTCCGAGAGCCCCCAGGCGGGTGCCGCTGGCCACCACTTCGGGCAGTTCGGATGCCCAGTTCTGGCTGCTAAGGGTGCCGCTCCAGCAGCTTTCAACCAAATCCCAGCCCAGCTTGAGGTTGTTGCCCTCCTCGCCCCAGCGCCAGTCGCCCAGGAGCCAGCCCATCAGCCAATCGGCCTGGTGGCGCAGCAGGCCGGGCCCATCGGCGCCTTGGCGCAGCGCCAGGGCCCGGACCAGGCTGCCGCTGGCGCTCGCCGCCGGACTGCCATCGGCCACCATGGCCGCGCAGGCTGGCTGCTGCTCGGGGCAGGCCCGGTGATAGGGGAGGGCGTCCCCCAAGGGACTGCCGTTGGGGTCACAGCGCAGCAACGTGCCAGAGGTGCCGTCGAGGGCGATCGCCCCGATCCGGCGGCGCAGGTCGGGCTCCAGGCTGGCCACCAGGGTGACCAGGCCATCGCGCCAACTGGCGGCGGCTTCAAACGGCCCCGGATAGGCGGCCTGGCGCTCCGCTACGAGCTTGCCCTGGCCGTTGAGCAGGGCCAGCCGCAGGCCACTGCTGCCAAGGTCCACGCCCAGGGCAAGGCCCACGCCCAGGGCACGATCCACGCCCAGGGAACCCCCAGGGGCGTCCTTTGGCAGCTCCGGCAGGGCTTGGGCCAGGGCTTAGGCGGCGCCGACTTGGGCAGCCGTGACCTGCTTCAAGCTGGCGGCGATGGCGTCCACGTTTTCCCAGGGCAGGTTGAGATCGCTGCGGCCGAAGTGGCCGTAGGCGGCCACATCCTGGTAGAAGCGGCCACCCCGTTGCTGGGGCAGGTCGCGCAGGCTGAAGATTTCGATGATGGCCCCGGGGCGCAGGTCGAAGTGCTCCTGCACCAGGGCGGTGAGGCTGTCGTTGTCGAGCTTGCCGGTGCCGAAGCTCTCCACCAGGATGCTCACGGGCTTGGCCACGCCGATCGCGTAGCTGAGCTGCACTTCCACCTTGCGGGCCAGGCCGGCAGCCACCAGGGCCTTGGCCACGTAGCGGGCCGCATAGGCGGCGGAGCGGTCCACCTTGGTGGGGTCCTTGCCGGAGAAGGCGCCGCCGCCGTGGCGGGCGTAGCCGCCATAGGTGTCCACGATGATCTTGCGGCCGGTGAGGCCCGCGTCCCCCTGGGGGCCCCCCACCACGAACTTGCCGGTGGGGTTGACCAAGAAGCGGGTGGCTGGGGTGGCACCTGCGGCCTCCAGGTTGGGCTGGAGCGCCAGGTCGGCGGTGGCGGGCAGCACCACGTGGCTCCAGAGGTCGGCGGCGATGCGCTCGCGCATGGCCTTCTCTTCCGAGACGCCATCGATCTCGGCGGTGTGCTGGGTGGAGATCAGGATCGTGTCGATCGCCACGGGCCGGTCGTTGTCGTACACAACGCTCACCTGGGTCTTGCCGTCGGGCAGCAGGTACTCCAGGCTGCCGTTGTGGCGCACCTCGGCCAGGCGGCGGGCCAGCCGGTGGGCCAGGCTGATCGGCAGGGGCATCAGCTCCGGCGTTTCATCGCAGGCGTAGCCGAACATGATCCCCTGGTCGCCGGCGCCGATGCGATCCAGCGGATCGCCGTCGTGGTCGTCGGCCTCGTTCACGCCCTGGGCGATGTCGGGGGATTGCTGGTCGAGGGCGACCAGCACGGCGCAGCTGTGGGCATCGAAGCCGCCAGCGCGGGCGCCGTTGTAGCCGATGCCCTCGATTACGCCCCGCACCAGGGTGTTGAAGTCCACCCGGGCCGTGGTGGTGACCTCGCCGGTGATCAGGCAAAGCCCTGTGTTCACCACGGTTTCACAGGCCACCCGGCTGGCGGGATCCTGCTCCAGCAGGGCATCCAACACCGCATCACTGATCTGATCGCAGATCTTGTCGGGATGGCCCTCGGTCACCGATTCCGAGGTGAAGACGTAACGAGCCATCCCGATGGGTGCCAAATCAAGTTGCCCAGCTTATGGCCAGGCCCCTGACCCCCTTGTGGGCCGGCGCACTACGGGCGAGCGATTCGCCCCTCCCTGGGCCCGACCGCTCCCGCCAACTTCCCCTCAACCGGCTGCCAGCACCCCCAGTTCCGACCAGTGGTGGATGAGGGGATGGGGCTCCGCCAGGGGTGGCGGGCTGCTCCAGCCGGCCATGTAGCCCATGCAGAGTTGGGTTGGAATGCCAGCGGCGCGGGCCATCTGCAGGTCGCTGTTCGCATCGCCGATCAGGGCGCAGCGGCCCACCTCCAGCCCCAGTTCGGTGCAGAGGCCGTGCACGGCAGCTGGATCGGGTTTGCGCGGCCGGTGTTCGGCGCTCCAGAAGCCGGCAAACAGTCCTCCCAGCCCGTGGCTGGCGAGGAAATGCTCGATCCCGGCGCGGTCGTCGTTGCTGATCACGGCGCACACCACCCCGGCGGCGTGGAGCTGCTCGAGCAGGGGGCGCAGGCCGGTGGTGAGGTTGCTGGTGCTGCCCGGTTCGCCGCTGCGGCGCCGGTCGCCCTGGTCGCTGGCGGCAAACACCGCCTCGCTGATCGCCAGGGCCTCCGGCCAGCCCAGGCCCACCTGGGCCAGGGCCGTGGCCGTGGCGATCAGGTTGTGGTCGCGGGCGGCTACGGCGGTAACGCCGGCCGGATGGATGCGGCCCTCCGCCAGGCCGTAGGCCCGCCCCAGCAACTCCCGCAGGGGCTCCCGCTGGGCATCCGCAACCTGCTCCAAACAGGCAAAAACCCTGGCCTCGGCCAGGGTGAGCAGGTCGGGTTCGCTGTGGCTCAAGGTGCCGTCCTTGTCGAACAGCACCGCCTCAACGTCGCCGAGATCGGCGCCGCGCAGCAGTAAGCGGGGCATGGCGGTAGGAACCCGAGGGAACGCAATGGACGGATGGCCAGCTTGGCAGTTCCGGCCAAGCTCCGAGGTGCGCCGTGTGTGCTTGAACGGCGCCGGCCTGCATCGTTTTCCCAGGCAGCACCTGTACAAAAGCCCCTGCCAAAAGCGCGTGCTTTTAACAGGGGCCAGGTCGACTTGCGCCGCAGGATCAGTCGAGGGTGACGCCCATGGGCTCGTTCTCCTCGGCCTGCTCCAGCAGCATCTGCTTGTAGCGGGCGGCCATCTCCTCGGCCTTATCGAACACCTTCTGGGGATCGGTGAGCATGTCGCCGGGCTCGGGCTCGAGCGCCTTGGTGGAGAGGGAGATGCGGCCCCGCTCGGCGTCGAGGTCGATGATCATCACCTTCATCTGGTCGTTCACGTTGAGCACCGTGTGGGGGGTCTCGATGTGCTCGTGGCTGATTTCGGAGATGTGCAGCAGGCCGCTCACACCACCGATGTCGATGAAGGCGCCGTAGGGCTTGATGCCGCGCACGGTGCCGATCACCACTTCGCCCACTTCGAGGCGATTCATCTTGCGCTCCACCAGGGCGCGGCGATGGCTGAGCACCAGGCGGTTGCGCTCCTCGTCCACCTCCAGGAACTTGAGGGGCAGGAAGTCGGCCACCAGGTCTTCCTTGGGCTTGCGGGTGCTGATGTGGCTGCCGGGGATGAAGCCGCGCAGGCCTTCCACCCGCACCAGGGCACCACCACGGTTGGTGGCAAACACCTCGGAGTAAATGGTGGCGTCTTCTTTTTGCAGCTGGCGCACCCGCTCCCAGGCCCGCTGGTATTCGATCCGCCGGATCGAGAGGGTGAGCTGGCCGTCTTCGTTCTCTTCGCTGAGGATGAAGAACTCGCGCACTTCGCCGGGCTCAAGCACGTCGGAGATGCTTTCAACCCGGTTGATCGACACCTCCTGCATGGGCATGAAGGCGGCGGTTTTGGCGCCGATGTCGATCATGGCGCCCTTGGGCTCCATGGCGAACACGGTGCCCTTCACCACGTCGCCGGGTTTGAAGTTGTAGTCGTACTTGCTGAGGAGGGAGGCGAATTCCTCCAGGGTGAAGCCCACCCCGTCCATGTCGCGCACGGCCGCCCGGCTGCCGGGGTCATCGGCGGTGGGCACCTCTTCCGGGATGGCCAGGTCGAGATCGAGCTCTGCGGCGATCTCCTGTTCCAGGTCAATGGGGCTGTCTGCCTCAAGGAGACTGACGTCGGAAGGGGTCACGGTCATGGGGGAGGTGGCGGACTGCCTAGGGCAGGGCGAGGGAATCGGCGCCAACGTCCGCCGACGTCAGGCGCAGAATCAATCACTATACAAAAAGCGGTTTTTGCCCCCTGATCTGGGATTGGATTCGCCCAGCCAGGCCCCAGACCCCACCGGCAGCCAGAACCACCTAGCTCCCGTCCCCCCAACCCAGGACCACTCCCCTCGCCAGGTCCCAGCCAGCTAGGCCCGAGCCGTCACGCGTGACCCGTCAGGCTTGAGCCGAAAAGCCTGGGAGCTCGCAGCTCAGCCGTCAGGTCTGG
This sequence comes from Synechococcus sp. UW140, assembly GCA_945861595.1. Taxonomy (GTDB): domain Bacteria; phylum Cyanobacteriota; class Cyanobacteriia; order PCC-6307; family Cyanobiaceae; genus BAIKAL-G1. The sequence continues at coordinate 24,303 of CAMAVE010000008.1, forward strand.
GCGTCCAAGACTGGGCTGAACAGCCAGCACGTCATTAGAAAAGTTGATCGAAAGGGCGACTGCGAAGGGGTCGCCAGCGTGATGAGCGGGCCGAGACCCAGGCTTCTGCGCCTAGGCCCATGGCTTGAGGGGGCGAGCCTTAGCCCACCGCCGCCGCCAACTTGGCGGCCCGGCTGCGGGGCCGACGGCTCAGGCCTTCGAGGGTGGCCACAAAATCGCTGATCCCCTGGAACTGGCGATACACCGAGGCAAAGCGGACGTAGGCCACTTCGCTGATTTCGCCGAGCTGCTGCAGCACCAGCTCGCCAATCTCATTGCTGCTCACCTCGCGGCCGCTGCGGCCCTGGAGTTGCAGTTCGATCTCATCAACCACCCCTTCAAGCCGGGCTGGCTCGAGGCCGGTTTTTTCGCAGGCCCGCAGCAGGCCATGCAGCAATTTGCTGCGGCTAAAGGTTTCGCGGCTGCCGTTGCGTTTCACCACCGTTACGGGCACGGTTTCGACCCGCTCGTAGGTGGTGAAACGGAATTCACAATTGAGGCACTCACGGCGCCTCCGCACACTGCGGCCGGAGTCCGCCGCCCGGGACTCCAGCACGCGGCTGTCGGTGTGTTGGCAGGAGGGGCATTGCATGCCCTGGTCACCGCGTTGCGATCAGTGCAAGTGTAGACACAAGTTGCGCCTTTGAGAAGGGCTACGCCGCAATGGGTCTCGGCGCCAGCTGGGATCAAACCCTTGCGGGACGCTCCTTTGGGGCTGCCGGTCTGCAGCGGGGAGGGACGGCTGTCGATTTCAGCTGCACCATTGCAACGCATCTGCAGCCATGAAAAAGCCCCCACCGCAGGGTGGGGGCTCGCAGGATCAACTGGGTCCCGGTGGGATCACTTGCCGATCTTCGGGGGATCGCGGAAGGCGATGGCGAAGAACAACGTGGCGATCGCCAGGGTGAGGATCAGGATGTAGGCGAAGCTCTCCATGGGTTACCTCGAGGGTCTGGCGGTCAGCGAAGGGTGCTGCCGGCGGGGGGCACGTAGCCCTCCGGCAGCCTGCGGGTGGTGCGGTCGCCCAGTTTCGCGAACAGACCGAATTCCACCTGTTCGCCCAGATCGGGGTCAATACCAGCGAACACGTCGCGGTACAGGGTGCGAGCACCGTGCCAGATGTGGCCGAAGAAGAACAGCAGGGCGAACACGGCGTGGCCGAAGGTGAACCAGCCGCGGGGTGAACTGCGGAAGGTGCCATCGGAGTGGTACTTCTCGCGATCGAACTCAAACCCTTCACCCAGCTGGGCCTTACGGGCGAGGCGCTTCACGTCTGCGGGATCGGTGAAGGTCTGGCCGGCAAGGGCACCGCCATAGATGGTGGCGGTCACGCCGGTCTGCTCGAAGGAGTACTTCGCCTCTGCCCGACGGAAGGGGATGTCGGCGCGCACCACACCCTGGGCATCTTCCAGAACCACAGGGAAGTTCTCGAAGAAGTTGGGTAGGCGGCGCACCTGCAGATCACGGCCTTCCTTATCGGTGAAGGAGATGTGGCCAATCCAGCTGGTGGGGAGGCCATCGCCATTCACCATCGGACCCACCCGGAACAGGCCGCCCTTGGCGGGGCTGTTGCCGACGTAGTCGTAGAAGGCCAGTTTCTCGGGGATGGCGGCGTAGGCCTCAGCCTTGGTGGCGCCGTTGTCGAGGGCCGTCTGCACGCGGCGGTTGATCTCGGTTTTGAAGTAGCTCTGGTCCCACTGGAAACGGGTGGGGCCGAACAGTTCAACCGGGGTGGCAGCAGCGCCGTACCACATGGTGCCAGCCACAATGAAGGCCGCGAAGAACACAGCGGCAATGGCGCTGGCTAGCACGGTTTCGATGTTGCCCATGCGCAGGGCCTTGTAGAGGCGCTCCGGCGGACGGCTGGTGATGTGGAAGATGCCGGCGATGATCCCCACAATGCCGGCGGCGATGTGGTGGGCCACGATGCCGCCGGGATTAAAGGGATTGAAGCCTTCTGGGCCCCAGGAGGGTTGCACGGGTTCTAAATGGCCCGCGAGTCCGTAGGCATCGGACACCCACATCCCCGGACCAAACACCCCAGTGAGGTGGAAGGCGCCGAAGCCGAAACAGCCGAGGCCGGCGAGCAGCAGGTGGATGCCGAAGATTTTGGGCAGATCGAGGGCGGGCTCCCCGGTGCGGGGGTCCTGCCAGATCTCGAGATCCCAGAAGGTCCAGTGCCAAATGGCGGCCAGGAAAAGCAGGCCGCTGAAAATGATGTGGGCAGCCGCCACACCTTCGAAGCTCCAGAAGCCGGGGTCAACACCGGTTTCACCGGTGATGCTCCAGCCGCCCCAGCTACCCGTGACGCCGAGGCGTGCCATGAAAGGCATCACGAACATGCCCTGGCGCCACATCGGGTTGAGCACCGGGTCGGAGGGATCGAAGATGGCCAGCTCGTAGAGCGCCATGGAGCCGGCCCAGCCGGCTACCAGAGCGGTGTGCATGAGGTGCACGGCCAGAAGGCGGCCTGGGTCGTTGATGACGACCGTGTGCACCCGATACCAGGGCAATCCCATGGGGTTCAGGTCCGGGGAAACAACCAGCCGTCGTGTCCAGGGGTTGCCTGGAACCTGACGGCAGAACGATCGAAACCGACGAAGGCTCGATCCGTGCTGGCGATGGTAAGGGGTTCCGCCGGCCCCGCGTTCCCCATGGCGTCCAGCTGAAACGTGCCGTGATGGGGCAGCGGGTCTGGCCCCTGGCTGGCGTTTACAAAACGCAACGTTTTGCGCCGGCCCACAATGGATTCCATCCCGCAGTGAGCTGGCCATGCCCGTGATCCGATTTGTGCGTGAGGGCCGCGATGTGGAGTGTTACCCGGGCGAAAACCTGCGCGAGGTGGCTCTGCGCGAAGGGATTGAGATGTATGGCCTGAAGGGCAAGCTCGGCAATTGCGGCGGCTGCGGCCAGTGCATCACCTGCTTTGTTGAGGTCGTGGGCGAAAGTTCGCCCGGCAGCCTCACGCCCCGCACGGGCGTGGAGGAGCGCAAGCTGCAGCGCCGGCCCGAAGGCTGGCGCCTGGCCTGTCAGGCCCTGGTGCAGCAGTCGGTCCTGGTCTTGACCCGGCCCCAGGTGGGTGTGGCCGATGCCGAAGCGCTGCTGGCGGCGGCCCGCCAAGAGCCCCTGCCGGCGGGCCCCACCGCCTGGCCGGTGCTGGAGTCGGCCCCCGGTGAGCAAGAGGGGGCCGATGACGCCGAATCCGAAGCCGATCCCCAGGGCCCTGCCTAGGCCCCGAGAGCGGGTTCGCTCCTGCGCTTGCCAAGGGCCAAAGCTGGCTCTGGACTGGTCTGGCTTGGTTTTGCCTGGCTGGGCTGGGGGCGACCAACCACAACGGGCGATGAAGCAGGTGGAATCGGGCCCGGCAGCGGTGATACGGTCTCAGCGATCCAGCGACCTGCAATGGAAACCAACGACCTCGGCTTCGTGGCCAGCCTGATGTTCGTGCTGGTTCCAGCGGTGTTCCTGATCATCCTTTACATCCAAACCAACAGCCGCCAGAGCTGAGGCTCCCCAGGCTCGTCGGACGGCCCGCTGGCCCAAGTGGTTTGGGGGTTTGTTCCCCGCAAGCTCGCTGCGGCTTTCCCCCTAGGGGTGCAGGGCGACAGTGCTCGAAGGGGGCCCGGGCCGGTCCAGCCCCAAGCCCGGCGCCCTGCTGGCCAGGGCCGCTTGGCCCGATAGGGCCAGGCCCTCAGGAGCGGCGCCCTTCTGGTTCGCGCACCAGCAACACCGGTGCCGGGGCATGCACCCGGATGTAGTCGCTCACCGAACTGCCCAGCAGGCGGTCGATATCGACTAGGGCCCGGGCCACGAGGGGCCGGCGGTCCTGGGAGGCAATCACCAGCAGGTCGGCCTTCTCGGCTTCGGCGGCCGCGCACACGCCCCGGCCGATGTCGCCCGTGGTGTGGATCCCTTTCAGGTCCACGCCGAAGCTGCGGGCCCGCAGCACCGCCTTCTGCAACAGCTCATCGACGGGGGAGAGGCCACCGCGGGAGGGGGTGATGTCCTGGCGGCTGATGTGGATGCCGATCAGGCTGCCGCCAGGGATCTCGCGCACCAGTTCGCAGGCGATCTTGAGGGCGTCATCGCCCACGCCGGTGCCGTCGATCGTCACCATCACCCGGTTGATGTGGCGCACGTAGAGGTCGTCGCGCACCAGCAGCATCGGCCGGGTCGAGAGCTGGAAGATGTATTGGCTGGCGCTGTTGCTCAGGATCGATTGCAGCCGGCTCAAGCCCCGCGATCCCATCAGGATCAGGTCGGCATTGAGCTCGTCGGCCACCTTGAGCACGGTCTGCTTGGTGTCGCCCTGGCGAATGATCGTGTTGACCTCGCTGGGGTTGAGGCCCAGGCGCTGCACGACTTCCGCGACCATGCCGGCGGCCTTCTGCCAATGCTCCCGGACGTTTTCGCCCGCCTGCTCGGGTACCACGTGGAGAAGGTTGAGCCGGGCCTGGCGCATCACCGGGATGGCGCGCAGCATGCGCACCATCTCTTCAACACGACCCTTGCCGGAATCGGCGATCAGCAGGTTGCGGAACACGGTCTGTCGGTGGCTGGTGGCAGCCTATGGCTGATTGTCGATGGCGCCGGTGAAGAGCAAAAAGGCCGTAATGGAACGGGTCTGGCGGCTGCGGCGCCGGGTGTTGCCCCAGCACACCGACCATGCGGGCGTGATGTGGCATGGCGCCTACCTGGCTTGGCTGGAGGAGGCCCGGGTGGAGGCCCTCGATCAGGTGGGGCTGGCCTACAGCGATCTCTCGGCCCGGGGCCTGGAGCTGCCGGTGGTGTCCCTGGCGATCGACTATCGAGCGGCCCTGCTCCACGGCGACCAGGTGGAGCTGCTCAGTCGGGTGGAGGGCCGCTCCGGGTTGCGCCTGCCCTGGTTGAGCCAGTTCATTGCCCCAGGCGGAGCCGTGGCGGCGGAGGCGCGGGTGGAGCTGGTGTTGGTGGAGCTCTCCCAGGGAGGCGCCCAGCGCCGCCTGATCCGCCAGCCCCCTGCCGATCTGGCCGCTGCAATGGAGCGGCTGAATGCCGGCCCTGCCCCTGCCTAGCATGGGCGTATAGTACAAAGCTACTGCTTGCTGGGGAGTGGCGGATCGTCCTTTGGGGTCCCGCGCAGGGGTTCGGATGGCAGGGGCTGGTGGGGTGGTTGGGGCTGGTCGCTTCGGGGGGCCCTTGGTTGGGGAGGCTTTGCCGGGATCCGCTCCGCGGGCGAGGCCGAGGCCTGTTGAATTGGCCCCCCCGGCCCCCGCCCCGCCGCCGCCGCCCCTGCAGTTGCTGCCCAGCCCGGTCCTGTTTCCGCCCCAGGGCCCTTGGAGCCAGGCCCAGCGCCTTTGGTGGTTGCTTTGGTGTGGTTGCCCAGGCATTGGCTGGCAGCGGCTGGCCCGCCTGCTGACGGCCTTTGGCGGCCTGGATCAAGCCTGGCAGGCCTCTAACGACGCCCTGGCCCAGCGGGCCGGCTTCCGGGGCCGGCTGCTGGAGCAGGTGGGGGCCTACCGCCAGCGCTGGGGGGTCGATCCCTTCAGCCAGGCGGCGATCGCGGATCGCTTGGCCGCCCGCGGCCCGCACCGGCGCCTGCTGCCCGGCGATCCGGCCTGGCCTGGGGCCCTCACCCGGCTGGCCCGGCCACCCCTCCAGCTCCACTGGCAGGGCCAGGGCCAGCTCTGGGCGCCCCTGCGCCAACGCCGCGCCGTGGCCGTGGTGGGCACCCGGCGTCCATCGCGCCATGGCTTGGCCATGGCGCGGGCCCTGGGCGTGGCCCTGGCGGAGGCCGGCTGGCCGGTGGTGAGTGGCCTGGCCGAGGGGATCGATGGGGCCGTCCACCAGGGCTGCCTGGCGGCGGGCGGCGTGCCAGTGGCGGTGCTAGGCACCCCCCTAGAGCGGATCTATCCCCGCCACCACCACAGCCTCCAGGCCCAGGTAGCCCAGGCGGGACTGTTGATCAGCGAACATCCCCCCGGCACGCCGGTGCACCCGGGCCACTTCGCAAGCCGTAACCGGCTCCAGGTGGCGTTGGCCCAGGCCGTGGTGGTGGTGGAATGCCCCGAGCAAAGCGGCGCCCTCCATTCGGCCTCCCTGGCCTGGGACCAGGGCCTGCCCCTGTGGGCGGTGCCGGCCGATGCGGGCAAGCTCTCGGCTGCTGGTAGCAATCGCCTGCTCGCCTGCGGCGCCAGCGTGCTGCTCGATCCTGAAGACTGGGTGCGCCAGTTGGGGCCTGGCCCCCTGCTGGGGCGGCCTGGCCTCGCTAACCCCGCGTTGGCAGCCCGCAGCCAACCGCCAGGGGCCGAGCTCGGCCCAGGCGCCCAGGTGGCCTGCACCCATGGCCTTGGCGCCACTGCACTTGGTGCCCCGGCCCTGGCAGAGCCGCAGCGGGCCCTGCTGGCGGCGGTGGGCGCCGGGGCTTCCTTGGAGCAGGTCTGCGAGCGGCTCGACCTGGGCGCCGCCCCGGCCTCCAGGGCCCTGTTGGAGCTCGAACTGACGGGGCGGCTGCGGGCCGAACCGGGCCTTTGGTGGCGTCCTTGTTAGCCGTTTGAGCGAGGCAGCCCTGGCCCCGGCGGTTGGCTTGCTGGAGTCATGGCGCCCTGCTTGGGGCTGCCTCGCTGCGAACGATGCCCAGGCCTGGGCCAGGGTTTGGCCGCTGGGGCGGCCTCGGCAATCGGCGCCGGATGGGGCCCCAGGGATGGCTTGGGAGCTAGCTGATGGGGTCTTGGCGGCCGCGACGGCGGAGGGGGCAACGGAGGAGCGGCGCCGGAGCCAGGGCTTGACGGGCCGCTGGAGAGGGCTTCTTAAGGGGCTAGGGGTTGGGCTACAGAATTGGCGCATGGGTTGGCTGGGAGGGTCCCGTACGTGCTGGCAGGGGATCGAGGAACCGGGCCGACGCCTGGGTTGATCGCAGCCGAGGAGCTGCTCATCTGGCGCCGGGGCCAACTGCAGCAAGGCGGCAGCCAGGCCGATTTCGATTGGCTGTTGGAGTTCGCCGGCGGCCTGGGTTGGAGCCAGTTGCAGCGCCTGCGCCTCGATCCCGATCAGCCGGTGAGCCTGCGCTGCGGCCTGGGCGCGCTCGAGGCCCTCTGGAGCCAGCATCTAGAGGCAGCAACCCCCCTGCAATACCTGGTGGGGATCGCCCCCTGGCGCGACTTTGAACTGGCCGTGGGACCAGGGGTCTTGATCCCCCGCCAGGAAACCGAGCTGCTCGTTGAGATTGGCCAGGCCTTGGGTTTGCTGGATCGGGCCGGCGCGGCCCCCCTGCTCTGGGCCGACCTCGGCACCGGCTCGGGTTGCCTGGCTTTGGCCTTGGCCCAGCTGCTGCCCACCAGCCAGGGCCTGGCCGTGGATTGCAGTGAGGTCGCCCTGGCCCAGGCCGGCGCCAATTTGAAGCGCCAGGGCCTCGCCGGCCGGGTGGCCCTGCGCCAGGGATCCTGGTGGCAACCCCTGCAGCCCGAATGGGGCCGCCTCGATCTGGTGCTGGCCAACCCCCCCTACATCCCCACGCCGGTCTGGCAGGAGCTGGCCCCGGTGGTGCGCGACCACGAACCGCCCCTGGCCCTCGATGGCGGCCCCGATGGTCTCGATGCCCTCCGCGCCATTGCCGCCGGGGCCCCCCAGGCCCTGGCCCCGGGCGGCTGGTTGCTGCTGGAGCACCACCACGACCAATCCGAGGCCGTGCAGGCCCTGCTGGCTGAGCAGGGTCTCGAGGCGATCCAACCCCACCCAGACCTGGAGGGCCACTGGCGGTTTGTGAGTGCCCGCCGGCCCGCCCTGGCGGCCGATCCGCCCCGATCGGGCCCCAATCACCAGCTGGGCCCGCTGCCTGGAGAAGACGATGGCTGAGACCCCATTCCCCGGGCAAGGGCTGGCGGCAGCTGAGTTGGCCGACCGGCTCCGGGCCGGTTCGGCGGCCCTGTTCCCCACCGACACGGTGCCGGCCCTGGCGGCCCGGCCGGATGCGGCCGCCCAGCTCTGGCAGCTGAAGCGGAGGCCGGCCCGCAAGCCCATGATCCTGATGGGGGCCGACCCCGAGGCCCTGTTTGCGGCCCTGGACCTGCCGATCGAGCCCGAGTGGCGGGCCATGGCCGAACGCTGTTGGCCGGGGGCCGTGACCCTGGTGCTGCCGGCCCGGGGCTCCCTGGCGCTGGCTTTGCATGGCGCAGGCTCGAGCCTGGGTCTGCGCATCCCCGCCTGCCCCGTCGCCTTGGAGTTGCTGCGCCGCAGCGGCCCCCTGGCCACCACCAGCGCCAACCGCTCGAGCGAACCCCCCTGCCGCACCGCTGCTGAGGCGGCAGCCCTGTTCCCGGCTCTGCCGCAGTTGGGCCCCGTTCCCTGGCCCGAGGGCAGCGGCCAACCCAGCACCGTGCTGGCCTGGATTGGTCCCCGCGAAGCCAGACCTGGAGTGGCCGGCGGAGCTGGCGATCGCCTAGCCCCAAGCGATTCCCCTGGTGCTGCTCCCAGGGACCAAGACGCCGCAACAAAATCCGAGGCTGGCGACCCTGGCCGTTGGCAGATCCTGCGGGCCGGTGCTCTGATGCCCCTGGACCTGCTGCCTGGGGCTTAACCCTTCTGGGGCTTAGCCCTTCGAGTTCAGCGGCCTAACGAGCGAATGGGGGCTGGATGGTCTGGTTGCTGCTGCTGTTGATGACCTTTAACCACTGGGTGTTTTCCCCGCTGCTGCAGCTCACCCAGGGGCTGCTGGAGCTCCATTGGCTCGGTTGGTTGGTGTTGGCCCTGGGCCTCTGGTTGGTGGCCGGTGCTGCGGCCCCCAGGCCGGAGTCCGGCGCCCTCAAGGCCAGACCTGGCGCCGAGCCCGGCCGCCCCCGCCCTTAGCCGCGATCGGGGGCGCCCATGGGCAGAGCGAGGCCATGGGGCCGGGGGCTAGGGGCGTCACGCTGCCGTGACCCGTTCCCCTGACCCGCTTCGCTGCCCCAGCCTCTGCCGCCCGGGTGCGATCGCGTTCCGTTCACCGCTCGGCCAGCTCGATCTGGCTTGCATAGGGGCCGCGGCCACCAATGCAGGCGGCTCCGCAATGGCAGCCCAGGCTGAGGGCCTGGTCCCGGCTCCAACCTGCCGCGAGGCCGGCGGTCACTCCGGCAGCGAAGCTGTCGCCGGCGCCATAGCAATCCACCAGGGGGCCGGCCAGCTCCAGGGCGCGAAAGCGACCCCCCGGCCAGCTGAAGCCCCCCCGTTCCGCCTCGGTGCCCACATAGAGGGTTGGCGCCGGATCGAGATCGCCCGGGCGATAGATCTCGCCCGGGTCGGCGGCACTGCCGATCAGGGCATCGAGCTGCAGGCCCGATGCCTGGATCAGCTCCAGGCCCAGTCGGGGGGTGGCTGCCAGAAAGCGGGCGCGGCGGCTCAAGGCCAGGGCCGCGGCATCGGCGGCGGTCACAAACACGCCATCGCAGGCCGAGAGGCTGGCCCAGGGCAGGGGATCGGCCGCCGTGGGACTGAGCCGCTCACCGATCACGGTGATCGTGCGTTCGCCGCTGCTGTCGATGAAGGTCACGGCTCGGCGGCTGGGAGCCTCGCGCCAGGCCACCTGCACATCAAGCCCCAGGCCCTGGAGCTGCTCCGCCGCGAGCTCGCCGATGCGATCGCGCCCCAGGGCCGTGAAGAAGGGAATCCGCTGACCGGTGAGCTTGGCCAGCTGCACGGCGATCACGGCCCCACCGCCGGCGGCCAGGTCCTGGCTGTGGCTGGCCCGCTGGATTTCGCCGGCCACCGGCAGGTGGTTCACCCCCACAAAACTCACCCACTCCACATGGCCCACCACGGCCAGCTTCAGGGGCGGCAAGGGGGGCAGGGCGCCCAGCGGCAGGGGCTCCAAGGGAGCCTGGGCAAGCGGCCTGTGGGCATCCATGGCTTTAGCCAAAAAGTGGTGCCAATCCTGGCTGGGGCTCCGCCAGCGCCGGCGGATAAGGCCTTGGGGGGGCCGACAACGGGGCATTAGGCCGCTAGCGCTAGGCCGGAATCGGGGCAAGCGGAGCCAGCTCAGCTGCCACAGGCTGGGGTGATTGACTTGAAAAGGATGCTAAATTGATAGAAAGTTTTGCTCGCCATTGCTTCGGCAGGCCCAATTGATGGACCTTTCCCCATCGCAATCCCTGTGATGGGAGCCCTGTCGCTAGTCAAAAGGCTGTTGGATCAGCCCTGGGCCCCGTCGTGGAAGCGAGCTTGCCCCAGGCCTTGGACCGTTTTGGCGGGCTGCGTTTCGGCACTGCTGGTGCAGGGTCTGCCATCCCAGTCGCCCTTGTTTTTGGTGTCTGGGTCGCGGAGTCCCGCCCCTAGCCAGGCACTGGCTAGCCCGATGGCCGATCCCGGTGGGATGGCTGGCTTGGGCCCGGTGGACCGGCTTGTAGCCGAGGCCGAGGAACTCAATCCCGCCTATTTCAGTGCTGAGGAGATTCGCGAACTGCAGCGCCGTTTTGGTGTCCATGGCGCCCAGCCTCGCCTGGGCCAGCTGTTCACCAAGGGCCTGGATCACCTGGCACCCCTGAGGGCCCATACCTTGTCCAGGCTTGAGGCCGTGCGGCCGATTGTGCTTGAGCAAAGCCGTCAACAGCAGGTTAATGTGATGTTGATGGCGGCGATTCTCTTTGACGAGATGCAGCACGCCAAGCCAGGTGAGGATATACGGATCCTGGCCGAATCGGGTTTATTTCAGGATCACGGCTTGGCCCAGCTCAGCATTAGTGAATTGCAAAAGCAGGGCAAGTTAAGGGCCGATGCCACCGATGCGGAGGTGGCGGCTGCTTTGGAGAAATTGCTCACCCCTAGCGAGAACGTGAAAGTGTTGGCGGGTCAAATAGCCCGCCTGCAAAAACTGCTTGGCGTTCCCAAGGGCCACCGTATGGATGTGAGCACCAATCGCCGCGATGCAAAGATCGCTGCCACCATCGCCTATCTTCATAATGGCAAACTCGACTATCCCCATAGAATTCTTGGTTATATGCAAGACCCGGAGCTGCATGCCCTAATCTATTCAACGCGGCAACGGATCGTGCCGCCCTTGATTTAGGCCAACAGGCTTTCTTCTGGCAGTCAACAGTGTTGATTGCACCTGGATTGAGTTAAGCGCTGCCAATGTTTGATGTTTGGATAATGTAAAAAGGGCTCAGTTTTTCGTTGAGCCACTCCATCTTTTGTGCCATGAGATCGATCCAGCGCTCCGATCGATCAACGCCGCTCCACCAACTCCTCCAGGGGGAAGCGCACCTTGGCCAATGTCGCGTATTTATCCTCAGTGCTGCGGGTGCCGCAGGCACACACCACGCTGCTGCGATAGGCGGTGTCGCCCAGGTTGAGGATGCGGTCGTAGTCCGCGGGTGAGAAGCCCTCGATTGGGCAGGTGTCCACGCCCACGAGGGCGGCGCAGGTCATCAGGTTGCCCAGGGCGATGTACACCTGGTTGGATCCCCACTGGCCGATCGCCTGGCTGCGGGGGCCGTGGATCAGGTCTTTTTCGATCATGCCCCGGTAGAAGGCCAGCTGCTCCAGCGGTAGGCCCCGGGCCTGGGCGGTGGCGTGGATGAGCCGCTCGGCATCGGCCGCCTCGATGCTGCGGCGCACCAGAAACACCACCAGATGGGAGCAATCGCTGATCTGGGATTGGTTCCAGGAGTGGGGCCGCAGCTCGGCCTTGATCGCCGGATCGGTGATCACCAGAAACTTCCAGGGCTGCAGGCCATAGGACGACGGAGACAGCACCATCGCTTCTTCCAGGGTTGCCCAGAGCTCAGCGCTGATTGGCTGCTCGGGATCAAACACCTTGGTGGCGTAGCGCCAATGCAGGGCGGCGAGCAGGGCGCCCGGATCCAGGTTTTGATGGGCTTGCTCGGCGGGCGCTGCGGTTAGGGGGATATCGGTCATGGCGATCAGGGGATCTGGCGGAACCAGGGATAAAGGGCACCGTACTGGGGTTGGGTTGCGGCGGTTGGAGCTGGTGTTGGGCTGCTGGCAGGCGGTGACAGGCGGGGCAGACAGCCCGCCCTGCCGGGGCCAACCTGCGGCAGGCCCCTGGACCCGAGCCCCCCTGCTTCCCAGCCCATGAGCCCTGAACGCCCAGAGCCTGCCTCGCCCCCCACCCTGGCGCCAGCGGAGGCTGCCGAGGGGGTGGTGCTGGTGATCAATGCGGGAAGTTCCAGCCTCAAGGCGGCCCTAATGACGTCAAAGGGCACCCCCCTGTGGCGGGACCAACGGCCCTGGGATGGCGCCGTTGACCTGGAAGCGTTGCTGGCCGACTGGTTGCTGCCAGCCCTGGCGCCCATGCGAGCGGCCATTCGCCTCGTGGCCCATCGGGTTGTCCATGGCGGTGATCGCTTTGCGGTCCCTTGCCGCCTCGGCCCCGCCGAGATCGCGGCGATCGCCGCGCTGGTGCCCCTGGCGCCCCTGCACAACGCCCCGGCCTTGGCGGCGATCCGCTGGTTTGCCGAACAGGAGCCGGCCTGGCCCCAGGCGGCCGGCTTCGACACCGCCTTCCACCGCAGCCTGCCTGAGGCGGCCAGCACCTATGCGATCCCCGCCGCTTGGCGCGACCAGGGCCTGCGCCGCTATGGCTTCCATGGCCTCAACCACCAGCACATCAGCGAGGTGGTGGTCCAGCGCTTCCCTGGCCTGCGGCCCCTGCGCCTGATCAGCTGCCACCTGGGGGCGGGCTGCTCCCTCTGCGCCATCCGCGATGGACTCAGCCTCGACACCACCATGGGCTTCACGCCCCTGGAGGGCCTGGTGATGGCCTGCCGCAGCGGCTCCCTTGATCCAGGTTTGCTGCTGCACCTGCTGCGTCAGGGCCTGAGTTCCGAGGACCTCGATCGGGCCCTCAACCACGCCAGCGGCCTGCTGGGCCTCTCCGGCCTGAGCGGCTCGATGCAGGCGCTCCGCTCAGCCGCCGCCGAGGGCCACGCTGGTGCTCAGCTGGCGATTGCCGTGTTTCGCCATCGCCTGCTGGCGGCCATCGGCGCCATGGCCGCCAGCCTCGGGGGCGTTGATGTGATCGCCCTCAGCGGTGGCATCGGCGAACATGACAGCCTGCTCGCCCAGGAACTCCGCCTAGCCCTGGCTTGGCTCAAGCCCTTTGCCCTGGTGGTGATTCCAGCCGATGAGGAAGGCCTGCTGGCCCGTAGCTGCTGGCCCCTGCTGGGAGCCTCTGGCTCCTAAACCCCTGGTTTGTAGTCCAAAGCCAGGCCTACAGGCCCAAACCCCTGGCCTACAGGCCCAAACCCCTGGCCTGCAGGCCCAAACTAATGGCATGCTGGCCCGAGCCAGTTCTGTCATTTCGCCTCAGCCAGGCAAGCGAACGCCTTATCGGGCCGATAGATCGGTGTTGACGTAGTCAATCAAGAAACAGCCCTTTTTGAGCAGGTCCTGGTCTTCGAATTCCAAGCCTAGATAGGTGTTATCCGCCTCGGTGGTGCGCCAGCGCAGGTGGGCGTTGAAAAAGGCGCTGCCGAGGCCGAAGCTTTCGTACACAGAAATCGCAAACAGGCTGCCCATGGGGGTGTCCACGGGGCTGTCTACCACGACACAAATGCCGCCCATGCTCACGTCCCAGAGGCTGATGTGCCACTTGTTGCCCATGGGGCAAGCCATCTCACCCACGGGAGCTACGCCTCCAAAAGGCATGGGCTTGCGCGCGAATTGGCGCCGCTGGGAGCCGTTTTCCTCGGGCTGGGGGATGGCGTTTTCAGGAAGCAGTAAGGCGTCTTTCAGTGAGGATGAACTTGTTGGTGATTGGATTAGTAATGATTGGGTTTGTAGTGGGTTTGTTGGTAATGATTCGGCCAGATTTGGACGTTTAATATCTAAAGATTGTTTTGGCGCTGCAGCTGGGGGCGGAGGCGGAGGCGGGGACCCTGGGTACGCCTGCTGGTGGGGCTCATCGCTATTGCGGCTCTCCAGTCCGAGATGCTGCATCAGGGGATTTTGCTCGTTCATTCCAAAAATTCTTCGTGCACTCAATCTACCAAAGACCTTTGTCAATACTGCAATGCGGTCGGTTGATCTGCTGCGTTGCTGAAGCCTGGCGGCCAGGTCCGCTGCTTAACCGTGCCCATTCCCTAGTAACGCAAGCCCCTGGATGGCCTGGTCTGGAGCACCTGCCAGTCGTCAGGCTTCTCGGAGAGGGTTGGAGGCCCCGTTGACCTGGCCGTAGTGATCGGAGCCTATCTCCTCCTTTCTGTCCCTAGCACGTTCTCTATTTTTGTGACTCTGGAGATCTTCTCTACGGGTAACCAAACGGCCACGGCGGCCGTCTCAGCGGACATATTGATGGGTCTGAAGCTCCTGTTGTCATTGTCATGACTTGCCGCTGAGGTCTAATGTCATTGCATTGCTTGTTCCTTTGACCGTGAGCCGCTGGGAATATCAGGTGATCCACTTGAACGTGGAAGACTCCTCAAAGGCCTCCCAGACCCCGGGGCCTGGGCCAGCCGCTGCACCCCAACAACCAGCAACCCCGCCGGCGGCGGCCCCCCCCCCGACTGCCGGTCAGCCTGTTTTTTCCAAGGCCTACCTGGAGCAGGAGTTCCCCGACTTTTATAGCCATCCCCCCTCCCAGCCACCCCAGCAGCCTTCCCAAGGGCAACAGCAACCGAATCATCCGGCCTTGCAGTTACAACAATTCCTGAATGGCCATGGCCAGCAGGGTTGGTCCCTTGTGGGGATCTATCCCCTGGGAAGTTTGTTGATGATGTTCTTCCGGCGGCGGATTGCTGAGCCTGCTGCCCAGCCGATCCCGGCCGCCGCCCCCATCGCCCAGCAGCAGCTGCCAACCCCTGCGGCGGCTGCTCCGATCCCGCCCACGGCTCCACCGGAGGGTCCCAACTTAGCCGATTCAGGGACGCCCCCCGTCAGCGATTGGTTGCAACAAATTATGCAACGGTTGGAATCGTTGGAGGGGCGCATCGCTAGCCCGCCTTCCGACCAGGCGTCTTCAGATCTGCAGCCAGCCCCAGAAGCTGGCCTTGCCCAGGCCGGTTCCTCCGCACCCCCCACGGAGTCGGCCCGTCCGCGTTTGGGTGTCTCCGGAGAGCGTCGCCTGCGCCGCCGCAGCTCGGCCTCCCCATCGCCTACCCCCAGCACCTCGCCAGCTTCTTCAGCCCAGCTTTCCGGTCCAGCGGCCGTGCCAGCCGCCGGGGCGCCGGGCCAGCCCGAGATCCTCAGTGCCAACCACTTGGCCAGCCTGCAGGAGGAAGGGGGCATGCCCACGTTCCATGCCGCCCAGGCCCTCGACTTCCGCTCCTATGCCAGCTTGGCCGGCTACGGCAGCCGCCATGGGTATCCCTTGGGCTTGGTGAAGGAGGGAGCCAACCAAATGGCCGCCGTGTACATCGGCCTCGAACAGGGTGATCGGGGTGGCAGGGCTAGGCGCCTGTGGGCTGTGGTGCCCGTGGCCCGTCTAAGGGCCTTCGAGGGCTGAGGGTGTGTTGGTACCTCGTTAACACTTACGACGGATCCTCCCCCGGGAAGGGCCTTCCAACCGCTCCCAGTAGAGCTCACCGTGGTGTAGGCATTGATATGGAAGAATGTTGGGTATTATGATAAGTTACTCGATTAATACTGCTCCCTGGAGGCGGCCATGTTTGGTTTGCTCGTCATAGCTAATTACTTTTTTGTAGCTTTCCCGAAGTAGTGCATAGGCTCTAGCATTTGCCTCCTCTTCAAGCAGGGAGCAGTTTTGCATGGGCGGCATGGCCGTTATGCGTAATCGATTGCAAAAGCAGTTTCCCCTCCGATGTTGTAATGGCCCATTTCGTGACGCAGTAGTGCGCGGTAAAACCCATTAAATGCATTGGTCTGTCGATCCGTGGCGCCATAGATCCGCGGCATGGTTATTTTCGCATTTAAAAATGTGCGGCTTGAGACGATCCGGCATTGTCCTGTCTGGGCGTCGATGCGATACTTGAAATCCCATTTAATTGGAGCGGATGTATAGCCTGTGTATTTCACGGATTTTACGGTGATCGGTGACGCCCTTAGGAGCTGCGGGAACAAGGGCGCATTGCTTGCCACATTTACAGCATAGAAGTCGAATTCTAAATTTAGAAATACTTCCGTTCGGCCTGGTTTCGCTGTGCCGAGTAACAAGCCCAGCAGGAGAGGCACGGCAAGGAAGGTCTTCATGGTCAGACTAGGGAAATCGCAATGCAAAGCCCAATCGTTGGCCTCTTGAAATCTGCAGGGCAGGACCCTTCGCAGGATCCTTCCTCTAACACATCAACCCAAGCATTCATCCCCTCGTGGATGTTTCTCTACGCAATTGAATGGCAACGAATGGGGTCCGGCCCCGGCCCCCCGGAGCGAGAAGGAAATCGCTGCGTCTTGGCGGGCGCTGCAACCCCCATCTCCCAGGTTGGGGATTGGTGCGGAGTCCCGGCACTCAGAGGGCAATCTCCAGGGAGTTCCAGAGACATTCCACCTTGAGGCGGCCGCTGTCGGGCAGCAGGCAGTGACGGCTGGTGAGCGCCTCGGGCATCGGCTGAAGTTCCGGTTCGAGATCTTCGCCATGGCGCAGTCCCTGGCCGTTGGCCTTGAGCACCATGAACTTGTAGCGCAGGCTCCTGCCGCCTTCAGCCACCTCAAACGGCACTTCGCCAAACCAGGTGTTGGCGTTCACATACTCCAGAACATAGGCACGGTTGAAATCCCAGGATCCGAGTTCCGGGGCATCACCGGTGACGGCAAGCACTTCGCCGGGTTTGGTGGCATAGCCATTGACCTGGAAGGCCACCACCGTTTTGCCGACAACGGGTGCCCCGACCACACTGATCACAATCGAGGCTTTGGAGGCCAGCTGCAAATTGCTGATCCGCCCATCCAGCACCTCAATGCGCTCGCCACTGAGCAGGCATGCATGGCTGCCATCGGGGAGTTCGGTGTTATCGATGCTGATCGTGCTTGCGGCTCCCTGGTTGATCAGGGTGAAACAGCGGGAGTCCCGATACTTGCGGGTATAGGCATAAATATCATTGCTGAGGTATTTGGTGTTGTGGGAACCGTAGGCAATCGCTGGGTTGGCGCGGCGCAGGCCGCTGAGGGTCTGGATGATCGTCACCATTTTCTTGGAGAGGTCCCAGCTCTCCATCATGGGCCTGTTGTAGGGGTCTTGGCCTGCGTTGGTGTTATTGACGAGGTATTGCTCGGTTCCGTAGAAGATGCAGGGGATACCCCTGAGGGTCATCAGCAAACTGGTGGCCAGCTCCAGGTTGTAGCCATCGCTGATCGAGAGGAAGCGAGGCATGTCATGGTTGTCGATGAAGGTGACAAGCTCATTGGCGCGGTGATAAACGTCGTCGTAGTCGAGCACCTTCTGGACATTATGAAAGCCGCCAGGTTGGCTGCCGGAGAAGGCGAAGCGGATCCCATCACAGAGGCCGAAATCGAGAATCGACATGCCTGATTGGTTGGCATAGGCGATTGTGCGTTCATCCCAGGGCTTGCCGAAGCCGTATTCACCAAATAGGAAGGTGGAAGGCGCATGCTTTTTGATATCGGTTACAAATTCCTGCCAGAACCACAGCGGCATGTGCTTGAGAGTATCGACCCGGAAGGCATCGAAGCCGGCATCTAGCCAATGCTTCATTGCGCTTTTGATGTAGTTGCGATAGGTAATATTTTTTTCGTTGAAGGTGGCAAGGCCAGCCATCTCACCATGGATCAGTTGGAATTCGTCTTCCCAGTCGGTGATTTCTGGGAAGTGATAATAGAAATTGTTGTGATCATTGTTGAAGTCGGCAAGGGGCTCGCCGTCATCGGTAACCACTCCCTTGTTGCCGCTGATATCAGGTGAGCTGTGGTTGCAGACAATGTCAAGAATAACCTTGAGCCCCTTGGCGTGAAGGGTATCAACTAATTGCTTGAGAGTGACTGATTCTTTAAGGGAATTCGACTCGTCTTTGGGCAGGAACCGTGGGTTGATGCGTTTGAAATCCTTGGTCCAATAGCCATGCATCGCCGTGTATTCGCCCCTGAGGGCATCCACCTGTTCAAACAGGGGGGAAATCCATAGGGCGGTAACACCCAGGGATTGAAGGTAATCCGCCTTTTCGATGATGCCTTTGAGGTCTCCTCCCCAATACTTGCCCCAGTGGCTGCGGCTACTGTCAAATAAGTCGTCCTTGGCGCCCTTGGTATGGTCTGTGCAGCCGTCTAGAAAGCGATCAACAATGATGAAGTAGATGACTTCTTTGCGAAAGTCGAGCTCTTCTTCGATCCCGTTGCTATTGCGAGTCAATGTGCTGGCCATGGGTAGTAGCGAGTTAATTTTTTTTGAGCGGTTTAAATCAATGTGTCGCCGTTAAGGCCTGTTTGGCTTGATTAACGTATGAGGATGCGGATTTTCACCATCTTAGCCGCACTATCCCCGTTTTGCAGCCACGGGGCCTGGGTGGTTGCCCGGGTCTTGATGCGTGTGCCTCTTTTAAGGGCAACCGGTCCACTCAAGTGCAAGCTTTTGGGCTTAGGGGCAGGGTTGTTGGCCCAGGCAGCAGAACGCCTTGGCCAGCACCCTTAGGGCACCGGTGTTGGGGTCAAAATTTTCGGCTATTTGGGTTTGCTTGGGCCTTGGTTTGCCTGAGTGGTTTTGGCGGGCGGTTTGGCGATCCAATGGGCTTGCATTTTGCAGGATAATTGGGTTGTGGCGATCGCGATTGCCAAGTTGTGGTTAGTAAGGGGCTTGTAGTGATGTCTATTGATAGGCCCTGGGGAAGGCTTTGATGGCCTTTGGCGAGCTTTGTTCCGTCGGTGCCCCAACGCTGCTACCTGTTCACCGGATTGGCCCTCTCCAAACTCCGATGAATGGAGGCCCTTCTCACCATGCTTTTGGGCCCTGCCCCAGGTTGATCCTCGGCTTGATCTCTTTGTCTTTGGAAGGCTAGTCTTTGGCGATACTTCATGCCAGGCCATAGTTGATTTTTGTTTTTAATGTGAAGGGGGTGGCTTCGCCTGGCTTGTTGCCTTCTTGTTTTGATGATTGGATTTGACTGCTCAGCTTGGGGGCTTTGCTCCTGGCCCGCCTTTGCACCGATGATGCAGCAGAGAGGAGCTAAAGCCCTGAAGTCAGACAGATTTGCCCCAGGATGCTGTTGGTTTAGCGTCGTAGGTTTGTGGTAGCAGCTAGTGTTTGAAATGGCCGTTACCAGGCTCCACTGGTGGGGCTAATCGGATTGATCGTTGCTCCCAGGGTTGTCCCTTGGCCAGGGTCATGCTTCGGCGGCTTCACCGCTATTGCGGCCAAGGGTTTTTTGGAAGGAGTGGCTGCTCAGTCCCTTTTATTAGGGGTCCCAGTGCAAACGGCTGCCCTTGTCTTTCCTGGGTGTCTTCCATTCGGAGGCAAGCATCATCTCTGCTGAAGCTTGCAGCAGATTGCGCGCGGATACGCCTGCATTTCGTGCTTTATCTCGCATGAATATAAGTCAGAATTGCGTCTTCTCCACAGCTTTGCCATGAAGTCTGAGTACGGCCAGGCGACTCACTCCTCCATGAACGCTATTTTCAAGACGCCAAAGCGCATCTCGATTACCATCCCCAACGAGATCCATCGGCTGCTGCTCGAGCGCAGTGATCTCGAGGGTCGTTCTTTGAGCAATCTGGCGGCCTACTTGTTGGAATCGTCCATCAGTGGCTCCAATGGCGCCAATGGCTCCCATGGTGGCTAGGCCGGGCTTGCCCCTTGGTTCAGAGTTTGGGCCAGGGCCCCTCCACAAAGGCTTGGAGATGGGCGGCGATCGTGGCCACAAGCCTCCGGCGGGCTTGGCGCGAACTCCAGGCCATATGGGGCGTGAGGATCAGGTTAGGCACGCCGATCAGCCGGTCCAGTTCCGCCCCGGGAGGCTCGTTCACCAACACATCCAGGGCGGCCCCGGCCAGGCGCCCAGCGTCCAGGGCTGCCACTAGGGCGTCCGTGTCGACCAGGGCCCCTCGGGCCATGTTGATCAAGTGGGCGCTGGGTTTCAGCCAGCCCAAGCTGGTGGCATTGATGATCCCCCGGGTCTTGCTGTTGAGGGGCGCATGCAGGCTCACCACATCGGCCCGTCGCAGGGCCGTTTCAAGGTCTTCCGGGCTGGTTTGACTGGTGATCAGGCTGATGTCCATGCCAAAGGCGGAGCCGATTTGGGCCACCCCTTTGCCGATATCACCCGCGCCCACCACGGTCAGGTGCTGGCCAGCCAATTCATCGAAGTCTGGCTGCACCAGGGAGAACACCGGGCTGCGTTGCCAGTCCCCCGCGGCCACCTGGCGGCGGCGCTCTTGTAAGTGGCAACGCAGCTCCAGGATCAGGGCCCAGGTGACCTGCACCACCGACGGCTGGCTGTAGGCGCCGCCGTTGCGAACGGCGATACCCCGTTCCAGGCAGGCCTGGCCATCCACCTGGTCCGTGCCGGTGCTGGCAGTGCAGACCAACCGCAGCTTCGGTAGGGAGGCCAGTAGGGAACCATCCAGCAGGATTTTGTTGGTGATCACCACCTCGGCTCCTTGGAGCCGCTCAAACCGTTGGTCCAGATCCGTGCTCGGCCAGCAGCGCAGGTCAACCCATTGCCGCAGGGGATCCAGGTCCACCGGCCCCAGGCTGAGGGCATCGAGGAACACTGCTGCGGGCCGGTTCAGGGGCACTGCCATGGAGATCGGAGGTCAAGCCGTAGGGGTCGTGGGGGTTGCCGGGGGTGGGACCGCCCCATGGCGCTGCCGGAGCATCCAGCTTCAGGCGATCCGTTGGCCAGCAGCGTCTTGCCGAAACCTTGCCAGGATGGCTACCGCTTTGGCCATGGAATGGACGAGATACGGCAACACACCCTTGATCCAAGCGGCCTCAGCCGCCTCGATCGCCTCAAGGGCAAGGCCCTGCTGCCGGTGGCGATCCTCTCCCTTGCCTGGATTCAGGAAGTGCTGGATCAACTCCTGTTCCGGGGACGCTGGAACCTGCCAATGGTGCAAGGCGGGCCTGTTTGGGGCCTGTTCACAGCCCCCTTCAGCCATGCCGGCTTTGGCCACCTGATCAGTAACTCCCTCTGGTTTGTGCCCCTCTCCTGGCTGGTGTTGCTGAAAGGCGGCCGGGACTATCTCGCCGTTTGGATCGGGGTGTGGCTGTTGTCGATTCCCGTGTGGTTGTTTTGGCCGGGCGGTAGCCATGGCCTCTCGGGGGTGATCTATGGGTTGCTCGGCTATCTGCTGTGGATTGGCTGGTTGGAGAAACGGCCCTTGTCCTTGCTGTTGTCCGTTGGTTGCCTGCTCATGTACGGCGGCTTGCTGCCAGCCCTGGTGCCGTTTCTTAGCCCGGCGGGGGTGAGCTGGATCGGCCATGCCTCAGGCTTTGCTGGTGGCCTGGTGGCTGCCTGGGCTGTGCAGCGGCCCTAGCCTCCTTGATCCCTGTTCCGCCCGCTAGTTGCCTCTTAAACGGCTGGTTGCCCCCTCGTTTGTGTTGGAGCATTGATTCGAATAGCGATAGGGATATTAATGAATGGCGGTCATGTTTCCCGCTGCGGCTTACATGCGGCACATGGGTGTCGTTTCATCCCTGATTGAAAAAAGATAGTAACAATGGCGTGGTTAAGCCAGCGCCTTCTGGGTTAAACCTCAATTCAATTGCTGTTCTTTCCCCCAATGCCAAGACTATCGCGACCATTTGTTGTTGCCAGTCGAGTGGCGACAGCCTCTTTGCTCAGTGGCGCTGCCCTGGGTGCTTGCGTGTTGGCGGCCGCCAAGCCTGTTCAGGCTGCCGAATTCAGTGGCGTTTGCCCGGTGCTCGGTTCGACCCAGCCGGCCTATCCATCGCCGTTCCTTCCCACGGTTCCGCCAGGTCCGATCGCGATCCCCCAGACGCCCGTCTGGGTGACCCCCACCAAGCCGCCAGCGTTTGCTGGAAAGCAAACACCGATTTGTGCGGTCTACATGTCGGCCAACCAATCGGGCCAGCCAGTGCCTCCCGAGGTGATCCCCGACCCCGATATTGACCTGTTCTTTCCTGACTTAACCCTGCAGCCCTGGTACCAGGGCTCTGGCAATAGTATCGCGGTGGAATTTGCCGATAGCCTCATCGACAATGGCTATTGGGATATCCCCAATACGGGAACTCCAGATCCGCTTGATACCACTCGACTAAATTGGGAAGACGATGGCTTAAAGATGTTGGTCAACGAAAAGATTGGCAATAACAAAAACCAATCAAATTTCAGCCCCTATTTCCTCTGGGACATCGACGTGAAGCCGCGTAAGGTTTCCCTGAAGAGCGAAGTTGTCTATTACAATGAAAGGTCCAATAGGTGGGAAAATAGCGCTGAAAATACATTGGATGCCGATACAAAATACTGGTATTGGGTTCTCGATGCTCCCGGCACTGAGGTGCCCGGTCCCTTGCCCTTGCTTGGCGCTGGCGCCGCCTTTGGCTGGTCTCGGCGCCTCAGGCAGCGGGTGAGGCAAGCCTCTTCGGGCTAATGGCTGCTGACCTGCGGGCCGGGGGCTGCGTGTCCCCATGGCCCGCTTTGGCTTGGGTTTGGGGCTTGGCCTTTCGCTGAATGATCGGCGAAGCGAGTGGGCGGCTCCCTAGCGCCAAGTGGTGGAACTATTAACGACCACTGCCTTCTGTTGAGCCTGCCTTGTTCGCCTTGGTGGCTCTTCCCCTCCACAGTATTACCCCCAAGCGGGGGTGGCGATGCAAGCGTTTTGGGTGCTTGAATGTTTAATTATCATTCTACGGGCCTATCCATTGCTAGTTGCCTTATGGGCTTGGCCCCTGGAGTTTGTGCTTCTGTTTGTGCTGCTAACGATCTACGGTGCCATGTGGAAGGGTGCCCAAGACCAGGGTCGCCAAGGATGGTTTGTGGCCTTGCTCTGGTCCCTTGGCCTGTTGGGCGGTCTGCACGCCCTCGGGGCCCTGGTGAAATTTTTTGCCATTCCCTGGCCCTAGCTCTGTTGCAATCCGCGGCGCTGATCGGCATCAGCCCTGCAAGCGCGCTTCCGCCAGGCCCCCTAGTGAGTCATGGCGCTGCCAATCTGCAGCATCTTAGCGAAATCCCAATTTTTCGATACTTGCATCGCTGGTTGAGAGTTCTTGCCGCGTCAGGGATTGTTCTATCAATGCAGGGCTTGCATAACGTTCAAAATGGAATAGCTAAAGCCGAGATCCCTACCCACAACTGGATTGAGCTAGGCCAACCCCCAAATGGGGACACCCATTTGGGGGTGGTGGTGGTAGGGGCTGATAGCCACTACATTGCTATTTCGCTATTCATTCGGCTGGTCATGCAATCAGGTCTAGGCAATCAGTCCTCAAGCTCCACGGTGCATACCACTGGGGGCCTAGATCGGCTTGGCCATCTCACCCGTAAGCCCCAGCGCATCAGCATCACGATCTCCTACGGGCTCTACGAGGCGCTCGTGCAAGCAAGTGATTATCAAGGTCGCTCCCTTTCTAATCTTGCGTCCTTCTTGCTGGAGGAGCAACTTTTTTCTAAGGGACTATTCTCCAGCCCAGGTGGAACGCAGCGGAAGTTCTAGGGCTTGCCTGGACATCAGGTGATCGTCTGCTGGTCCCTTGCTTGAGAGTGAAACCCACTCAAGCCAAGAGCGCTGCCATCGACGAGCTATCCATCACGATCCCGTCCATGGGCTGCCTGGCCAACACCTGCTTGCCATGGGGGGCCGATGGTGATCTCCCGCCCCTGCTGCCAACCCAACCCTTGCCCCAACCCCCTTGCCGCAGCCATGGTCCACGTCATGACGGATCGGCGTTCTGCGCCTCGAATGGCTGGTCCACCCCTTGGGGCAGTAGGGATTCCTAAGCTGTCCAACAAGGGACAGCGCTCGCTGTATGGATCTCACACCCTTTCTGTCCACGGCCGACAAGGGGACCCAAGATGAAGGACTGGAATCGATCCAGATTCCCGGGCGGATTGCGGTTGTTGCCAAGGGG
>CAMAVE010000009.1 GCA_945861595.1 Synechococcus sp. UW140
CACCGGCACGACCGCCACGATCCTGGGACGGGGATCCCAACGCCAGAGCTGGGGGACCATGGCCACCTGGCGCTGATCGCGACCCGCCACCTTGAGGCTGATGGGCCCGTCCAGCGGGCCCGTGGGGCCGAGCAACAGTCGCAAGGTATGGCCGTCGCCCAGCCAGCTGTGGGCTAACTGCGGCGCCAAAACGCTGCGGCGCTGCAGGCTGGCCCGGTCCATCGGACGGCTGAAGCGCAGGTCCAGGGCCCCGGGGCCGGAACTGGCCAGGGCAGGCTGAACCCGCACCAGGCGGGGCGGACGCCGCAGCAGGATCTGCTGCTGAACCAGCCCCAACAGACCCGCAGCCGCCAGCAGCCAAGGCCAGGGTTTCATGCTTCGAAGGGGCGAGCGGGCCTGGCAATCGGCACAATCCGGCTGGGGATGACCATGCTGCGGACCTGGCCGGCGCGCGTCTCCACGCCCATGACGCCCTCAATGGCCAGCCATTGGTCCGCCTGGGGCGGCGGCGAAGATTGGGGCCAGCGCACCGGTAAGGCGATGGGGGTGGCATCGGCGATGCAACAGCGCACCAGCAACCTCGCCAACTGGGGCGGCCCATCGGGCATGGGCAGCACAAAGCCCTGGATCCGCACGGGATCCCCTTCATAGAGGCGGGGATCCGGTTCCAGCACCAGCAAACGCACCCAGTCGGTGAGGGTGCGCTGGGCTGGGGGCAGCACAAAGCTGAGTTCCTCAGGGGCCAAGGGCTCGCCGCTGCGGTTGGCCGCCAGATCTGAGAAGGAGGGTTGGGGCGGGATCAGCACCATGGCGATGGCCACCAGTGCCGCCAACAGCCAACTGGCGGCCTCCCGCCTGCGTGGGGCGGTGCGGCTGGGGCGGCCCCGCCAGTCCAGGATCGCCAACCCCAGGAGCAGCACGCCCGTGACCACGATGGCGCCATGGAAGGGGGCCCGCACCAGCAGATTGAGGCGGCCCGTACTGAAACTGATCAGGAGCATCGCCCCCCAAAGTCCCAAACAAAGTGAACGCCAGCCCATGGCCATGGTTAGAGCTTCCAAAGGTTGATCCACTGGCCGATCAGCAGCACCACCAGGGCCGTGCTCGCCACCGTGAGTCCAAGGGCCCGGGGCCGCAGCAGGAGGCCAAAGAGGCTGAGCGATTTGAGGTCAATCACGGGCCCCAGCAACAGAAAGGCCAGCAGGGCCCCCGGGGTGACATGGGCGGCAAACGCCAAGGCCAGGAACGCATCGACGCTGGAGCAGACCGACACCACCACGGCCAGCAGCATCAGGCTCAGGATCGAGAGGGTGGGCGCATCGCCCACGGCCAGCAACCAGCTGCGGGGCAACAGGGTTTGGACCATCGCGGCAATGGCACAACCCAACACCAACAGAGCCGCCAGGTTGAGGAACTCCCGCACCCCATGGCCCAGGGCCTCGACCGCCGGCAGCCGCTGTCCGGCCCCAGGCCCGGGGAGCCGCTGCCCCAGGAGCCCGCTACCCCGCTGCAACAGGGAGACCTCAGCCAATGGCTGATTCAAGCGCCGCTCGGCGAGCAGCTCGGAGGTAAGCAGGTCCTGCTCGGGCAGGAGCCGCAGAAGCAAGGTCAGCACCAGGGCAATGGCCAGGGCCCCCAGGGGCCGGGCGGCCAGCAGCCAGGGTTGGTCTGGGAAGGCGGCCCAGGTGCTGGCCAACACGATCGGATTGAGCACCGGCGCAGCAAACAGGAAGCCGAGGGCCGTGGCCAGCGGTGCTCCCCCCGCCAGCAGGCGCCGGGCCACGGGCACGTTGCCGCACTCACAGGCCGGCAAGGCAAAGCCCAAAGCCGCCCCGGTGAGGGGGCCCAGCAGGGGATGGGCCGGCAAGCGCTGCAGCCACCGGCCCCCCGGACTGAGCCAGCGGGCCAGGGAGGCGATCACGACACCGATCACCAGAAATGGCAGGGCCTCAATCATCAGGCCCTGAAAGACCGCCCACATGGTGCCGAGCTTGTCCACGCCGATCACTGCCTTGCCTGCAGGCCCCCGGGCCATCCCCTTCTAGGTCAGGCCGGCCCTGCGGCCTGCAGATCAGGGCTTGGAGGCTGAAAAGGGCTGCATAGGATCACGGGGTCTTCCACGCCAGGCCATGGCCCCGCCGGTCGCCGCAGCAGGCCTCAAGGACAAGCAGGAACGGCTGCTGGACCAGCTACGCCAGGCGGACACGGAACTCACGGGCCAACAGGTCCATGCCCTGCTGCGCCAGAGCGACCTGCCCATGGGCCTGGCCACGGTGTATCGCCATTTGCGCCTGCTGCAGCAAAAGGGTCTGGTGCGCTGTCGCCACCTCCCCAACGGCGAGGCGCTCTATGCCCCGACGGAGCGTGATGAGCACCACCTCACCTGCGTCGACTGCGGAGCCACCACCCTTCTGGAGCAATGCCCCATGCCCGAGGTGCACCTCCATGGCGAGCAGGCTTCCGGCTTCCGGTTGCTGTTCCACACCCTGGAGTTTTTTGGCCTCTGCAGCGCCTGCCAGGAGCGGCAATCCCCCTAGCGGCAGCTGCCAGCCTCATAAGCGAGAACGGTTATCATTTCCAGGCAGTAGCGGTGGCTTTCTCGCTGCCGCTCCCGCGTCCCTGCTGGTCCATCCCGTGCTCCACTCCCCTTTGCGGCGTTTCACCCCGGCCGCTTTCGCCCTGGCAGCCCTGGGGCCGGCCCTGGCCCTGGCGGCTTGTGGCCCCAGCCGGAGTCCGGAGGTGGTGGCCGCCGATGGGGTGCTCTGTGACCTCACCCAGCGGCTCGCCGGCAGCGACCTCCAGGTGGCCTGCCTGCTGCAACCCGGCGACGACCCCCACCAGTTCCACCTCACGCCCCAGCAAAGCCAGCAGCTCCGGCGGGCCCAACTGGTGCTGATCAACGGCTATGGCCTCACCCCAGCCCTGGAGAAGCAAGCGCAGGCGGTCGCCGTGGCCGAGTTAGCGGTGCCCCACACCCCCAGGCTGGATGCACCGGGACACCACTCGGGCGAAGGCCATGAAGCCAAGCCGGGAACGAAGACCCGCGAACCCGGGCCGGAACGCCCCCACGACAACGAGCCCAAGGATCAGCACGACGGTGAGGCTGCCAGCGGAGCGATCTCGGGCGCTGAGAGCGATCACGAAGCCAGACACCCCCGCGTCAGCCAGCGACAAGCTGGCCACGACGAGGAACCCCACGGCCATGGCGACCGGGATCCCCATGTCTGGCATGACCCCGCCCAGGCGATCGCCATGGTGCAGCTGGTGGCTCACCAACTCGAAGCCCTCAAACCGCAAGCCCGCCAACGCATTGCCGGCCGGGCTGCGGCCATGGTGGCCGTGCTCCAGCAGCTCGACCGCTGGAACCGCCAGCAGTTCGCCACCATCCCGGCCCCGCCCAGCCCCCTGGCCACGGGCCACCGCGCCTTCGCCAGCCTGGCTCGGGCCTACGGCCTGCGGGAATTGCCGGTGGTGGATTCGCTCAGCAGCAGCAAGGCCCTGCGGCCCCAGGCCTTCGCCGCGGTGATAGCCCAGCTCAAGCGCGACAAGGTCACCACGTTATTTGCCGAAACGCTGCCCGCCAGCAAGTCGCTGCAACGGATCAGCGCCCTGAGCGGCGTGCCGATCGCGCCAGCCCCGCTGGTGGCCGATGGCCTGGCCAAGGGGGCTGCCTTGGCCGGGGCCCAGGGCAGCCCAGCCCAGGGCAGCAGCCTGGTCGCCACCCTCACCACCAACACCTGCCTAATCGTCAACGGCCTCAAGGGCCGCTGTGACCAGGCTGGCCAGCGCCGCGTAGTTCAGCAATGGGCAAAAATTTAGTAATCCCAAGCTTGGGCAATAAACACAAACAGAACCATTTACCAACATCAACAATGAAGATCAAGCTCCTTAGCTTCGGTTCAACTCTGGCATTGATAGCACTTAATGCCAGCCCAGGCAATTGCGACACGCTCACTAATGCGGAGCTAGGCAAATACTCCAACCAAACACAGTCAACAAGTATCACACAGTTTTCGGATATTCAGCCTACCGACTGGGCCTACCAATCACTCTCCAATCTATTCGAACGCTATGGCTGCGTGGCTGGTTATCCAAATATAACCTTCGAGGGCAAGAAATCAATCACCCGCTTTGAAGCGGCCGCCCTGTTGAACGCCTGCCTAGAGCGTGCCTCCGAGGCGAGTGATCAACTGAAAAAGCTGACCAAGGAATTCGAAAAGGAACTAGCAATTCTGAAGGGCCGTGTAGACGGGCTTGCTTCCCGAGTAGGCAGCCTAGATGCCAGTCAATTCTCCACAACGACGAAACTTTCAGGCCAAGCCACCTATGTCCTTGGCGCAAATATCTTCAGCGGCAATGCCATCAATACGCAGGCAAACACGTTCAACCTCAGTGATGGAAGCACAATCAACCTGCCCAATGCAACAACCCTTAACTTCGACCTTCAACTGAGCCTTGACACCAGCTTTAGCGGTAAAGACCTGCTCAAAACCATACTTCGAGCCGGGAACTTTGGATCAAGCGCGTTTGGTGGCTTTCCAGAAGTGCTGGGCCTTTCTACCCTTGAGACGGCCTTTCAAGAAGATGCCGGAGCCAACATCATTGGGATCGACAAACTTTACTATCAAGTGCCCTTGGGCCATGGCTTTACAGCAACAGTTGGCCCCCGTGTCGGCCAGGAAGACATGCTTGCGCTATGGCCAAGCGCCTACCCGGCAGACACAATCCTCAACGCACTCACACTCAACGGTGCACCAGCAGCCTACAATAAAAATCTAGGCGCAGGTGCAGGCATTTGGTGGCAACAAGATGGCTATAGCGTCAGCGCAAACTATGTCGCTAGCCGTGGCAACATCGCAGCCCAGGGCGATCCTTCGGACACGACTGGAGGAATAGGAAGCAAAAGCTCTGGGGCAAGCGCAAGCATTCAGATTGGTTACGCAGCTAATCAGTGGGGACTGGCAGCGATTTGGAGCCAAATCCAGCCATTGACAGCCATTCCAGGCAGCACTCCATTGATTCAAACGAGCACGAATAACTCGAACATCCAAGCCACGACCAATGCCTTTGGCCTCAGTGGCTTCTGGCAGCCATTGCCAAGTAGCTGGTTGCCATCAATCAGCCTCGGTTGGGGCTTCAACAGCACCTCTTACCAAACGGAGCAACCTGTTACCAGCGTTAGCACAAGTCAATCCTGGATGGCAGGCCTGCAATGGAAAGATGTCCTTGCTAAAGGCAACGATTTTGGCATGGCCGTTGGCCAGCCAACGTTTGCCACCGCCTTAACAGGCTCTGCAATCCCTGACGACGGCAACTTCATCTGGGAATGGTGGTACAAACTACAGATCTCCGACAATATCACCGTGACGCCTGCCTTCATCTACCTAAGCAGACCCCTAGGACAAAGCACCCCATCTAGCCAAGTCTTTAGCCAGTTCGGCGGCCTTGTCAAAACAAGCTTCAGGTTCTAAAGGCATGAATGAACAAAACAGATTTATGGCCCTGCCCTATCTCCTGGCACTGGGATCATCTGTCAATGGCGCACTGGGATCAAGCCCCTCCAGTTCCCCGGCAAACACCCGGCTAGCCGTGATGTCCTCGGCCTCGATCGTGATCAGGTCCCGCTTGGTGAGACCAGAGCCCATGGCATTGAACAGCCGGTTGGCCTGGCGCATGCGGGCCCGGTCAATGGCATTGCGGATCGAGCGGGCATTGGCAAAAAAGGGAAGCAGCATGCGGCGCTGGATGTACTCAGCAAAAACGACCGTGGCCTCCTCGCTGAGTCGATAGTTTTCCCGAGCTAAAATAAGTTTTGCAATCGCCAGCAATTCCGAAGCGCTGTAGTCGGGGAAATCAATATGATTGGCAACCCGGGAAGACAGCCCTGGGTTGGACTGATAAAACACATCCATCCGGTCTTTGTAGCCGGCAAAGATCACCACTAGATCCTCCCGATTAGCCTCCATCACCTGGAGCAGGATCTCAATGGCCTCGGCGCCATAGTCCCGTTCATTTTCGGGGCGATAGAGGTAATAGGCCTCATCGATGAACAGCACGCCACCCATGGCCTTTTTCAACATCTCCCGGGTCTTGGGGGCCGTGTGGCCGATGTATTGGCCAACCAGATCATCGCGGGTGGCCGTGACC
The DNA here is from genome assembly GCA_945861595.1 of Synechococcus sp. UW140. GTDB lineage: Bacteria > Cyanobacteriota > Cyanobacteriia > PCC-6307 > Cyanobiaceae > BAIKAL-G1. The sequence continues at coordinate 6,148 of CAMAVE010000009.1, forward strand.
ACATGGCCCTTGCGCACATAGCCCAGCCTATGCAGGATCTTGGACATGCGTTCGGCCACGGTGGTCTTGCCGGTGCCCGGCCGACCGGTGAACGACATGTGCAAGCTGGGGGCCGTGGTGGCCAAACCCACCTGCTTGCGGGCCCGCTCCACCACCAGTAGGGCGGCGATCTCGCGGATCCGAGTCTTCACTGGACGGAGGCCGATCAACTCCTGATCCAGCTGGTCGAGCACCTCCATGACATGGCCGCCCTCGTAGGCCGCTTTGAGATCAACCGGGGTCAGGTCGTCGCTGATGGCGTCAGCCATTTCCTCGGGATCAGAGCAACCCATCAATCGCCACCGCGAAGGCCTGGTCGACCTCACCGATGGCGCCATCCTCCTCTTCGGAGCGCAGGGTGATATTCACGTAGGTACGACCAAAGCTGATATCGGGAAAGCGGCTTTGCTGCTCCGAAAGCGTGTTGAGGCGCTCCAGAAACACCCGGGTGGCTTCGTAATCGCTGAATTCGATCCGGCGCTCAAGCCGATCGGGGCGGGGTCGCTGGGTCCAGGGCTGCTCCATCGCTTGAATTTAGAACTTCGTTGGCTGGGATCTGTTTGCGGGGATCAGCTGACAGGGATCAGCTGGCGGCGCTGAGGCAGTCGGTGCGCGCTGATGCCAGGCGGGTGGCCCAGGCGCGGGCGTAGGCCTGGTTGGCCGCCTGGGCCTGGGGATCGCCGCTGCCGATCGGGTGGGGGAGGGTGCCAGCGATGGCGGCATTGGTGACGCAGAACATCGCCTTCTGGAAACTGGCGCAGATCTTGACGCGCACATCCCCTTCACCACGGCTGCACTGCAGGTACCAATCGTGCAGCGACTTGGGCAGGTGGCGATACATGTCCTGCATCAACAGGCTGGGGGGAATCCCCGCCCCCATGGTGGGCAGGGGATCGGCGAACAGGGCGCCATAGGCGAATTGGGCCTGGTCTGGCGAAATCTGCTGGGCCTGGGCGTTGAAGCTAACCGTGCCCAAAAAGGGCATGCCCCGCAGAAACACCGCTTCCACGTAGGGCACGGCCACATCGACCAGGAAGGTGAGCCCTGCCTCCGGTGGCAACACAGGGAAGCTTTCCAGGCCGATCGTCACCGCATAGGTGATCGGCTTGGCGGCGGCAGCCACCAGGCCATCCTTGAGAAAGTCGACCACCTGGGCAATCGAGGCCACCCGTCCGTCCCGTTCGGCGGCAGCAAGGTCGATAAAGAGATCACTCATCACCCGCCAGAACTGGCCCAGGGCATGGGTGGTGGCAGCGGTGCGGATCAGCTCGGGCAGAAATTGGCGAAACAGGGGATCGAGCAGGCCCAACAGCAGGTCCTTGCGGCGCTTAGCCTCGATGATCTTTGCGCAGAGATCGGCAAAGGCCTGGGAATCGAGATAGGCGTCGAGGCCACCGGTGCCATGCCAGAGCATGGCCTTCATGCAATATTCGGCGTATTCAAAATTAATGCGATCGTGGTTGAGATGGCGCCAGATCTTGGCGGGGTTCAAATCACCATCAAGGAACTTGAAAATCGGGAAAGGATTGAGAAACTGATGCTCCGCTTGATAGATCAGGTTGCGGCTGTAGGCATCGAGAACCTCGCCGTAACTTTCCAACACCCCGACCACTTCCAAGACATGGCCTGGGGTTTCCGCTAACAGGGTTTGACCAGCCAGCAAGCGCCGCTCCAGTTCGGCGGCCGGAGGCATACCGCCCTGGCGAGTGAGGTCGGCAGAAATCACTGGCATCAGCCCAGTCCCCCATCTGTGATCGGAGCCAATAGAGCGGGAAACTGGGCCATGGCGGTGGTGGTGGCCTCACTCCAATGGCCCAGGAGCGCTGGGAACAGGCCCAGGGCCAGGACCCCGAGGGCAAGGGCCAGGGCCGGCAGGGTTTCCCGGGGAGCCACCGGCGCCAGCTGAATATCCAGGCGGGCGTCGTCCACCGGATTGTCACTAGCGGGGGTGATCGCCAGCCGGCCAAAAAAGGCACGGTTAACCAGCAGCAGGAAATACACGGCCGTTAGGCCCGATCCCACCATGCAGACCAGGGTGGCGATCGGATAGGCCAGAAGACTGCCGCGGAAGACCAGGAATTCTGCGATAAAGCCGACCATGCCAGGCATGCCTGCACTGGCCATCACCCCAAGAATCATCAAGGTGCCTGTAAAAGGCAGGCCCCGCTCCGGATTGAGCAGGCCCCGCAGCACATCTAGATCCCGGGTGCCCGTCTTGCGGTACACCGTGCCCACCAACAGGAACAGCAAGGCGGAGATCAGGCCGTGGCTCACCATCTGAAATTCGGCCCCCAGCAAGGCCACCGGCGTGGCAGCTGCCCCGGCCAACAACACATAGCCCATGTGGCCGACGGAGCTGTAGGCGACCATCCGTTTCATGTCCCGCTGGGCGATCGCCGCCAGGGAGCCATACACAACGGTAATGGCCGCCCAGATAGCCAAGCCAGGGGCTAATTGGGCCCAAGCCTCTGGGAAAAGACCCATACCAAAGCGCAGGATCCCGTAGGTGCCCAGTTTCAACAAAACACCGGCCAGCAACACCGAAACGGGCGTGGACGCCTGGGTATGGGCGTCCGGCAACCAGGTGTGAAAGGGCACCAACGGCAATTTGATGCCAAACCCCACCAACAGCGCAGACAACAGCACGATCTGGCTGCCCATGGCCAGCCGTTCACTCGTGATCGCCGTGAGGCTGAAATCGACCGTGCCGGTGAACAGGGCCAGGCCCAAGAAGGCCCCCAGGATCAACATGCCCGACACGGCCGTGAAGATTAGGAACTTGGTGGCCGCATAGGCACGCTGATTGCCTCCCCAGATCGAGATCAGCAGCCAGAGGGGAATGAGCTCGAGCTCATAGAACAGGAAAAACAGCAGCAGGTTTTCGGCCAGGAAGGCGCCATTCACCGCCCCACTAATCAGTAGCAGCATCGAGAAGTAGATCCTCGGCCGCTTGCTGAAATCCCGGGTGCAAACCGCCGCCACCAGGGTGAGGGCGGCATTGATTAGCACCAGGGGCAACGAGAGCCCATCCACACCCAACTGGTAGTTGAGACCGATGCTTGGCACCCAGCTGTGGAGCTCTTCCAGTTGCATGCCCCCGAGGGCCGGATCAAACACCAGCAACAGGGCCAAGCTGGCGACCAATTGGGCTGCCAGCAGCCCAATCGTGATGCCCCGCAGCCGGCCAGGGCTCGGTTCCCCTGGCCAGAGCAGCAGGGCGAAGGTTCCCAAAAAGGGAATGGCCAGCAACAGGCTCAACCAGGGGAAGGCCATCAAGACGGAGCTCATCATCAGCGAACAGCCTCGCCAACCATCCAGGTCAAGGAGCTGAGTAACACCACAATGGCAATCACCACCGTGAGCACATAGCTCTGCAGCTGACCGCTGACACTGAGCTTGAGATTTTCGGCGCTCTGCAACGACAAGCGGCCGATGCCATTGACGACACCGTTAACTACCTGGCGATCGATGGCATTGGTGAACCGGGCCAGGCCGGCCACAAAGGCCACGATGGTGTTCCGATAAATCTTTTCGGTATAGAAATCGAGGGCCAGGAGGTCCTGAAGGCCGCGCAGGGGTTGCTGGATCGAACGGGACCAAAACTGATCGAGACGAATCAAGCTGCCAATGCCAACCCCCACCAGGCCCGATCCGGCCACGGCCAGGGCCACGGGCAGGGAGAACGCGGAGATCCCTGGCACCGGATTGATCCTGGCCATCAGCAACGGGGTGACCAGCACCAATACGGTGAGACTGACCATGGGCAGGGCCATCAGCCAGTTCACCTCGGGGGCCCGTTTGGTCTTTGGCGTGGCTGCCCCCAGGAAAACGGAGCGGAACACCCGGGTGAGGTTCAAAGCGGTGAGCAGGTTGGTCAGCAGGATCACCACGGCAAACAGGGGATGGGCCTGCCCCACCGCCTGTACACCCAGGCCAAAGCACCAGTAACAGCCCAGGGGCACCAGGCCCACCAAGCCAGCGCCAGCCACAAGAAACGCCAAGGTGGTGGCTGGCATGCGATTGCCGAGGCCGCCTAGCTCGGTGAGGTCCTGGCAGTTGGTGGTGGCAATCACACTGCCGACGCTCATAAACAACAGGGCCTTGGCCAGGCCATGGGAGAGCAGCAACAACAGGGCCAGGGCGGGTTGCTCAAGGGCGATGGCAATGAAGACCAAGCCCAGATAGGAGGTGGTGGAATAGGAAAAGGCGCGCTTGAGATCCACCTGGGCCAGCGCCACCAGGGCGCCAGCAATGGCGCTGATCGTGCCCACCACCAGCAGCACGGTGGTAGCCATGGGCGACAGCCGCAGCAACGGCATCAGCTTGAGCAACACCAGGGCACCAGAGGTCACCACCACCGAATTGCGCAGAATCGAGGCGGGGTTCGGTCCCTCCATGGCCTCATCCAGCCAGAGGTGCATGGGGAATTGGGCGCATTTCCCCATGGGACCAGCAATCAGGCCCAAGCCAATCAGGCTGCCCACGAGGGGAGCCAACCGGGCCGTCCCTTGGGACGGGTCCTGGGCCTGGGCGGCCCAGCTGTAGAGATCGGTGAACTCCATCGAGCCCGCGAGGGCCGAGAGGGCCACCACCCCCATCAGCAACAACACATCCCCCACCCGTTTGGTCAGGAAGGCATCGCGGGCCGCGGTCACCACCAGGGGCTGGGCATACCAGAACCCCACCAACAGATAGGTGGAGAGGGTGAGCATCTCCAGCAGGAAATAGCTCATGAACAGATTGCTACTCAGCACCAGCCCGCTCAGGGCACCTTCAAAGAAGCCCACCAGGGCATAGAAGCGGGCCAGGGACCATTCCTTATCGAGGTAGCCCAGGGCAAAGAACTGGGCCAGCAGGCTCAACAAGGTCACCAACTCCAGGGCGGCCAGGTTGGTGAGCGTGAGGTCAAAGCCAATCGCCAGGTGCAAATCGGCGACGGAGAACCAGTTGATACTGAGATGCTGGGGACCCCGTTGCCAGATGTCCAGGGTCACCAGGCTGCCGTGGGCAAAGGCCAGCAGGGTGACGAGCAAATTGAGGTAGGCCGCAGGCCTGGGGCCATTGCGCTTGACCCAGCCGGTGGCCCAGGGCAAGGACAGCAGCACGCCGCTGAACCCATACACAGGGATCAACCAGACCAGCTGGATCGGCAGGGGAAGGGCGGCGGTCAAGGGGATAGGGAAAGCAGGCAGCCGCAGGGTCGCGTCTGGCGGCGGAATCTAGGCGGCCTAGACAGTCACTGGCGAGCCCCAACCGGGACCCGGCCAACAAGGGTCAAGGTGGGGTCCCCTCAGAAGGTGACCCGTTGGTTGGCCAGGGAAGAAGCCCCGGTCAGCTGGCGAAGCCACTGCATCAGCTCCTCGCCATGGTGCTGTTCGTCCTCCAGGAGGGACTGGAAAAAGGCGCCATTCTCCCGATCCCCTACCAGTAGACAGAAGCGCAGGGCATCGTCGTAATGGTGGATGAGGTCCTGCTCCAGCACGCTGTTGTGACGCAGCAAGCCCACCAGGTCGGCCGCGTGGGTCACGGGCCTCAGCTGGGAGGAGGAGGGAGCCACCCCCAGGGCCAACATCTGTTGAACAATGCGCTCGGCGTGTTGCATCTCCTCCACGGTTTCGTGGCGGAAGCGCTCGGCGGCCTCAGCTAGGCCCCAGAGCTCCACCAGGGAGGCCTGGGTCATGTATTGCTGCACCGCCGAGAGCTCCAGGCTCAGGGCGCGGCCCAGATAGCCCAGGACGCGCGGATGGGTGGGCGCGGCGCTGGCCATCAGCCGCGACGGGCGGAATCGACGCTGGCGAGCATGGGCTCGAGTTCGTTGTGGGGGCGGGCAATGATGTGGGCTGCCACCAGGCCATCGCCAACCCGCTCACAGGCATCGGCGCCAGCACGCACGGCCGCATTAACGGCACCGGTTTCGCCGCGAACCATCACCGTGACGTAGCCGCCACCCACGAATTCCCGGGAGACCAGGGTGACTTCAGCAGCCTTGGTCATGGCATCAGCCGCTTCGATCGCAGGCACCAGGCCACGGGTTTCGATCATGCCGAGGGCGATGCCCTGAATGGGAGAAGCCATGGTGTTGGAAGAAGGGGAGGTGGAAGGGGTTTTGCTACCGCCGCCGGAGCGACTGGAGCCAGTTGAGGCAGGAGCGGACTGACTAGAGCGGCCGCCACTGGCACGGCTGCTGCTGGCCCGACTGGGCACCGAGCGGCTGGGGGCCGACCGGCTGCTGCTGGCGGCCCGGCTAGGGGCCTTGCGGCCGCCGGAGCGCACCGGTGAGCTGCTACTCACCGCGGTGGCCACCACCGGGATGGTCGCCCCCGGGGTTGGCACCGCTGCTGGGGCCGGGGGCTTAGGAACCGCCGCGGGCACCACGGTGGCCGCAGACACCCCAGGCGCCGAAGCCCCCGAGGCGGCGGTAGCCACCACGGGCTTGACTCCCGTGGCCGGAAGGGGCTTGGAGGCATCGATGGGCGACTTGCTCGCGGCCCCAGCCGCAGCAGCAGCGGCCGCCGCTGCCTTCACGACCGGATCGGCAGGGGTGCTCGTGCCTTTGGGGCTGGGATCGGGGGTGGAGGAGGAGGCCATGGCAGGGGAGAACAGGACGCGGAAGGGAAAGCTGGGGGCAAGGCCCCTAGGCCTCATCCGTCCGGCGACCAGTGGTCGATGATGCCGCCGATGGTGAGATCGGTGAAGATCTCCGGATTGCCGCAGGCAAAGCGGGCGGCGGAGCCGCTGGCGGTGAACACCCAGTTGCCAGGAGCCGCCCCCACCGGATCCACCGCCACGTTCAACTTGCCCTTGGGAGTGCGCAGCACCCGCAGCTGCATATGGCCGAGACCGCCAACTCTGTGGCTACAAACAAGGGAACCGGTGACCTGCATGATTTCCATCAGCTTGTTGTCCCCGTGGTCGAAGATGGGCCAGCGACCGAAGATGGGCCACCACTAGAAGGAGTGGCCGGGTTGGCCGCTGGGGAACCGGCCGCAGCCGCCTTGGCAGCCTCCGGATCCCAATGGTCGATGATACCGACGATGGTGAGATCACTGGGATAGGACTTACTGCCCGCGGCTTCGCGGGCAGCCGAACTGCCGACGCAGATCACCCAATCGCCAGGCACACAACCGACCGCATCAACGGCCACCTTCTGGGTGCTGCCATCGAGCACAACCTGAAGATGCTTGTGTTCAAAATCAGGGATGCGATTGGTGGACACCAAAGGTTTGACGACTTTGCAAATCAGCATCTCAGTGGCCCCCTCCCGTGGCGAATGTGATCGACGATCCCACCGCTTCCGTTGGCGAATCGCGATCGTGGTCACGGATCGTCAATAGCGTATGGAGCAATCCGTCCCGGCAGAGGTCGGCGTAGCGCACGCCAATCGCCTGCTGCAATCGCTCACAGCGATGAATCGCCCGTTCGCGGGCCCCCGGCACACTGCTGCGGTAGTCGAAACGCACCACCACCGGAATCGGCAAACCGCGGGATCCATTCAGCCCCTTAAAGATCTTGACGCCCACATCAAGATCGGCAGCGCCTTCCTCCAGGGTATCGAGATAGGCGAAGTAGGTGAGATTGCGCAGATGAATCTCCTTGAAACCGATTCCCACGCCGATAAAGCGCTCGGCATGGCCAGCATCAGCGTAGGCGCCGCCATGGAACTGGCGTACGTAGTCGATCTGGGAGATGTTGTGCTCCAGCAACCGGGCCACCAGCTTGACCATTCCGGGATCGGGGCTGGAGGCAGCCGCCTGCTCGACGAGCTCCAACAGGTGGGCCCGTCCCTGGGCGGCAGGCATCAAGGCCGTGGCGTCGTAGGCGGCCTGGGCATCTAACCAACGATCGAGGTTGGTGCTGCCATCGAGACCGGGCACATGCACCCGGATCGCATCGGTGTCGGTGTCGAGACCGATCAGCAGCAGATCAACCGAAGCACCGCAGCAGAAACTGTTTTCAATGGCGGAGCGGAAATCCTGGAGGCAGCCCATCCCTCCCGCAGCGGCAGCAGCATCATCGCTGGCATGGGCGGCGCAGCCTTCGTGGTTGGGATCGAGGGAACTGAAGTGATACACCACCACCTTGAGGTAGCGGGTATCGGCCTGGGCGGGATTGGGCTTGGATTCGCGGTAACGCCCATGCTCGGTTTTAACCCAGCGATCCACCGTGTTCTTGATATCGAACATGGCACCGGCGTGGGGTCGGCGGCGCACACTGCTGTAGGGAATCCTCAGGGCGTAGGCGATGGCATGGGCCAGGCGACCATCGGCGCAGGGGGTGACATCAAGGAGATGGAACCCACACTCAAGCAAGAAGGCATTAAAGCCTTCAGCGGCCTGGCTGCCCTGGTGGCCGCCCAGGGGATCGGAGCCGAAAAAGCTCTGGCTCGCCTGGCCATAGGCCTCAAACACACACCAGGCAAACAAGGTGCGCATGTCCAGCTGGGTGACCCAGGCCGATTCCAGAATCGGTAGGGGCAGGGCGTATCCCAGTTCGGCCTGGGCCAGCTGTTGGGCCTGGGCGACAAAATCGGGCTCGTGCTGCAGGGCCGACAGACGCTTCAGCACCGGCACAATCCGGTCAAACGACGCCTTGGTGCGCTGGTCGTAATTGAGCAGGCAGGCGTTGGTCGCAGCATCGCTGAGGGGATGGAGCGGCGCACTCACACCACGGCGGCCCCGATCGGCTAAACGAGCGTTAAGGGACAGGCCTGACTCCATAGACGGATTGGAACCGGTCCAACCGCCGGAGGCGCCCAGACCTGAACTGGGCAGCGGACCCGAAGGGACCGGGCGACGACGGGGGGCCGTCGGCGCTTGCGGCCTGGGAGAAGCAGGCGGTCTGCGGCGGGGAGGCATGGCGCTCAGCCCCTAGCGCCGCCGGACACCGTGATCAGGGAACCCTTGTCGGTGTTTCCACTGGATCCAGTGACGCGGCTAACGGGCTGGGCCACCTCCTCATTGCGCTTGGGCTGGGCGGAGGGCATGGCGGACATCGGACCGGTACGGGTGGGGTTGCGGCGACGGGCCGAACTGCCCTCGGTGCCGGTGACGCGATCGCCCCGATCCCAGTCATCGCCCGTGATTTTCAGGCCAGCAGAAATGCCCTCACCGGTGACCCGGGAAACGGGACGACCCTCCTCTGCCTCGCCGACTGCCTCGCCTAAGACGGCCACCGGCTGGATCTCGGCGGAAGCCAGCCGGGCCCGGGCGGGGGATTGCAGGCGGCCCAGTTGGGCACCGCCACGATCAAAACGGAACTGCTCGGTGCCGGTGACCTTGTCACCGGCCAGGTCAAAAGGGCCGGTAACCCGTCCTCCACCCAGTTCGTAGCTGCTGCCCGTGACCGAACCGCCGGAATCGCGCTTGCTGAGGGCGGCGCGGGCGGGGGATTGGACGCTGAACTGTTGCCAGGGGGCATTGGTGAGCGGTTGGGGGAAATCGCTCTGGTGACTTTCAGCCGGAGCGCAGTTGGCGTTCACGAACTGGTCACCACCGATGTAGGGGGTGCCGGTGACGTTTTCACAGGCGCCGCGATCGCCGCCGGTCATCACCCCACCGATGCCAGGCTGCTGGCCGCTGAGCCGGGGGCCGGGGGTGCCGGCGCGGGCCGGGGTGCGTTGGCGAATCGCCTTGACTTGGCCAGAGGAGCACCAATCGGCAGCTTGGTCGATGCCGGCGTAGGGGGTGCCGGTTACGGACTTACAGGTGCCGGGCTCATTGCCGGTGACCTTGTCGGAGCGGCCGGTGCGGGTGCCGCTCACCACCTGGGCCTTGTTAGTGACGCTGAAGCCCACTTTGGCGGCCTCGGGGGCAGGCCGGGTGCCGCAAAAACGGTCGTACTGCTGGCTGCCGACGTATTCATCGCCGGTGACCAGGCGGCAGCTGCCCGGTTCATCGCCAGTGACGCGCTCGCTGCGGCCGACGCTGGTGCCGGTAATGCCGGTGCCGCGCAGGGTGTTGAAGCTGTCAACCTTGACCGCAGCCCGGCCCCCCACGGGGGCCTCATTGCCGAGGTACTGGTCGCCAGTGAGCTGGAGGCCGGAACCGGCCTCATCGCCGGTCACCTTGTCGGAGCGTCCCACCATCACCCCGGAGACGGAGCGGCCGCCCTGGGTCTGGCTGTGGGCCACCTTGCGGGGTGAGGGCGCCACACCACCGCAGTAGGCGGCGGACTGGTTAGCGGAGATGTATTCGGTGCCGGTCACCGATTTGCAGGTGCCGGGCTCATCGCCGGTCACCTTTTCGGAGCGACCCACCTCGTTGCCGGTGACCCGGTTGCCGTGGCTGGTGGCGGTGACACGCACCTTGGCGGGCTGGGAAGGGCTCGGATCGCTCTGGCAGAAGGTGCGGAAGATTTCGGCGCCCATGTATTCAGTGCCGGTGATCTCGCGGCAGGTGGCTGCCTCGTTGCCGGTGGTCTTGGTGGAGCGATTGGCCTGGGTGCCGGTCACCACCTGGCCACTGAGGGTTTCGCTAACGCCCACTTTCCAGGAGGCATCGGCGGCAGCCGCGGCCTTGGCGCCGTTGCGATTGGGGCCACTGGGACGGGTGCCGCCACTGCGGGAGGTGCCGGCCGAACCGGCCTTGCTCTTCAGTTCGCGCACTTTCTGGGCCAACTCCCGGGTGGTGAGATCGGGATTGCTGAGGCGCACCACGGAGGCGGAGCCGCGGTTGGAATCGGTGCTAGCTGATTTACCGCGCTTGCTCAAGGCTTCGCGACGGGCCAACACCAGCGCCCGGCTGGGGTTGTGCTGGGAGCTGACCTTCTTGCTGCTGCTGCGGTTGGCGGTGGCGCTGGTGCCGTTGCCCAGGCTGGCGCTGGTACGGCCGCTAGCACGGGCACTTGAAAGAGATAGGGACGCACTGCTGCTGCGGGCCGGGGCCGGCTCGGTGTCATGGCACTTGCACTTGTGCTCGGCCTTGGCGCCGGTTGCAGGGGCGGCTGCCGGGGCCTTGGCGACGTCAGTGCGGGTTCGGTCCCGCGAGCTGTCCGCCCGCTTGCCCCGCTTGCTCAGGGCGTCCCGGCGGGCCAGCACGAGCTCACGACTGGGGTTGGCCACCGGCTTGGCGGCACTGCGGTGCCCGCCTTGGCTGGGGGCGGCGAGGGACCGGCTGGCCTGGGGACGACTCACGGGCCGGCTGATCTCAGCAGCAGGAACCGAAGCCACCTCAGGCGCATTGGTGCGAGACGGCCTGGCATCGCTGGCCGAGCGCACGCGGCTGGGGGCCTGGGAGTAACGACTGACGGCATTTTTGCCGCCATTCGTTAGGGCCCTACGGCGTTCCAGAGCTGCTTCACGACTGGATGTACTGGCCATGTCCGCCCGACGAAAGGAAGGTCTAAATAGGGGTGCAAGCAATCAACCCAACCTGGAGCTGTGATGGCCAACCCAGATCACTGGGGGCCACAGTTGCCAGGGAGTTGGCTTGCAAAAAAGGGTGGGGTCCAGGGATAAACCACTGGAACCCCGAATAAAACCGCTGATCAGCGGGCTTCAAAAACCACGAAGCAAGCGCCCTGGCTCTGGGTGTAGGCGTCGTAGCCCACCAGACGCACGTGGTGATCGGGATAGGCCCGATGGCAAGCTTCGAGTTCGTTGACGATCACACCCAGATCCTTCTCACCGAAGAAGGGCAGCTTCCAATAGGACCAATAGATGGCCATGGAACGGCTGGGGTGGACGTGCTCAACCACAGGGCTCCAGCCCTGGGCAATGATGTAAGCGATCTGATCGTAGATCTCGTCCTGGGTGAACGGCGGCAGAAAGCCGAATGTCTCCAGGGTGGCGACTGTTTGATAGTCACCCACGGTGCTCTTGAAGGGCATGGGGATCCTTGGGGGATGGGATAGAACGGTCGAGTCGAAGGTGATAATCGGGGAGACCAGCAATCGCTGGCCCCACCCAATCGTTCACCGCTAATCAGGCGACGTCGAGCTTGTCGACGGTGTCGAACTCGAACTTGATCTCCTTCCAGGTCTCGAGGGCGATCGCCAGCTCGGGGCTGTGCTTCGCAGCCTCCTGCAGGATGTCGCGGCCTTCGCGCTCGATTTCACGACCGGCGTTACGGGCCTTGACGCAGGCTTCGAGGGCGACCCGGTTGGCGGCAGCACCAGCAGCGGAACCCCAGGGGTGACCGTGGGTACCACCACCGAACTGGAGCACGGAGTCGTCGCCAAAGATGCTGACCAGGGCTGGCATGTGCCACACGTGGATGCCACCGGAAGCCACGGCGAAGACGCCGGGCATGGAGCCCCAATCCTGATCGAAGAAGTTACCACGGGTGCGATCTTCGGGAACGAAGGATTCGCGCAGTTGGTCGATGTAGCCGAGGGTGGTCTGACGATCACCTTCGAGCTTGCCGACCACTGTGCCGGTGTGCAGCTGGTCACCACCGGAGAGGCGCAGGCACTTGGCGAGCACACGGAAGTGGATGCCGTGCTTGGGATGGCGGTCAATCACGGCGTGCATGGCACGGTGAATGTGCAGCAGCATCCCGTTCTTGCGGCACCACTTAGCAAGACCGGTGTTGGCGGTAAAGCCACCGGTGATGTAGTCGTGCATGATGATGGGCTGGTTGAGTTCCTTAGCGAACTCAGCGCGCTCATACATCTCCTCAGGAGTGTTGGCGGTGCAATTGAGGTAGTGACCCTTGCGCTCGCCGGTTTCCTGTTCAGACAGCTTGACAGCTTCGGCCACGAACTCGAAACGGTTCTGCCAGCGCTGGAACGGCTGGGAGTTGATGTTTTCGTCGTCCTTGGTGAAGTCCAGACCGCCGCGCAGGCACTCGTACACAACCCGGCCGTAGTTCTTGCCGGAGAGGCCGAGCTTGGGCTTGATCGTGCAACCGAGCAGGGGCCGGCCGTACTTGCTCATCCGGTCGCGCTCGACCTGGATGCCGTTGGGGGGGCCACCGCAGGTCTTGATGAAGGCGAGCGGGAAGCGGATGTCTTCGAGGCGCAGGTGGCGCAGGGCCTTGAAGCCAAAGACGTTGCCGACCAGGGAGGTCAGCACGTTGGTGATCGATCCCTCTTCGAACAGGTCGAGGGGATAGGCGATGAAGGCGTAGAACGCCTCCTTGTCACCAGGAACGTCTTCGATGCGATAGCAACGGCCCTTGTAGAAGTCGAGGTCGGTAAGGAGCTCGGACCACACGGTGGACCAGGTGCCGGTGGAGGATTCAGCAGCCACAGCGGCAGCCACTTCTTCCTTGGGCACGCCTTCCTGGCCGGTGCACTTAAAGCACGCCAGCAGGTCGGAATCGAGGGGAACGTAGTCAGGAGTCCAATACGTGTCGCGGTACTCCTTAACCCCAGCGTCGTACTTCTTGCTCATGGGGAATCTCCAGTGGGTCGGGGGGAAGGGTTAGAGGTGGGAGCGGCCACTCGGGTCGCGCGTCAGACCTCAGTCCTTCGCACCAACGAAGCCGGAGCTGCTACCCAGAGCAGGTTCGACTTCCCGGTGGGGGCGGGCAATGATGTGGGCGGCCACCAGGCCGTCACCAACCCGTTCGCAGGCGTCGGCGCCGGCGCGCACGGCAGCGTTGACAGCACCGGTTTCGCCACGGACCAACACCGTCACGTAACCGCCACCGACGAATTCACGCCCGATCAGGCGGACTTCAGCGGCCTTCGTCATGGCGTCGGCTGCCTCGATGGCGGGGACCAGACCCCGGGTTTCGATCATGCCGAGGGCGATGCCCATGGTTTCGTTTGCCATTACCTGCTCCTGGAGGAGGGGGGTGGAATGTTCGCTTGCAACCATGCTCGCCAAGCCTTCCCTAAGTCAAGCTTTCTGGACATCTGGCACCATCACCGTCCCTGGGGCCACGAATAAGCAACTCTGATCAATGGCACATAAAACGTTGCAACTTGCTTTTCACGCAGCCGGCCTGGGCTGACCAAAATGGGGCCAATCCACTTAGGCCCCAGTCAGGGCAAGCATCCGGCCGGTCCTTCCCCTGCAAAAACCCCCAGGCCTAGATCGATCGCGGCCTGGCCTGGGGGCCTGGCTTTGGGCTCCTAGGCAGGCCATGCCGCCAGGGACGGATCACAAGCTGACCCAAGAATGCTGCGCTTGAAGCCAAATCGCGGCAGGCCCCCGGGAGCCAGCACTCGCCGATCGCTGGCGGCCGCAGCCAGCCCCCCTAAAGGGGATGGGCATCGGCCACGAAGGCCACGCCGCCGTAGTAATCGAGCAGGGGCTGCACGCCCTCCCGCAAACGGCTGAGAACTTCGCTTTCGCAGTAAATGATCACGTGGGCATTGGCACCCAGCCCACTGAAATCCATCGAATCCGAGACCATGCCATGGGGGCCCTTGCCGGTGACATGGCGCATCACCGAATAGCCCGGAGCGCCGGACGCATCGATGACCTTGATCACCTTGTCGAGCTCCCGTTCACTGAGGATGAGGTCAACGCGTTTCATTGGACTAGGTAGCGGCAGGGAGGACTTTGTTAATGAGAGCCATGTAAGCAGGAATACCCACAATGATATTGAATGGGAAGGTGACCCCGAGCGCTGTGGAGATATAGAGACTGGGATTCGCCTCAGGCACGGTCATGCGCATGGCAGCCGGAACAGCGATGTAGGAGGCGCTGGCGCAGAGCACCACAAACAGCAAGGCGTTGCCATGGCCCAGTCCTAAGCCTTTGGCAATGAGGGCCCCCACAACGGCGTTGAAGACGGGCATAATCAAGGAGAATCCAATCAGGAAGGGGCCTGCCTTGCGCAGATCCGAGAGGCGCTGGGCCGCCACAATACCCATATCCAACAGGAAAAAGCTGAGGGCGCCATAAAAAAGTTTATCCGTGAAGGGCAACATTTTCTCAACGCCATGGGGGCTGTTAGCTGCCACCAAAACCCCAATGATCAGGCTGCCTATCAGCAGGAAGACCGAGCTATTGAGAAACGCCTCGTGCAGCACCGCTCCCCAACGCATCCCATTGGTGTCAGGGCGTTTTTGCGGAGCTGCCAATTTCACCAAGAGCAAACCAATGATGATGGCTGGTGATTCCATCAGGGCCAAGGCAGCCACCATGAAACCATCAAAACCGATCTTTTGACTTTCCAGGAAGCTTTGGGCGGTGATAAAGGTCACCGCACTGATCGAGCCATAGGTGGCAGCGATCGCTGCTGAGTTGAAGTTGTCAAGCTTGGTTTTAAGAACCAAAAAGCTGTAAATCGGCACAGCTAGTGACATTAAAATGGCCGCCACGATTGTGGGCAGCACCTGACCACCCAAACCGCTGTGGGCAAGTTCTAAGCCGCCGCGAAAACCAATGGCCAGAAGCAAATAAAGAGAAAAAAGCTTCGGCAGGGGAGCGGGGATCTCGAGATCCGAGCCCACCAGCACCGCCAGTACCCCCAGGAAAAAGAACAGAACCGGAGGCGTAAGAAGGTTCTGCAGAACCAGACTGGTCTCCATGGCAAGCCCAGTGGGCACAGGGATTGGGGGCAGCCTACGGGCGCTAAACCCCCGCAGCCGCCAGGCGTTGGTCATTGCAACCGCCCTGGGCCGCCCTAGGGCCTGTCAGAAGCTCGACAAATAGCGGGCGAGCCCTATTGCCTGCCCTAAGGGCTCTGCCTAGGTTTTCCAGGAGACCGGCACCCCTGGAGCCCTCCGGGGGGTGGACTGTTCAACCCCGCAGGTCCGACCCCGCCCCGTCGCCAGCTGCCTAGCCGATCCTTCACCGCCATCACCGTCTTCAAGTTCGCCCTGAGGGCGGATCTCTGGAGCTGGCCACCTGATCTAAATCCTGGCGGCTGCACCATTGAGCCCACCCCCTTAAGGGCGCCATTAGGGAGAATGGCTGGCCCTGCCCTAGCCGGCTTGCCCCGTCCCGTTCTGGTGATTGCCAGTGGCAACCCCTACAAGGTGGCTGAAATCGCCGCCATGTTGGATGCCGTTGATCTGGAGGTCCGCCGCCAGCCAGACGCCCTAGAGATCGAGGAAACGGGCAGCACCTACCTGGCCAATGCCCGACTCAAGGCGGAAGCCGTGGCCAGCCTCACCGGCCAATGGGCCTTGGCCGACGATTCCGGCCTGGCAGTCGATGCCCTTGGCGGCGCTCCGGGGATTTATTCGGCGCGCTACGCGCCCACCGACCACGAGCGCATCCATCGCCTGCTCCAGGAGCTAGGCCCAACCCCTTACCGCAGCGCCAGTTTCAACAGCGCCATGGCCCTGGCCAATCCCTCAGGCACCACGGTGCTGGAGGCAGAGGGCATCTGCCGTGGTGAAATCCTCAGCGCCAAGCTCGGTCCGGGCGGCGGCTATGACCCGATTTTTTGGGTTCGGGAAGCGGCCATGACCTACGGCCAGATGCCGGCCCACCTCAAGGACAAACTCGGCAGCCGCGGCAAAGCGGCCCGCTCGATCGCCCCGGAGCTCAAACGGTTGCTTGGCCTGAGATAGGGGCCAACCCATCTAAGGGGTGCTCCTGAAAAGACTGGGAGCCAGAGAATTTGATGCCTGCGGGCCAGGGACCTAGGCCTTGGCGCTGCGGTTGATGTGGGCCACGGCCCGCATGGCGGCGGCAGCGGCCTCTTCCACATCGCCTTCGCGACCGGCCAGGGTAAGGCGACCGAAGGCCCCGACAGCCTTGACATCAACCACGGTGATATTGGACGCCTTTTCGGCCTCGTTGGCGGCGATCAGCACGTAGCCAGCCGGCTCGGTTTCGAGGATGAACATGCTCATGCCCGCCTGGATCATCGAGCCGCGCCGGTTCTGCCGGTTGATCAGAACGGCGTGGTCCGGGGTGATGGCACGGATGATTTCGGTCCAGCTCACTTCGCAGCGGCTGCGCAGCTCCACCCGGCTGCCGATCGCCTCCAGCACCACCTGGCCGGAATGGAGCACATTGCTTTGGTCCCGGTGGTAGAGGGCCAGGGAGCCGAAGGCCCGCTCCACGATCATCTGGCCCAGGCGCACCGTGCTCGCCTTCAGGGCGATGTCGGTGACGCGGTGGACCGCCATGCCGGGGGACACCTCCAGCCAGAGGCAGGCATCGCCGGGGATTGGCAAAAACCCCTGGGACACCGTGCCCATGTAGGCCGCCAGCTGGGGTTGGAGCGAATCGAGAAACACGTAGGTGCGCAGCTCGATCGACTGCACGTGGCTGGACTGGCGGGCCAGCCGCGGCGCCTCGTTGTCCGTGGTGATCACGCAGCTGGGGGCCGAGGCCTCCTGGGCCCCATGGCCACCGACCATGCCCAGATCGGTGCCGGTAATGGCGATGGGGGCCTGGCGTCGCCTTCGGCCTCGATCGCTAGGGGAAAGATTGCGCTCCATGGCGGCGGACCTTGAGGACGTCGTGGTTCGGTCCTCAGCAGATCCATGCTGATGGAGCTGCGTGATCTTACCGGTCAGCCCCCCTTGCGCCGCGGCCCCGAGCCGATACCGTCCAGCCATCGCTTGAGGCCCGATCCGTGGTTAGCCAGCCCTCAACCGCCCCCAACGCCAATGGCGTTGCCCCCAGTCGTGATGGCATGGCCGAGTGGCTGGCCCAGGCCATCGACCAGGGGGTCCAGCCCGACCAGGCCCTGGCCTTCATGGGCCTGGGCCTGATGCGCAGCCTGCAGGTGGCCAACCCGGCCCTGGCTCCGTTTTGGCCAGAGCTCCCGGAAGGGGCCGATTCCAGCGTCGATCTCACGGCCCTGCGCCAGCGCCTTGACCTCACCGACCTGGCCATCCGCACCGGCGCCCCCCTGAGCACCGCCGAAGTGGCCCAACTGCTGGGAGCCCGTCCTGGCAGTGGCGTTGTCCAGCGAGCTGGCCTGGTGGCCCGGCGCCTGGGCCGCAATGTCTGGCGCCTCAGCCGCAGCGACGACAGCGACACGGCCCAGGCCAACCGCGGGGCCCAAGATGGCTTCCGGCGCCGCCTCTGATCGGGCCCTTACCCTCCCCAGTTCCCGTTAGGCGGCCCCTCCAGGCCCCCTTGAATGGGATCCAGGAGTGGAGGCGTGAATCCCCTGTCTTGGCATCTTTGGCGACAGCGCGCCAGTGCCACGAGTGGCAGGCTCAAGGGCCCTACGTCCAAGAGCTTTGGTTTCGGCGCCCTCCCTTTCTGCGTTCAGCGCCCGGTCCCAACAGCAGCGCCTCTATCGGCTGGTGGATAGCCACGGATCGCCCCACTCCGTTCTTGATGACCACTACGACTCCCTTGAGTCCGCCTGGGCCGATGCCGAATCCTGGTGGCAGCAGCAGGGCGCAGGGCAATCCGGCCCCGTGCCGATTGGGGTGGAAGTGAGCACGGCCAGCGGTGGCTGGCGCACCCTGCGCCACCCCGGCCGCTGAAGACACCCAGGTCCACTGCGATCGAGGCAAAGACCCCAGCCCTAATCAGGGTTGGGGTTGTGGGGTTTAGGGGCTTGGGCCGCCAAAGCCGCCCGCATCGCTTGATTCAGCTGACCTGAACTCCCTTCCAGAAGGCCACCCTTCCCTTGATGGAGGCAGCTTCTGGCTTGGGCTCGGGGTAATACCAGGCCGCATTGGCATTGATGGCCTCGCCCACCACCAGGTCGTAGTAGTGGGCTGTTCCTTTCCAGCTGCACACGGTGGTGTGGCTGGAGGGCCGCAGATGGGTTGTCAGCAGGGAATCGGCGGGGAAATAGGCGTTCCCCTCCAGCTTGACGATGTCGTCACTGCTGGCAATCAACTCTCCATTCCAGCGGGCGTCCATGGTGACTTGGCGGTGGCCCCCCATCCTGACGCAGGCTCTTGGCTCCTGGCCCCAAGGTGGGGGCAGGCCTAAAGGCGAAAAGGGCTATAGATCTGCATGGTGGCGAAGCCGAGCGGGGCCGGCGCCGGATTGGGACCGGCCGGCAGCGCCTCCACCGCAAACAGGTAGGTGTCGGCCTGGTTGGGATTCATCCAGGGTTTGAGGGCCAGGGTGACCGTTGCTCCCGGCTGGGGCGGCTGGGGGAAGCTGATCTGAAAGCGACGCTGATCGCCATCGAAGCGAACCTGGACCGGCACAGCGGCTCCCTCATGGCGGGGCCTGCCCAGGAAGGCGCGGGAGGCGGCCAGATCAAATTGAAAGCTGCGATCCACGCCCCGGGTCTGGGTGATCGTCAGGCCACCGAGGCCGACGCCCGCCTTCTCCGGGAGGCTGACCGTGAAGTAGTACTCGCCCCCCACCTGGTTCACATCGCTGTAGTAGTTGGTGAAAATCACCTGCCAGGGGGGCGTGCTGAACCAGGACTGCCCTTGCAATTCGACCGCCCCAGCTGGCGCCAGGCCGACCCGCTCGGGAGCTGCCACCAGTGCGGGCAGCAGGCTGATCGCCACGGCGGCAGAGCCGAGCAGGAACGGACGCATGGCAAACGGGCAAGGGTCTAACGCTAGCGATAGACACCCAGCGGCCCCCACGGCCCGGCCGCTGGTGAGAGGAAACCTAGACAGGCTTGATAGGGTGCTGGCAAGCGGCATGGGCCAATGAACAGGGCTGAACTCGACGCCATCGAGCTGATGCTGCGGGACCTCCACACCCGGCACGATGAGATTCGCCATCGCGCCGCCTTCCGGGGCTGCACGCGGGAACTGCTGGCCCTGCAGGAGGAACTGGTCCAGTACCTGCTGACCCGCAAAGACTCCCTCTCCGGGCGCTGAACCGAGGTCGGATCAGGCCCCTGGCAGACGTTGGGCTCAGACCCCATCCCCTGGGGGGAGGGTCTCCGGCACGGAGGACCCGATGTCCCGATCCAGGACACCGGCTTGCCAGCGGGAGATCCATTTGGGCAAGAAGGCCAGGAGGGCCACAAGCACCAGCAGGCCCAGGCCGAACTGAAGCACCCCGGTAATCATCCGATCTATCGGAATCCAGCGCCCCCCCAACCAGGCCAAACTCACCATCGAGATGGACCAGAGCAGGGCCCCACTGACGTTGCAGACCAGGAAGCGGCCGTAGGGCATGCCGACCGCTCCGGCCATGGGGCCGGCCAGGATCCGCAACACCGCCACAAAGCGGCCCAACAACACCGAGGCCCTGGCGTGGCGCAGGAAGCGCTGGCGAAGCAGCTCCATCTGCTCCGGGCTCTGACGCAACCACAGGCCCAGGCGCAGCATCAGGTCCCAGCCAAAGCGGCGCCCGACCCAGTAGCCGATGTTGTCGCCAAGGATCGCGCCCGACGCCGCGGCCGCGATCACGCCAAAGAGGGACATCTGGCCACTGCCGGCGGCATAGCCCCCCAGCAGGGTGAGGGTTTCACCCGGCAGGGGCAGACCGGCGTTCTCCAGCAGCATGCCAGCAAAAATGACCCCATAGCCCCAGCGGCCAAGCAGCTCAACCAGGACCTGGCTACTGAATTCCATGCAAGCAATATTGGCGCCTGGCTAGTCCGAGTGGGCCCTGCCGGGCAGCCTGGTGGGTCAGAAACGACCGCAGTGACCTTGCCGATCGGGGATTGGCCAGCAGCGACTGCCGGTTTGGAATCGGCGCTGGGGGATTGGCGATCAGGCCAGGGCGAAGCGCCGCGGATCCTGGTCGCGGCGGTGGCTGGTGGGGATCGGGTGACCCGATGGGAGACCAGCCGCAGGATCCAGCTGGGCGGTGCTCTCGAGGGCCTGGCGCAGGCGCCGGGCCCCATGCAGGGACATATCGCGGGGCACAGAAATGCGGTCGCGCAAATAGCGCAGGCCCGCCGCCGAGCCCGCGGGGGGAGGGCAGGCTTCACCGCTCACCAGGCGGGTGAGGGCACAGGCCAGGCCCTGGTCCAAGCCGGCGCCGCCATGGGGATTGACGGCCAACAGGGTCTGACGGTGTTTCAGCACCCGAGCCAGGGCTTCTAGGGCTGCCCCAGGGGGTTCGAGCTGGCGGGTTTCCAGCACGGGGACGGCGCTTGGCACGAGGGGGACGTCCTGGTCATCAGGCCCAGGAATGCTGGCGTCCGCCGCTGGCAACCAGGGCCCCTGGTCGATCAACCGGGCGCAGGCGATCTGGGCCTGCGTGCCACTGGCTAGGCACTGCCCCATCTGGGGCGGCAGATCGTGGGCATGGGTGTGGAAATCGGACTGGGTTCCCAGGTAGGTGGGCCGCTGCTCTAGGGCGGTGAACCACCGGTCGATGGCCGGGTGACGTTGGCGCAAGCCATAGCCCTTGTAGTAGCTGAGGCTGGCGCCCATGCGCTCCAGGTAGGGCGTGAAGATCACATCCACGCTGCTGAAGCGCTCCAGGAACCAGGGGCCCGGATGGACGGCCAGGGCCCCCTCGACCAGGTGAGCCATTTTCTCGAAATGGCGCTCGGCCGGCTCACTCGCGGGGCCCGCCTCGCCCGTGCAGCACAACCACTGGCACCAGGCCCGAAACAGGCGCCGCTCCAGCTGGCGCAGGGCCAGCACTTGCGGGTCTTGGAGGGGCCGCTCCAGGGGGCCGAAGGCGGCTTCAAGGGCCGCCAGGATCTCGTCGCTTTCGGTGATCAGCCGGCCATCGATCTCCAGGGCGGGCAGCATGCCGGAGGGCACCCGTTGGCGATACCAGCCCTCCTTGTCGCCGTAGCAGTTCATCGTCACCTTGCGGATCCGGTAGGGGATCTGCCGTTCCTCCAGCCACAACCACACCTTCTGGCAGTAGGGACACCAGGCGTGGTGGTCGCGATAGAGGGTGACCCGGACCTCGGACTCGCTGCTGCAAAAGAGGCGCAGTTGGGCCTGGGCATTGGTCGCTCCCCGAATCCGGTCTGGCTCCGGCGGGGCCAGGGCCTGGAGCTGGTCCCAGCTGAGGGGGCCTGGCGGGGTCACGGATTCGATCACCAGGGGCTGACAACGTCTCAGGCCTGGTCTAGACAAAAACCCTGCCCCGGCGCCGGGGAGCCACCCAGGGTTCAGGGTCAGGATATTGCGATTTTGGTCGCCGTAGACACCATATGTGCGCTGCCATCGCTTAGGACGGCCGCCAGTTAGGCCCTGCCCATGAGCCAGTCGCTCGGTGAAACCGCCCGTAATGCTTTGGGTTCCCTCAAGAGAGGACTTGGTGCCTTTCTAGGCAGGGACAGCAGCGCCGCAAGCTCTCAAGCGCCCGAAGCCCCAGCGTTCCAGGATCCCGCCCCTAGCGATCTGGCCGAACCCGCCAGTTCTGCAGATCGGGCCCCAAGCACCGGTTCGCCAGCAACCCAGCTCCATTTCACCGCCCAGGGCCCCCAATGGGGATTCGCCAGCTGGCAGCTGAGCGACACCGATCGCCGCGGCCTGGAGCAGTCCGGAGCCACGGCCCTCAGTCTGCGCATCGCCGATGTCACGGGCCTCTCCGGCGACGTGGCCACCCCCCATGCCCAACAAGAAGTGAGCGTGGATCGCTCCGCCAGCCAATGGGGCATGGCCCTACCCCTGGCCGACCGCGATTACCGGGTCGATCTCGGCTACCACAGCCCCAGCGGCTGGGTGCTGCTGGCCCGTTCTGCCGTAGCCACGATCCCCGGACTGGGTGATGGCCTCTCTGTGCCCCCCCCCTTCGCGGCCTTTACCCAGCCGGGCAGCAGCACCGCCCCCTGGCAAGCCCCGGTCAGCGTGGGCACAAATGGCAGCGTCGAGGCCCCTGGAGCCGTGCTGCATGAGCAGCTGTACCAAACCGCCACCCTGCGCATGCGCCAGATGGGCCGCGGATCGGAAACCTTCCATGAGCTGGATCTGCTGGAGGGTGCCGCAGGGGCCCACGGCACCCATGGCGGCCTCAGCGACTCCGGTCCTGGCCTCTGGGCCAGTGGCCGCAATGACTCTGGCATCGGTGGGGTGCGTGCCCGCCAGCGCTCCTTCTGGCTGGTGGCCGATGCCGAGCTGATTGTGTATGGCGCTACCGAACCCTCCGCCACCCTCAAGATTGGCGAGGAGGTGGTGCCCCTCTCGGCCGATGGCACCTTCCGTGTTCAGGTGCCCTTCCGCGATGGACAGCAGCTCTACCCGATCGAAGCCATCGCCATCGACGGTGAACAGAAGCGCAACATCGTGCTGCGTTTTGAGCGCACCACCCCTGAAGATCACACCAACCCCGCCGACGAAGCCAAATCCGAGTGGTTCTGAACCACGCGCAGGACGTCCCCCAGGCCTAAGCGGGCCTAGGGGCTGGCGGCTCGCCCCACCCCCGATCCCCATGGCGGCTCTAGTCGCTCTGTTGGGCTCGGGGGTTTTTGGTTGGCCAGCCAGCCTGGCCCAGCCCCAGGCGCCAATCCAGGTCCAGCCGGTACCGGCCCTGCAGGCGCTGCCAGCCGATCGGATGCCGGTCGGAGCCCTGCTGCTCAGCAGGCCAGCCAATGCCCGGGAGCTCAAACGGGTGGTGGAGCAGGAAATCCTGCCGGCGATCGAGGAGGGGCGCTTTAGCCCTGAGCAGGCCCGCGCCTTCATCCGGGCCCAACAGAAGCGCCTGCACCTGTGGAACCCCAATGGCACCAATGAATTCAACCGCCTGCTCTGGCGCCGGGACATCCGCGGCTGAGCCGGCCCAGTCCCGAATCCACGGGCTTACCTTCGCGATTGAAGCGGGAACGGGCCCGTCGCTGGGGATCTCCTCAGGGGGCCCATCAACCGCGGTGGTCCGCCAGCAGGGCCAACACCCTGGCGTCCTCGAGCTGGCCGAAGTGGCCATACCAGGCCCCCACCGAGCGCAGGCCCCGCACCCGGGCTAGGGCCACCAGGCCGTCCACGGCCGGCTCCAGTTGCTGGGCCACGGTCTCATCAATCACCGGCACGGCCAGCACCAGCTGGCGGGGCTGGCATTGGCGCAGGGAGGCCAGGGCCGCCCGCACCGTCAGCCCAGTCGCCACGCCGTCATCCACCACCAGTAACGGCCGATCGCGCAGGGCCACCGGCTCGGGATCGCCGAACAGCCGCTGGCGCCGCTCCAGTTCCCGCCGTTGATCGGCCACCAGACGGGCCTGCTGCTGGGGGGAGAGACCCAATTGGCGCAGGCTGGCCTGATCCCAGAGCACCACACCGCCCGGGGCGATCGCCCCGATCGCCACCTCCGGATCGGCCGGGTGGCCCAGCTTGCGCACGGCCCAAGGGGCCAGGGGCAAGTGCAGGCCTCCGGCCAGCGCCGCCGCCACCGCAACCCCACCGCGGGGGAGGCCGATCACCAGGGCGCCGGGCTGGTCGCGCCAGGCCTGCAGGCGCTCCGCCAGAGCAAGACCCGCCTCGCGCCGGTTCTGCCAGAGGGGCGGCCGCCGTTCCCTGGCGCTGGGGAGGGCATGGTCTCCGGCCGTGGCCTCGCGGCTGACAGGGTCCCGACCGACAGGCTCGCGGCCCCCCAACTCGCGGCCCACGGGTTCTGAAAACCCGGGTTCTGAAAACCCTGGTTGGGGGATCCATTGGTCGGCGGCCATGGCCTTGGCCCCCTAAACCGGCCGCTGGCGCCGGCGCCAGGCCTTCCGCAGTTCATCGGCCAGCAGCAGGGTTGGCGTACAGAGGGCCAACCAGCCCCACAGCGGCAGGGGGAAGGGGGCCAGCTGGAACACGGCGGCGAGCAAGGGCACCGACAGCAGGGCGGCGAAGGCCAGCCATTCGCTCGCCATCCCAAGCCAAAGCAGGCCATTGGCAAAGGCCGGCATCCGGAACACCGACTGGCGATCGGAGAGGCAGGCCATCAGGTTGCCCACCTGGCAAAACACAATCGAACCGAGGGTGACCGCCGAGGCCTGGTGCTGGATCGCCACCACCGCGGCCGGGGCGCTGTGGTGCAACAGGGCCGGGGCCAGCTGCCGCAGCTGGCCTAGATCAACGCCGTAGTGGCGCCAGGTGAGCAGGTAGCCCCCCATGGCCAGCAGGCCTTCGATCAAACCCAGGAACAGGTAGGCGCGCAGCATCAACGGCCGGTTGAGCAGCACATCGCTGCGGCGCCGGGGCGGCTGGTCCATGGTGTCGGGGCCCGGCGGTTCGGCGCCCAGGCTGAGGGCCGGCACCAGGTCGGTGCCCAGGTCCACCGCCAGGATCTGCTACACCATCAGGGCCGCGGGAATGCGCAGGGTCACCATCCACAGGAACGGGGTCACCTCAGCCACATTCGAGGCGAGGATGTAGGTCATGAACTTGCGGATGTTCTGGTAAACCGCCCGTCCCTGGTGAATCGCCGCCACGATCGAAGCGAAGTTGTCATCCAGCAGCACGATGTCGGCGGCCTCCCGGGCCACATCGGTGCCGTTGCGCCCCATGGCCAGGCCCACATCGGCGGCCCGCAGGGCCGGGGCGTCATTGACGCCATCGCCGGTGACGGCCACCACCTCGCCCAGGGCCCGGCAGGCCAGCACCAGCCGTAGTTTCTGCTCCGGCGCCATGCGGGCAAACACCAAGCGGGAGCGGAACTTGATCAGCTGGCGCAGCTGCACCTCGCTGAGCCGGTCCAGGTCATCGCCGCTAATCACCCGCACCGGATCGGCGCCGGCACCGCTTGCCCCTCCTAAGGGGCTGCCCGCCAAAGGGCTATCCGCTGGGGCGCCGGAGCAGCCCCCGAGGGGGCGGCTGGCGATGGCGCCGGGGTCGAGCAGGCCAATCTGGTGGGCGATCGCCTGGGCCGTGAGGCCGTAGTCGCCAGTCACCATCGTGACCTTGATGCCAGCCCGATGGCAGGCCCGGATCGCCTCCGGCACACCCTGCCGCGGGGGGTCGTAGAGGCCGATCAGGCCAAGAAAGACGAGGTTTTGCTCCATCGCAGCGCCGGCCAGGGGCGGTTGGGCCGCCACGGCCAGCACCCGGTAGCCCTGGCGAGCCATGGCATCGTTGGCCGCCACCACCTGGGCCCGCTCGGCGTCGCCCAGGGGCACGGGGCCCCTGCTCGCCTGGGGGCCCAGCCACCAGCGATCGCAGCACTCGAGCACCTCCAGGGGGGCGCCCTTGGTGATCGCCAGCTGGGCTAGGGGCTGGGGCCAGCGGCGGTCCCGGTTCCAGGCCAGCAGCACCGTCATCATGCGGCGCTCGGAATCAAACGGCAGCTCCTGCAGGCGGGTAAAGCCATGCAGCTCCCGCTCCAGGTCGATGCCGGCCGCCATGGCCGCCAGCAGCAAGGCCGTTTCGGTGGGATCGCCGATGGCCCGCCAGGGCTGGCCGGGCGCGCTGTGGTGATCGAGCCGGGCGTAGAGCACAGGGCAGCCCCCAACAACAGCAGCTCCTGGACCGGGGCAGCCTGGGGCGTTGCCGCCGCGGGCCCGGGGGGCCAGGTGGCCTGCACGGCCATGCTGTTGGCGGTCAGGGTGCCGGTTTTATCGGTGCAAACCACACTGACGGCGCCCAGGGTTTCCACCGCCGAGAGCCGGCGCACCAAGGCGTTCTGGCGGGCCATGCGCTGCACCGCCAACGCCAGGGACAGGGTGACCGTGGGCAGCAGGCCCTCGGGCACGAAGGCCACGATGATGCCGATGGCGAACACCAGGCTTTCCTGGCTGCCGATGCCGACGAACAGCCAGCTGGCCAAAAAGGTGAAGGTGCCCATCGACAGGGCCACCGTGGTGATCGTGCGCACGATCCGGGCCACCTGCAATTCCAGGGTGCTGGGCGAGCGCACGGTGGTGGCCGTGAGGTGGGCCACCTGGCCGAATTCGGTTTCGGATCCCGTGGCGTAAACCAAGGCCGTGGCCCGCCCAGCCGCCACGGTGGTGCCCGCAGGCAGCAGGTTGCTGGCTTCTGTGGTTTTGAGCCGCTTGGCAACGGGCTCACTGCTGCGGGCCACCGGCAGGGATTCGCCCGTCAGCACGGCCACATCGAGGTAAAGGGAGGAGGCCTGGAGCACGCGGCAATCGGCGGGCACATGGTCGCCCTCCTCCAGTTCCACCACGTCGCCGGGCACCAGGGCCTCGGCGGCTACCACCTCCACCACCCCCTGGCGCCAGACCCGCACCTGGCGGGGCAACACCTGGATCAGGGCCGCCAGGGTGCGCTCCGCCTGGAACTCCTGCCAGAAGCTGAACACGGCATTGATCAGGATCACGCTCCAGATCGCCCAGCCCAGCTCCGGGGTGCCGGAGACAAAAGCCATGGTGCCGGCGGCCCAGAGCATCAGGGCCATGAAATGGCGTAGCTGGTCGGCGAAGCGCAGTACCAGGGACCGGCGCTTAACGGCGGGCAACGCATTGGTGCCAAAGCGGCTCTGGCGGCGCAGGGCCTCGGCGGAGTCCAGACCCGTGACCTGGCTCTGCAGGGCCTCGAGGGCCTCCGCCATGGTGAGGCTGGCAATCGGCCGGGCGGCGGAAAGGAGCATGGGGCCCAGGGATTAGCCCCCAGCAGGGGACGGCCGAATCGACCCTATGGCGTTCAAATAATCCAGGCCCAACCGCCGCACCGTTGGGGCGCATCGGCCCTGCAATGGCTGCAAACAAGCGCCCGGCCTATCTTGAGACCTTCCTTCAGGCCACACCGCCCAAGCAGCATGCCCCCTTCGGTGGTGGACCGTTTCAAGAAGGCCTTGGTGGGGGCACCCCTACCCACCAGCGCCCACGCCGAAGAGCGGCTCACAAACGGCGAGGCCCTGGCGATCCTCAGCTCCGATGCCCTCTCCTCGGTGGCCTACGCCACCCAGGAAATCGTGCTGGTGCTCGGCTTTGCCGGTGCCGCTGGCCTGGGCTTCACCATCCCGGTCACCGGGATGATCGTCCTGCTGATGCTGGTGGTGGCCCTCAGCTATCGCCAAACGATCAAGGCCTATCCCCACGGGGGCGGCTCCTACCGGGTGTCCCATGAAAACTTGGGCACGGTGCCGGGCCTAATTGCCGGAGCCTCCCTCTCGATTGACTATGTGCTGACGGTGGCGGTCAGCACGGCGGCAGGGATCTCGGCCCTTACCTCCTACCTGCCGAAACTGGATCCTTATCACGTGCCGCTTTGCCTGGCGGCGATCGTGGTGTTGATGGTGGCCAACCTGCGCGGCGTGCGCTCCAGCGCCAAGGTGATGAGCGTGCCCACCTATGTGTTCATGGCGGCGGTGCTCACCCTGGTAGTGGTGGGCCTGGCAAAGTTGGCCCATGGAGACATCACGGGCCTGGCTGCGGCCCAACAGAACGACGTGCTCCGTGAGGTCCACGGCCCGGACCTGCTCACCGTGGGCGGGGCTGGGGCCGGTGGCCTGATTTTGATGCGCGCCTTCAGCTCCGGCTGCGCCGCCCTCACGGGCATCGAGGCGATCAGCGACAGCGTGATGGCCTTCAAGCCAACGGAGTGGCGCAACGCCCGGCGGGTGTTGACGGTGATGGTGATTCTGCTGGCGACGATGTTCGGAGGCGTGAGCGTCCTTGCCTCACAACTGGGCACCGTCTATACGGAAAACAGCACCACCACCTTGATGTATCAATTGGGTGAAACAGTATTCGGCGACGGGCCAGTGCTTTTCATCCTGCAGATCTCCACCCTGTTGATTCTGCTGCTGGCTGCCAATACCGCCTTTGCCGATTTTCCGCGCCTCGCCGCCTTCCTGGCCCAAGACAGCTACATGCCACGCCAGCTGGCCTCCCTGGGCGACCGGCTGGTGTTTAGCAACGGCATCGTGATGCTCAGTGCCTTTGCCGGCATCCTGCTGGTGATCTTCGGTGGCAGTGTCACTCACCTGATCCCCCTTTATGCCGTGGGGGTGTTCACGAGCTTCACTCTCTCCCAGGCGGGCATGGTGGTGCATTGGTGGCGAGAACAGAGCCCCGGCTGGAAGGGCAAGGCCCTGCTCAATGGCTTTGGCAGCGTTGTGACGGCGATTGTTTCGGGCGTCTTGCTTTACAGCAAGTTCACCCAGGGGGCCTGGCTGGTGGTGGTGGCCGTACCCCTGCTGGTGGCCCTGTTCCTCACCATCCATCGCCACTACAAACAGGTAGCCCGGCGCCTGCGCATGGCCCATGACGTGAAACTCTCCTTGCCGGCGGCCCCGTCGGAAGGGGGCAGTCCGGTGGTGGTGCTGGTGGGCCAACTGCATCGCGGCAGCTTTGAAGCGATTCGCTATGCCCGTTCGATCGCCGGCGAACTGGTGGCCGTGCATGTGGACCTGGGCCTGGGCAAAAGTGGCGCCTTCCAGGAGCAATGGCAACGGCAATTGCCAGAGATCCCCCTGGTGGTGCTCGATTCCCCCTATCGCTCCTTAATCGATCCGGTGCTGGAGTTTGTGCGCCAATTCGAAATCGATCACCGCAAGGATCGCCATAAGTTCTGCACGGTGGTGTTGCCCGTGTTCGTGACCCGCCATCGCTGGGAGAACCTGCTCCACAACCAATCGACCATTTCCTTGCGCAGTGCCCTGAGGGCCCAGGGAACCAGGGTGGTGACCACGGTGGGCTTCTACCTCTAGGGAGCTCCCTCAGTCCAGCCAACCGCCATCCCAGGCCAGGCCCCATGGCCTGGGATGGCCGGGCCTCGGCCCAGGCGGTTACCCCTTAGGGCCCTAAATCAAGAGCGAGCCCCTCGCCCGCTCCCTCTGGCTGGGATCAAAAACCGCTGCGATCGTGCGGATCAACCAGCGGCCTTCGGCGGTTACCTCCACCAGGCCCAGGTCGCCGTTTTGGCTCAAGGTGACCAGGCCATCGGCGGCCAGGGCCTGGAGGTTGGCCCATTCGATCGCAAAGCGGGCCAGCTCCAGTTCCACCCGGAAATGGCACATCACCTCCCGGATCAGGGCGCGCCGTTCCAACACCTCCGGATCCAGCACCGCCAAGCCCCGCTCCACGGGCAGCTGGCCCGCTTGGAGGCCAGCGTTGTAGCCCTTGAGCTGGCGATGGTTCTGGCTGAACAGATGGGGAAACTGGCTGATCGCCGAAGGCCCCACACCGAGCAGGTCGTAGGTGCCGCCGGTGGTGTAGCCCTGAAAATTGCGATGAAGGCACCCTTGCCGGGCAGCGATGGCCAGGCTGTCGCCAACTAAGGCGTAGTGGTCCATGCCAATGGCCTCGTAACCCGCGGCGCCCAGGAGTTGGCTGGCGTCATCGAGCATGGCCAGGCGCTCACGCTGGCTGGGGAGGTCGGCGGCGGCGATCTTGCGTTGCAGGGGTAGCTGCTCGGGCAAGTAGGCGAAGGAAAATAGGGAGATGCGTTCGGGACGTAGTTCGCGCACCAGGTCCAAGGTGGTGTGGAACCGCTCCGGGGTCTGGCGCGGCAGGCCACAGATCAGGTCCACGTTGACGCTCTCAAATTGGGCTTCGCGCAGCCAGCCCATCACCCGCCGCAGCTGCTCCACCGGCACCACCCGGTTCACCGCCTGCTGCACATCGGGGTCGGCGTCCTGGATGCCGAAGCTGATGCGGTTGAAGCCCAGGGCCCGCAGGTGCAGGGCTTGGCCTTGATCGATGAATTCCGGGTTGACCTCAATCGAGGCCTCCAACTCGGGCTCCAGATCGAAATGGCGGGCCACCAGATTCCAGAGCTGGCTCTGCTCCTCGGCGTTGAGGTAATTGGGCGTACCGCCGCCCCAGTGCACCTGGGCCAGGCGCCGCCGCTGGGGCAGCAGGCTGGCGATCAGCTCCAGCTCCTGCTGCAGGGATTGGAGGTAGGGGGCCACCACCTTCGAGCCCAGCTGGGTGGTGATGCGGTTGCAGCCGCAATACCAACAGGCATGGCGGCAGAAGGGCACATGCACGTAGAGCGACAGGGGTTCGTCGCTGGGGCGGGCCAGCTGGGCCGCCAGATCCGCCGGCCCGACGCCGCTGTGGAACTGGGCCGCCGTGGGGTAGCTGGTGTAGCGGGGCACCGGCTTGTCGTATTTGAGCAGCAGCTCTAGGGGGCTGCTCTGGGGGGGACGGGGCGACGCCGTGCGGCCAACGGAAACGGCATCAATCGCCAGCGGGCTAGTAGCAGCGGGGGGCGAGGCACTGGTGGCAGTGGGCATGGGGCGAATCGGCAAGCGAGCGGGGGGAGGACGTGAGAGATGGGGCGCTGAAACGGCCTGATTGCCCCTGGCAAAAGCCCCAGGCCAGCGCCCATCAGGACGCCCCTGGGGGCGTTGGCGGCCTAGGCGGTGGCTGGGGCTGGGTCTGGGGTGATGGCAGAGGCAGCCGCGGTGGCGGTGCCTGGGACCAACTCCGCCAGTTCGGCCAGCAAGCTCTGGGTGGCGCGGAAGGCGATTTCGGCTTCCTCCAGCAGCTCGGCCTCCTCGGCCTCGGAGAGCTCGAGCTGTTCAAAGGCGGCGTGCAGCCCATCTTTGAGCTCCCGCACCGGCCGCTCGAAGGCCCAAAAGCTCACCGGCGGCAGGCCCCGGCTGGCCAAAATGGCGTTGGCCTGCTCGGCCAGCTGCTGGCCCCCGGAGAGGTCACCGCCGTAGCGCACGTAGACGTGGGCCAGGAAGCGGTGGGGGGCTTGGCGGGCCAGGCTGCGCAATTGCTCAAGCCAGACGGCCGCAGCGGCCGAGGGTGGGCTGGCCTCGATGGCGGCGAATTGGGCGGCATCGCGCTCCAGGGCGGGGCTGCGGGCCAGGTCGCTCCAGGGAAAGGCCTGGGCG
Source organism: Synechococcus sp. UW140 (assembly GCA_945861595.1). Taxonomy (GTDB): domain Bacteria; phylum Cyanobacteriota; class Cyanobacteriia; order PCC-6307; family Cyanobiaceae; genus BAIKAL-G1. Next base: position 37,568 of record CAMAVE010000009.1, read on the forward strand.
CCGAGGGCGGCGGCCAAGGCGGGGCCCTCCTGTTCGATCAGGCCGTAGCCCGGGGCCAGGGCCCGCAGCAGGGCCACCAGTTGCAGCGGTTCCACCTGGCCCGCCAGCAGGGCCCGCGAAAAGGCCATGCCCTCGGCCTGGCGATGGGCGGCGCCGATGCGGGCATGGAGGCGCCGCAGCCGGGGGCCAAGCACCTGGCGCTGGGCCTGATCGGCCCCATTGGCATGGGTGGAAATCACCTCGAAGCCGTTTGCGTGAGAAGCCCTTGGGCCAGGGGCGCCGGCCTCGCTGCTCTCGCTCTGGACACTGGCTGCAACGGCGGGATGGCCCGGGTGGCCATGGCCGGCGGCGGCATCGGGGGCGGTCACGGGTGTCGAAAGGGTGGTCATGGTGGGTGGGCGACAGGACAGAGGAGGGGGAGGGCCGCAACAGATCAACGGTATTACGTTATCGTTGTCTTGTTGTCCGATCGTTTCGCAATGGTTGCAATCCAGTCCCTGGACTCGGTCGCTACGCCGGTCCAGGCCCATCCCCCCAGCCCCAACCCCCAAGCGCCGCTCGGCGCCCCGCCGTGCCGCCAAACACCCCTGCTGTTGCTGGCACCCTTAGGCCAGCTCAGTGGCGATGGCCAGTTGCGCGAACTGATCAAGGAACGGCGCGGCCATGGAGGTGGCGATGCCCAACTCTGGTATTTGCCCCCCTTCCTGCTGGTGAGCCTGGGCCTCGGCAGCCGGGACCAGGAGGGCATCGCCGCCCTGGAACCCGGCTTGATCACCTGGCTGCAACTGCGTTTCGGCGGCGTGGTTAGCGCTGCGGCGGACCTCGATCAGGCCAGCCTGGCGGCCAAGGCCCAAACCCTGCCCTCGCCGCCCCCGCTCGCCGACCTTGCAACCGGTGGCTCCAGGTCGCGCCAATGAACGATGCCCACAAGACAGCTCCCGGTGGCCTACCTACGGCCAGGGGGGCGGGCCTGGCCGTAGGTAGGCCACCAGGCCACGGACCCCAGCAACGCTCCGATCTGCAAGCGAGTTCGCCCTCAAGCCGCAATCCGATCGGTCCCATTTCCGCCAACGCACGAACCGTGCCCAGTCGCCATGACCCATCTGAACGCCCCCCAGGTCAGCGAGCCCAGGCCTGGGACCCAGGCAGGCATCCTGTGCGGTAAGCAACCGGGGCCGGCCATGGAGCGATCCTTCGCTGGCCACAGCGCCATTGCCGTCACGGACATCGGCCGCTCGATCACCTTCTACGCCGCCTTGGGCTTTGAACCCCTGTGGCGCGATCCCGACTGGGCCTTCCTGGGCAGTCCGATGGGTTGGGGGTTGGCCCTGCTCGGCCCCAGCTATCGGGGCGCCGGCCCCCACCTGGGCTTTCACCTTGAGGCGGGGGAAGACCTCACGGGCTGGCACGCACGCTGCCAGGTCGCCGGATCGCGGGGGCAGGGCCCGATTCACCGCCATCGCGATGGCAGCAGCTCCTTCTATGCCAGCGACCCCGATGGCAACACCCTGGAGTGGGTGCAAGAGCCCGATGGGGGCCTACTCGCTGCGATTGCCGCCTCAGGCCAGCAGGCCAACGGCCCTGGCGATCAAAACAACATTGATATTCAACACGACAAAGAGCTGGACAAGGATGAAAAGCTTGCTACTGGACTTAATGGGCTCGACACTGGGGTAAAAGGAAAAACTGACAACGGCTGCTAGATAAAAGTAATCGAGGAAGCTGGGCTGCCATTCCTGGGAGACACCATTAAAGCTAGGCGGTGGCACCCACCAAAAGGCCCGACGATTGGCCGGCCCCTCATCAATCGACCAATAATAAAACGCCCAGAGACTCTGCACCGACAGATAGAAGATGACACCCTCGTACAGCAGTACCAGGCCCTTGACGTTGCCGCTGGAGAGATGCAGGTTGACATCGACTAGGTTGAGCAGCAGGCTGAAGCCCAGCAGGCCCCCGAGCAGATTCAGCTCCAGCCGCATCGAGCGCCAATGGTGGGTGATGGCCGCAACGGTGCACCCAATCAACACGACCCAGGCACTGCCATAGAGGCCCCAACAGAGGGACATAAAACCACTGAACACCCGGGCCGGCAGGCCAAAGGGCACACGGCTGGGTGAGATCACCATGGTGCCAAGGGCCAGGTTCGTGAGAGCCCCAGGGCTGCGAAGGTAAGAATCAGGAGCAGCAAATAGGGCAAGGCGCTGCCGATTCTGCGTGGCGCAGACGAACCCATCGGGATTGGAAGTCGTTCCGATCACCAAGCTACAGTTATGCAGCTCTCGAGGGACGGTGCAGCCAACAAGGAGCCGCCCAACCCCGCAATGGTTCCGATGGCCCCAGCAAAGGCCAATAACCTATCTTGACCATTAAGCCCCTACCGCCAAAAAAATTACATCAACATCTTTTCGATGGTTTACTTGGGTGCAATCAGCCCGTTTACTTTTAACAGTCACCAAACCACATGCCCATGGCCGGGCATTGTAAAGCTGTAGCGCGGCCCCCAGCCAACCATGCAAAATCAATGGACAAAGATTCCATCCTGGCTATCCAGGCCATCCTGGCCAGAGAAGGATGACGTCCTACCCAATGACGACACAGGGAGTGTAAACAGGGGCGTCAGCGAGCATGCTTTTCAAGAAATCCATGGCACCCGATTGCGCCCTGAATTGAATATAATTGTCCCAAGCCTCCTTGCTCTCCCATTTTTCATAGATTCGAACCGTGTCTGGGTCAGCGCTTTCGGTTAGGACGTCAAACTGAAGACAGCCCTTGTAGGCACGGGTCACGGCGAGTCCATCTGACGACAGAAAGAAATCAACCAGGGACTTCCCTGTTCCTTCTTGCATTTTAAATACGGCTATCGCAGAAAAAGTTGATTCCATTGCCAGTTGAATTGATTCTCCTTGAAGACGCTATTGACAAGACAGCCCTTGGCCGGGCACATCCATTACCACTGTTAGAATTGTTAAAGTTAGACCCGAATCACTCCCCCATGGTTTCCCACCAACTCGATATCGTTGGCTTGATTTGCGTAGCCATTACCCTCGTAGCCTACGCCCTGGAGGAACGGGGTCCGGTGTGGGTGTTGATTTTTGCGGGCGGCAGTTTCAGCTCTGGCATCTACGCCCTGGTTCAGGGGGCCTGGCCGTTTGCGATCGCCGAAGCGGTGTGGACCGTGATCGCCCTGCAGCGCTGGCGGCGCCGACGGGTGTTGCGCTTCTGAACGCCATCTGGCTCCACCAGGACCCTGGAGCCAAGCGGCCCTCAGGCCAGGGCCTCGGCCGCCAATTCGGTGAGCACCTGGCGGCAGCGGGCGGGGCTGAAGCCAATGGCCACGAGCGACTCCTGGAAACAGGCCATGAATTCCCCCACCAGCTCCACCGGGGCAATGCCAATCGTGTCCAGATCGGGTTTGAGCCGCTCCAGCATCCCTAGGGCCACGGGCACGGCCCGGCGGCAGCAGGCCACCACCTCCTCGGCCACCTCCTGGAAGCGGGGCCGCAGCCAGTCTTCGCCGTAGCTGAGGTGACGGGCCTCATCCTTGAGCACCTCGGCCGTGATCGGCCTGGCGTAGGCATCGGCCACCGGCAGGTAGCAGCGATAGGCCGCCACGGCAAAGCTTTCCACGATCAGGCATTGGATCACCAGGCAGGCCACCCGATCGCCGGCGCGGCTCGCCTTAAGAAACAGGGCATGGAGGGGCACAAACAGGCTGCGGGCCAGGGGAACATCGGGCTTAACGCCCAAGTGGACGCCGCAGCCGACAAAGTCGCGGGCATGGCGACCCTCCATGGCGGCCAGGGTTTGGAGCGTTTCGGCATCCTCCGGGATCGCCCGAGCGAGGAGGCGGAAGTGACGATCCGCCAGGCCTTCGCCCACGATCACCATGGCGTTGATGCGGCTATAGGCCTCCAAATAGGCGGCGCTGCTGTAATCAGGCAAAGCAATCGTGGCAGTCATACAGAAAAACAGGGGTAGCCAGGTTGGCGCTACCAAGGATCGTTTGGCAGATCAGCGAAGCCAGATGAAGGAAGCCAGATCAGCACTGGGCGCATCAAGGCGCCAGCGTCAGGTGGCTCGCCGGGAGCGGAGTGGTTTGGCCAGGTGGATGTGGCTGGCTAGGCCGAGGCGCTGCAACAGCTTGATATGCAGCCAGGTGAGATCGATTTCCCACCAACGGAAGCCCATGCGGGCGCTGCTTTGGTAGGCGTGGTGATTGTTATGCCAGCCCTCGCCAAAGGTGAGCAGGGCCACCCACCAGTTGTTCTTCGATTGGTCGTGGCTTTCGTGGCTGACGTAGCCCCAGCGGTGGGTGGCGGAATTCACCATCCAGGTGCAGTGATACACCAACACCAGCCTCAACGGGATGCCCCACAGCACGAGGGCCAGGCCGCCGGCGCCGGTGGTTTCGCCAAGCCACCACAGGAAGGCAGCGAGCGGGAATTGCAGCAGCAGGAAATTGCGATTCAGCCAGCGGTAATAGGCATTGGCCTGCAGATCGGGCGTCAAGCGTTTGACATGGGCCTTAGCCGGCACCTCCTTCAGCATCCAGCCGAAATGGCTCCACCAGAAGCCCAGGTGGCTGTTGTGGTGGTCGCTGGGATCGTCGGAATGGAGGTGGTGGTGGCGATGGAGGCCGGCCCAATCAATGGGGCCATGCTGACAACTTAGGGTGCCGCAGGTGGTGATCAGGGGCTCCAGCCAGGCCACCACCCGAAAGGACCGGTGGGCCAGCAGGCGGTGATAGCCAAGGGTGACGCCGAT
>CAMAVE010000010.1 GCA_945861595.1 Synechococcus sp. UW140
ATGGTGTGGGCGACGATGAGCGGCCGGAATTCTCCGGCCTCTTCCATGAACACCATCGACGAGCACATCCTTAAGGACCAGAGCGAGATCGAGGCCGCCAAAGCCGACGGCAACGACGGCAAGGTGCGCCACCTCGAAGAGGAGCTCAAAGGTCTGCAGGAATACAAGGCCCACCACCCCGAAGACGCCCACGACCCGACCCCGCTCGAGGTGTATTGCGACCTCAACCCCGAAGCGGCCGAGTGCCGCATCTATGACGACTGATCCCTAGGGCCTTCCATCCCGCATAGTCCCGGCGGCCTACCCGAAAGCAAGGCCGCCTAGTTGATTCTTTCCAATCCAAAGGGTTCCCTGGCTTCAGCAGGGGGCCCTTTTTTTGTGCTTTAGGGCTGGGGCTGGGCTTCCAGACCCTTGGCTTAAATCCCCAGCTCTTGCCAGACCCGGGCCAGGAGCTTGTCGAGGCCCTGGGAGGTGGCAGCTGAGATCAACAAAACCGGCGAGCCGCAGTGCTCCTGCACCCGGCTGGCCAGCTCCTCGAGCTCGTCGCCCAGGAGCAGCTCGATCTTGTTGATCGCCACCACCCGGGGACGCTCCGGCAGGCCATGGCCGTAGGCGGCCAGCTCGGCCTCCACCACAGCTAGGTCGGCGAGGGGATCCTCGCCGCCAGCATCCACCAGGTGGACGAGCAGGCGGGTGCGCTCGATGTGGCGCAGGAAGTCGTGGCCGAGGCCCGCCCCCTGGGCGGCTCCCGCGATCAGGCCAGGGATATCGGCAAACACGGTGCCATCGCCGCTGGGACGGCGCACCACGCCCAGGTTGGGCACCAGGGTGGTGAAGGGATAGTCGGCGATCTTGGGCCGGGCGGCTGACAGCACCGAGATCAGGGTGCTCTTGCCCGCATTGGGTAGGCCAATGATGCCGACTTCGGCCAACAGCTTGAGCTCCAGCTGGAGCAGCCATTCCTCGCCGTCCTTGCCCTCTGTGAATTTCTCCGGGGCCCGGTTGCGGTTGCTCAGGTAGTGGGCATTGCCAAGGCCACCGCGGCCGCCGGCCGCCGCCAGCAGGCGCTGGCCCTTTTCGGTGAGATCGCCCAAGAGGATGTTGGTGCGGCGATCGCGTACCTCCGTGCCCAGGGGCACCTTGATGACCAGGGAATCACCGCCGGCGCCACTGCTGCGGTTGGGGCCGCCGCGGCGGCCCTCCTGCGCCTCGAACAGGCGCCGGTATTTGAAGTCGAGCAGGGTCTGGAGGTTGGGGTCGGCCTCAAACCAGACATCGCCGCCCCTGCCGCCGTCGCCGCCGGAGGGGCCCCCGGCTGGCACGTATTTTTCCCGCCGAAACGCCACGATGCCGTCGCCACCGCGGCCGGCGTGCACGGCGATGCGGGCTTGGTCAATGAACTGCAAAAGAGAAGGTCGAGGGATGGGCACTCCGAAGTCCAACCCTAGGATCGGGCCGTCGCAGGGCTGGTTTTGGCAGAGGTTCGCTTCCAGCGCGTGGGCAAGACCTACCCACCCCGGCGGGGGGCCGCTCCGGTTGAAGTGCTGCGGGACCTGGATCTGACCATCAGCGATGGTGAATTTCTGGTGCTGGTGGGTCCCTCGGGCTGCGGCAAAAGCACCCTGCTGCGCCTACTGGCGGGCCTGGAAAGCCCCAGCAGCGGCGACCTGTTCGTGGGCGATCGCCGGGTGACCCAGCTGCGGCCCTCCCAGCGGGATGTGGCGATGGTGTTCCAGAGCTACGCCCTCTACCCCCACCTGAGCGTGGCGGACAACATCGGCTTCGGCCTGCGGCGCCAACGCCAGCGCAGCCCCCTGCAGGAACTGGCCGATGGCCTGCACCGGGCCAGCCGCGGCCTGCCAGGCCCGCTGCGCTTTCGCTCCCGGCGCGAAGACCGGATCGAAGCCGTGATCGAGCAGGTGGCCGAGACCCTGGAACTGGGGGCCCTGCTCGATCGCCTGCCGAAGGAACTCTCCGGCGGCCAAAAGCAGCGGGTGGCCCTGGGCCGGGCGATCGCCCGCCAGCCTGCGGTGTTCCTGATGGATGAGCCCCTCAGCAACCTCGATGCCAAGTTGCGCGGCGGCACCCGCAGCCAGATCGTCGAGCTGCAGCGCCGGCTCGGCACCACCACGATCTACGTGACCCACGACCAGGTGGAGGCCATGACCATGGGCCACCGGATTGCGGTGCTCAACCGGGGCCAGCTGCAGCAGCTCGGCACGCCTTTGGAGCTCTATCGCTGGCCCGCCAACACCTTTGTGGCCCAGTTCATCGGCAGCCCAGCCATGAACCTGCTGCCCGTGAGCGCCGTCGGCGGTGCCCAGCTGCAGCTGGAGGGCCGGCGCTTCCTGGTGGAAGGCCCCATGGGCGCGGCCCTGGCCCAGTGGCAGGAGCGGGGCAACCCGGATGGCCTCACCGCCGGCCTGCGGCCCGAACACCTACGGCTCGGGCCCGCCACCAACCGCAACCTCAGCGCCGAGGTGACCCACTGCGAAGCCCTGGGCAATGAACAGCTGGTGAGCTGCCGCCTGCTGGAGGGCAGCCACCTGGTGCAGGTGCGGGCCGAACCCGACCAGGCCCTGGTGCCAGGCCAGACCGTGCACCTGGAGGTTCAGGCCGAGGGTTGGCGCCTGTTTGACGGAGACGGGCTGGCCCTGCCCCAGGTGAAAGCACCGGCGACGGCGGGCCCGGAACCGGTACTGCCCAAGCTGGGCTGAAGGGACCAAGGGTTGATGGGGTCTGGACGCTTAGCCGGGCCTCATTTCACCCAGACCACACTGCAGCCCTGGCCTCCATCGCCCTGGTCGGCGTCGCTGACCCGGTCCACGTAGGGCACGGTGGCGAGCCAATCGCGCAGGCCCCGTTTGAGCTTGCCGGTGCCGATGCCATGGATCACCCAGAGGGGGCCATTGGCGTTGCGCAGCCGTTCCTCCAGCGCCGATTCGGCCTCATGCACCCGCAGGCCCCGCACATCGACGGTGTTGCCCTCGGTGCGCACCTCCGGGCCGCGGCTGGCCGGATTGCGGCGGCTGCGTACATGCACCACCGGCTGGGGCGGCTCGGGGGGCGCCGGTTTTTCGCCCTGGAGCCCCTCGATCGCCGCCAGTTCCACCGTCAGGCGCAACACACCGCAGCGGACCGTGAGCTCGAGGCCATCGGCGCTGATCGCCAGCACCTCGGCCGCCTTGCCCAGGGCCAGCAGCCGGATGCGCTCGCCCACCACCGGCCGCCAGCCGCGGTGATCGCGGCGCTCGGGCTTGGGGCGGTGGTCCTGCTCGAGCCGCTTGAGTGTCTGGCCCGCCTGGCGGGCCGTTTCACCGGTTGCCTGCCCCTGGCGCAGGCGGCGGATGATCCGGCGCACCTCCTTTTGGCCATCGCGGATCGAATGCTCCAGGGCCTGGCGCCGTTGCTCCTGGAGCTCGGCCGACTGGTCGCTCTGCTGCTGCCAGCGCTGCAGTAACTCCTCGTGCAGCAGCTCGGTGCGGGCCAGCAGGGCCGCCGCCTCCTCGGCCGCCTCCTGCTGGCGTTGGCGCTGGGCCTCCAGGCCGGCGATCACCTGGTTGAGTTCCCCCTCACCCCGGGGCGCCAACAGCAGCTGGGCCTCGTCGAGCACGGCGCCATCGAGGCCGAGGCGGTTGGCAATCGCCAGGGCGTTGCTGCGGCCCGGGATGCCCCAGAGCAGGTGGTAGGTGGGCGAGAGGGTGGCGACATCGAAGGCCACCGAAGCATTTTCAAAGCGGGAATCGTGGTATTTGAGGGCCTTGAGCTCGCCGAAGTGGGTGGTGGCGATCGTGAGCCGGGCCCGCTCGGCCAAATGGCGCAGCAGGGCGATCGCCAGGGCCGTGCCCTCGGTGGGATCGGTGCCAGCGCCCACCTCATCGAGCAACACCAGGCAGGCGCCCGCGCTGGCTTCGCTCGGCAGGGCGGCCAGGATCCGGGCGATGCGGCGCACGTGGCCGCTGAAGGTGGAGAGGTTTTGCTGCAGCGACTGCTCATCGCCGATGTCGGCCAGCACCAGCTCGCACCAGGGAACCGAGGGGGTGCCGCTGCAGGGCAAGAACAGGCCGGCGCGGGCCATCAGGGCCGCCAGGCCCACGCTTTTGAGCGTCACGGTTTTGCCGCCGGTGTTGGGGCCGGTGATCGCCACCACCCGCAGCTCAGGGCTGACCTGCACGCTCACCGGCACCACCCCATGGCCGCCCTGGCGGCGTTCCTGCCAGAGCAGCAGGGGATGGCGCAGGCCCTCCAGGCGGATCGGAGCGCCGGAATCCGCCTCCAGCTCGGGGCGTGTGGCGCCTAGGGCCTGGCCATAGCGGGCCCGGGCCAGGGCGAAATCCAACTGAACCAGCACCGCCTGGAGGTGGCTGAGGGCCGGCTGTTCGGCGCCGACCAGGCCACTGAGCTCCAGCAACACCTGCTGCTCCTCCTCCCGCTCCTTGCCGGCCAGAACTCCGATCCGGTTTCCCAGGGCGATGACGGCCTGGGGTTCGATGAACACCGTGCTGCCGGAGGCGGAACTGTCGTGCACTAAGCCGGCCAGCTGGGAGGCGGCCCCGGCCTTCACCGCCAGCACGGGCCGGCCGTTGCGCTCGGACACGACCGTGTCTTGAAGGAGGGCGCTGTGGCGACGGATCAGCTCCTGCAGGCGTTCGCGCCGGTCCGAGCGGGCGGCGGCCAGCTGGCGGCGCAGCTCCGCCAGGGGGGCACTGGCGCGATCCGCCACCCGGCCGCCCTCCTCGAGGCAAAAGCGCAGCCGTTGCTCCAGCTCCGGCAGGGTGCGCAGGTCCGCCACCAGGGCCGTGGTTACCGGGCGGATCGTGGGGTCTTCGATCTGGCGGCGCAGGCGCCGGGCCGCCGCCAGGGTGGTGGCCACGGCCAGCAGGGCCAGGCCCGAGGCGGTGCCGCCCTTGGCGCAGAAGAGCAGGGTGTCCCCCAGGTCGGCCACGCCCTGGAAGGACAGGCCCCCCTCGCTGAGGCCATCGAGGCCCACCAACTCGGTGGTTTCGGCCAGGCGCCGGCGGCTCTCCTCAAGGTTGGCGCCCAGGGGCAAGCGGGCACAGAGGGCTTCGCCGGCGCTGGTGCTGGCAAACGTGGCCAGGTGCTCCCCCAGCCGCGGCCACTCCAGCAGCTCCAGGGCCTCTTGGCCGATCGGCTGGTCCATGCCCATGGGCTCGTCCACACCATTCAGGGGATCCATCCCGGCTGGCTGCGACGCCCTGGAGTCAGGGGCCAGGTCAGTCGCCCCATCAGGACGCTCGGTTGGCAGCGGGGAAGGAACCAGGGGAAGCACTAGACAAACGGCCTGAGGAGGCGGGAAACAGGGGAACCGGTCGATGGGGCTTGGGACGGCTGCAGGGGATCAGGACCGGTTCGAGCCGATGCCTGCCTCGGGCTCGTAGAGAAGCTCCAACCAGTTGCCCTCGGGATCTTGGAGATAGAACGAGGCCGTGCCATCGCGGTGGTCGTGGAGCTCGCCCACAGGCACACCGGCGGCTTGGAGGCGGGCGTGTTCGGCCTGCACCTGCTCGCGGCTGGAAAAATGGAACGCGAAATGGGGGCCGGCGGCTTTGTAATCCGGGCTGAGCAGGGCGATGCCATCACCGCCGCCGGGGCGCTGCAGGTAGGCCCAATCGCTGGCATCCCAGGTGAGCTCCAGGCCCATGGCGGCGTAGAAGCGCTTGGCCCGCTCCATGTCCTGCACCCGCAAGGCCACATGACCGAGCCAGGATTGCCGGCCCAGGGTGCGCCTCTCCTGCTCGCTGCCGGCGGGGCTGATGCCGTCGACTCCCTGCTCGCCTACCGCCATGGTGCCCTTGCCGTTGCGCTAACGCCATTCTTGACCGCAACAGGCTCTTGCGTGGCTGCGGGGCCAAGGCCGGCCGGCCCTGGTGCCTGGGGCGCGGTGCCTTAGGGCTTGGGCCCTTCGCTGCTGGCAAGGGCGGTGCGGGCCAGGCAACCGATCGAGAAGCAGATCAGGCCAGCTCCAAAGAGGTTCCAGGGGGTGGGGCCGCCGCCATCACGCACCTTCGTGACCACCAGCAGCACCACGGCCGCCGCCAGCACGGGCAGGGTGACCAACTTGAGCAGGCCACTGCGGCTCATCGGCGCCGCTGGGCCAGGGCCCAGGAGGTCTTGCAAACGCATCCAATCGAAAAACAGATGGCCGCGCTACCGAACAGGCCCCAGCCCGCAGCCCGGGTCGCCCCATCGCCATCCAGCAGCAGGCGCAGGGCCAGCACGCTGATCAAGCTGGCCGCCACCCAGGGGCCATAGACCCAGCCGACAAAAAACTCGCCGCGGCGTGGGCGCCCGGAGCTCCCCAGCGGGGGCGGCGCCGGCCACTCCTGGGGGTTCGTGCTCAACCCTCCTCGGCCAGCCAGGCGGCCGCATCACAAGCGTGGTAAGTGAGGATCAAATTGGCGCCGGCCCGCTTGAAACACAGCAGGGTTTCGAGCACGATCGAGCGCTCATCAATCCAGCCCCGTTCGGCCGCCGCCTTCACCATCGAATACTCGCCGCTCACGTTGTAGGCCGCGATCGGCAATTCGGTTTCGCCGCGCAGGCGATGGATGATATCGAGGTAGGCCAGGCCTGGCTTCACCATCAAAATATCGGCCCCTTCCTGTTCATCCAGCAGGGCCTCCGTCAGACACTCCCGGCCATTGGCCGGATCCATCTGGTAGGTGGATTTATCCTTGGGGATCGGCTTGCCGGCCGCGGCCCGGGGCGCCGAATCCAGGGCTTCGCGGAAAGGCCCGTAGTAGGCAGAGGCGTATTTGGCGGTGTAGCTGATGATGCCCACATGCTCAAAGCCCTCCTCATCGAGGGCCTCACGAATCGCCCCGACCCGGCCATCCATCATGTCGCTGGGGCCGATCAGGTCGGCGCCGGCCTTGGCCTGGGCCACGGCCTGGCGGCAGAGGATTTCCACGGTTTCATCGTTAAGCACGATCCCTTCGGCACTGACGATGCCGTCATGGCCATCGCAGGAATAGGGATCGAGGGCCACATCGGTCATGATCGTCATGCCGGGGTGGGCAGCCTTGATGCGCCGAATAGCCCTGGGAATCAGGCCACCTTCGTTGAAACATTCGGCGCCATCTTCGGTTTTGAGCCCATCGGCCACCTTCGGGAAGAGCACCACGCAGCGGATGCCCAAGCCCCAGGCGCGACCCACCTCCTGCACGAGCCCTTCCAGGCTCCAGCGCTGGGCGCCAGGCATGGCACCGATCGGCTCGTTGGTGGCGCCCTCGTGCACAAACAGGGGGTAGATGAAATCGGCGGCGCGGAGCTGGTGCTCCTGAACCATGGCCCGCAGGGCTGGGGTACGCCGCAACCGGCGGGGGCGGTAGGTGAGCTCCATGGCGGCCTTCAAGCTGGGTGGATCCTACGGAGCTGGCCTGGCGGTCTCCCCATGAGGCGGGGCTGGCAAGCGGCATGGCTTGCGCAAGGGCCGGCCCAGATCAGAGGCGTGCCTGCTCGATCCAGTCGACGCGGGGATCGACGCGGCGTTCAGCGCGCAGTTGCTCGAGCAGCTGACGCTCCGCCTCGCTGAAGCTGGGGGGCAGGCGCAGGCTGAGGCTGAGCAGCAGGTCCCCGCGGCCGTCCTTGATCGGCCAGCCCTTGCCCTTGAGCCGCAGGCTGCGGCCCGGCTCCATGCCGGCAGGCACCTGCACGGTGGCTTCGCCATCGGGGGTGGCCACCCGCACTTCACCGCCGAGGGCCAGTTCATCGAGGCTGAGCGGCAGCTCGGCCCGCAACAGGTCGCCGTCCAGGCTCCAAACGGGATGGTCGAGCAGCTTGAGGTTGAGGTAGAGGTCGCCGCGGCGGCCGGTGCCGGGCTGGAGGTTGCCCTTGCCCTTGAGCCGCAGGCGGCTGCCGGTTTTCACCCCCGGCGGAATCCGCACCTGCACCCGCTCCTCGTTGACGGCCAGGGTGCGCTCGCAGCCCCGAAAGGCATCGGCAAAGCTGAGGCTGATGCTGGCCTCGGCATCGAGGTTGAGGGGCGCCCGGCCGGCGGCTGCCCCAGCCGCACCGCCGGGGAAGCCCCCGGGGAAGCCAGAGGCGAAGCCAAACCCGCCTGGGGCTCCGCCAAAACCGCCACTAGCGGGCCCGCCACCACCGCCAAAACGGCCCAGCAGGTCGTTGATGAAGTCGTCGAAGTTGCCGTAGCGGCCAAAATCGACATCGGCGCCGCCGCTGGCCCCGCCAGCCTGGTTCCAGTATTGGCCGAATTGTTCGTAGCGGCGGCGCTTATCGGGATCGGAGAGCACCTCGTAGGCCTCGCTGATCTCCTTGAATTTCGCCTCGGCCTCCTTGTTATTGGGATTGACGTCTGGGTGGTATTCCCGGGCCAGCTTGCGGAAGGCCCGCTTCACCGCATCGGCATCGGCGCCCCGCTCCAGGCCCAGCACCTTGAAGTAATCGCGATATCCACTGGCTCCCATCGCGGCGTCGGGGGTGAGAGGTCAATGGCACCCCCACTCTCCCAGTTGAAACGCCCGAGCTGGGGCGCCGCCATGGGCGGAAGGCCGAACGACGGATGCCAACCGCCGCAGCCCAAGCGGCTCAGAACGGGACCAGCGTCCCCCCCGCCCGATTGGGCGGCCCTCCACGGAAGTCCAAGGGATCCGCCCTAGCCTCCAGCCAGCATCGCCAGCCCCCATGGCCCCTCTCGCCGACCCTGCCCTAGGAGCCCCCATGGCGCTGGGTCAAGGACACAGACGCCCTTGGCGCTCGGCCCTGCTGGTGGGTGTCAGCGCCGTCTTGGTGGCCACCTCAATCGGCGCCCATGGACCCGCCCACAGTTCCACCGCCCCAAGCCCTGGCGCCAGCGAGGCGGGCCCAGCCCTGGCCAAACCAGCCCGAACCCTTCTGGCTGAAGCCGGCGCAAGCGCCGCTCTCAAAGCCTCTAGCCCCGACCAGCTCGCCCTGGTCGAAATCCTGCGCCGTAAAGGTGTGGTGTTCTATGGCGCCTGGTGGTGTGGCCACTGCACCCACCAGAAGAGCTTGTTCGGCGCCGAGGCAGCCAGCAAGCTGCCCTACGTGGAATGCGATAAGGACGATCCCGGCCGCCTGCGCTGCCAGACGGCCAAGATTCGGGCCTTCCCCACCTGGGACTACAAAGGTGAGCGCCGCGAAGGGGTGCTGGAGCTCGAGGAACTCCGGATCTGGGTGGGCGCGCCCAGGGGAGCAAGCCACTCCCCTAGTAAAGGCTCACAAACTTGAGAGGCCGCTGAGGGCCAGCAGCAGGCCAAAGCCCAGGCACAGCCCACCGCTGATCGGACGCTGGTGCGCCTGGGTCCAGCCATTGAGCCGCTCCAGCTGGCGCTGTCCTGCGGCCCCACTGACCAGGAGCAACAGGGGCGGCGCCAGGGAGGGAAGGAGGGCAAAGAGGGCGATCAGACCCACCAGCAGGGCCTCCTGCGGGCCGGGCAAGCGGTCCCGGCCCAGGTCATGGACGGCGGGGAACACCAGCACCAGGGAGGTGAGATTGCTGGCCATGGACACCAGGCCCAGCCCAAAGGCGCGGCGCAAGGGATGGCGCCGCATTGTCTGCCCGTCCTGACGGCCCGGGGCGAAACCCTCCTGGGCGGGGCTCTCCAGCTCAGCATTGGCCTGGATGGGCGCCGGGACTGCCCCCAGGAGTTTCAAACCGAGCCCCAGCAACACCAGGGCCAGCACCAACCGCAGGCAGGCCGACTCCGGATCGGGCCCTGGAGCCGGCTGGGGCAGGGCATGGCCCACGACTAAGGCCAGCCCAATCCAAAGGGCCACCACCAGGGCCGAACCGAGCCCAAACCACCAGCCCGCCCTCAGCCCCGAGCCGCTGCGCGTCACCGTCAGGATCTGGGCCACCAACACCAGGGGACTCACGGCCGAGCCCAGGGCCAGCGGCAGGATTGCCAAGGCGGCAGCCTGAAACGACGGCGCCGGAGCCAATGCCTGGCCGGCGGGGGCGAGGGCGGCCAGAAGGGTGATCGGACTGACCAAGGCATGCCAACTCAAGGGATTCATCCTGGGCCGACCCGACAATCCGATCGTCGCAGACCCTGGTCTAGGGGGTGATCCAGTGAGGACAGGGATCTACTGATGGCAGGCAATATCCAAGATTGATGCCATCGGCTGGAGCCCTAGGGACCAACAGATTCAGCCAACAGATTCAGCCATCAAAGTCAGCCAGCTCATCCGTTCGGCCAACCATTAAAAAGGGCCCTTCCAGGCCCCATGGATCATTTGGGTGATAAGGCTGATCTCACCCCATCTCCCTAACTAGGGTCAGGCAGCCACAGGGGCGGCTTGACGGGAGAAACGAACGATGTTGTTCGCTGTTACGTGTGTGCTCTTACCGAGCAGGCTTCAGTCACCCTCCTCATGCCCCGTCGAAACCATTGCAGCCCCTGAAGGTCCCAGCCTTGGGGCTGGGAGGGCGCCCCACCGAGCTAGCGGGGGGCAATGGAGCTGAGCGGAATCGAACCGCTGTCCGAAACACTGGTGTGGACCACCTAGTCCGGCCGAGACCGGACCCCTGCATTGTGACAGCAGAGGATGGCCTGACGCCGCCTGGTCCGAGTGGGCATCCCCGAACAGTTCCAGGCCTCCCCGGCCCGGGCCGAACCCTTCGCCTGCATCGCCGCCGTGCCCTCGGGCCTGGAGGAGTGCGCCGCCGCTGAACTGGCGGCCCTGGGCGCCCAGGCCGTGCGTCCCCTGCGCCGGGCCGTGGCCCTTGAGGCCGATCTGGCCTGCTTCTACCGGCTGCACCTCCAGGCCCGCCTGCCCTTTCGAATCCTGCGCCAGCTGGCCCGCTTCCCCTGCCGCTCGCGCCAGGACCTCTACGCCGGCGTGCAGGCAGCGGCCGACTGGCAGCGCTGGCTGCCGCCCGAGGCCCGCTTCCGCGTCGACAGCACCGGCACCGCCCCGGGCCTGAGCCATAGCCACTACAGCGCCCTGGAGGTGAAAAACGCCCTGGTGGACTGGCAGCGCCAGCACTGGGGTGAACGCTCCTCGGTGGATCTGGAGGATCCCGATCTCGCCCTCCATCTCCACCTCGGTGGCGAGGGGGCCGTGCTCAGCCTCGATGGCAGCGGCGGCAGCCTGCATCGGCGCGGCTATCGCGCCGCCATGGGCCTGGCCCCCCTGAAGGAAAACCTGGCCGCCGGGCTGGTGGCCCTCACCGGCTGGGACGGGTCGGTGCCCCTGGCCGATCCCCTCTGCGGCTCCGGCACCTTGCTAATCGAGGCGGCCTGCTGGGCCCTGGGCAGGGCCCCGGGGCTAGGGCGTTCCTTTGGCTTTGAGCGCTGGCCCGATTTCGATCCGCTGCTCTGGCAGCAGGAACGCCAGGCCGCCTTGGCCCTCGATCGCACCGGCCCGGGGTTAGCCGGGTCTGCAGGGGCTTTCCTTGCCGATGGCCGGCCCCTGGCGCCCATCGTGGGGCTTGAGCAGGATCCGGCCATCCTGGAGCAAGCAAAAAGCAACTGCAAGGCCGCTGGCGTGGCCGGGGCGATCGCCCTGCAGCTGGGCGACTGCCGCGACTTCCTACCGCCGCCAGGCCCGGGGATCCTGGTCTGCAACCCGCCCTACGGCGAACGCTTGGGCCAACAAGATGAGCTCGAAGCCCTCTATGCCGACCTCGGCGCCATGGTCAAGCAGCGTTGCAGCGGCTGGACCCTGTGGTTGCTCAGCGGCAACGCGGAACTCACCGGCGCCCTGCGCATGAAAGCCAGCCGCCGGGTGCCGATCAACAACGGCGGCATCGACTGCCGCTGGCTCAAGTACGAGCTGCGCTGAAGCTGAGCCACAAGCGGGGATGCGAAGCCAAGCTCCTGTCTTGGGCAGCGCCCCTTAACCATCGAGCCTGCCCCTGGGCGTTTCAGGGCTTCAAGTGCCGGGCCCGAACGCTGGACCAGGCCTGACCTAACGACCCAGCAGGGCCCGGGTGGTTTTGGTGATACCTGCCGTGGTCTGGGGCAGGTAGGGCCCCTTGGTGAGCTGGCCGCCGATCCGCAAGAACAACCCAGCCAGCACCAGATCGATGGCGCCCACCGCCAGGGACGCCTGGATCCAGCCCAAGCCCCAGGAACTCTGGATCCAAAGCAGCAGGGCCACTTCAGCGGCGACCAGGGCCAGGGTCACCAAGCCCAGCCCACCAGCTAGCAGCAGCAGGCCACTGATCAGCCGCCGCTTTTCCCGGTCGGCCTCCTGCAGGGCAATGCGCACATGCAGATCCATCACCGAGCCCACCAGGGCCGCCACCCGGCCAGCGGCCTGGCGGGGCAAGCCGGCACCGGCCTGGCCCCGCTGGCTGGACGCCTCGGCGCTGGCCTGGTCCCTGGCGGTGTCCTTGGTGGAGCTCATGCGGAACGGCGGCCCGAGGCCAGCAACAATCCGGCCAGCAGGCCCACACCGGCGGCGATGCCGAGGGCCAGCAGGGGTTGCTCCCGCACCGGTTTTTCGATCTTGGGGCGCAGGTTGCTGTTGAGCTCATCGAGCAGGCCTTCGAGCTGCTCCTCCAGGGGCCGCAGCGAATCGGCTAGCCGGCTGGCCTGGTCGCCCGTCACGGCCACGAGTTCGAGCAGTTGGGCCTGCACACCGCTGCTGGTGCGGCCCGTTTGCTCGGCGATCACCTCCACCACATGCTCAAAGCTGCCTCTGGTGGCCTCCAGGGCGGAGCGGGCCACGCTCGGCCACTCCTTCTGGATGAGGGGGAGCAAGCTCTCGAAGCGCTCGCGGAACTGGGCCCCAGACGCCACCGCGGGATCGTGCTCGGACTCCAGTTCCATGGGGCGGCTCGCAGGCACGGGGTTGGGCCCAACCTAGGGAGGCCCCTTGCCCCTGTCACCGCTTCAGCTAGATTTGGCTAGCTCGGCGCACGGGCCTGTTGGTTCACATCAATCAGGTCGAGCTCACCCATTTCAAATCCTTCGGCGGTTCGATCACCATCCCGCTGGAGGAAGGCTTCACTGTCGTAACCGGCCCCAACGGATCGGGCAAAAGCAACATCCTCGATGGGGTGCTCTTTTGTCTGGGCCTGGCTAACAGCCGCGGCATGCGGGCCGACCGGCTCCCAGACCTGGTCAATAGCGCCATGCTCAAGGAGGGGCGCGCCGCCGAGACGGTCGTCACCGTGCGCTTCGACCTCAGCGATTGGCAGCCCGACGAGGCCGAAGTGGGACTGGAGCCCCCCCAGGAGGGCCCCTGGATCCGCCAGGGCCAGAGCCACTGGAGCGTGACCCGGCGGCTGCGGGTGGCCCCGGGCGGCACCTACAGCAGCACCTACAGCGCCGATGGCGTGACCTGCAACCTGCAGCAGCTGCAAACCCAGTTGCGGCGCCTACGGGTCGATCCCGAAGGCAGCAACGTCGTGATGCAGGGGGATGTCACCCGCATCGTGTCAATGGGGGCCAAGGATCGCCGCGGCCTGATCGATGAGCTCGCCGGGGTGGCCCTCTTCGACAGCCGCATCGACCAGGCCCGCTCCAAGCTCGAGGACGTGCAGGAGCGCGAGGAACGCTGCCGCATCGTCGAGCAGGAGTTGCTGGTGGGCCGCCAGAAACTCGAGCGCGACTGCACCAAGGCCCGCACCTACCAGCAGCTGCGCGACCGGCTCCACCTCGGCCGCCTGCAGGAACAGGTGCTCGGTTTTGAGGTCGCCCAGGAGCAGCTGGTGGGCCTGCGCCGCCGCCAGGAGAGCCTCAGCCAGAAGGAAGCCGAAGACCGCAGCGCCGTTGCCGCCGCCCAAACGGCCCTGGTGGTGGGGCAACAGGAGTTGGACGCCCTGCAGGCGGAGGTCAAGGCCCTGGGCGAAGACAGCCTGCTGGCCGTGCAGGCCGAACTGGCTGGCCTCGAGGCCAGCGACCGCGAACTAGCCCGCCAGGCCGAACGGCACCAGAGCCGGGCCGAGGAGCTGCAACGCCAGCGCCACGAGCTGGCCCACCAACAGGGGGAATTGCGCTCCCAGCACCAGGCCCTCGGCGCCGCCGACGACGGTGCCGCTGACTTAGCCCAGGCCGAAGCCGATTGCCGTGCCGCTGAAGCGGCGGTAGAGCTCTCGCGGCGGCGCCTCGGGGAAGTGGCCGGCCGCTCCGGCAGCTGGCTGGACGAGCAGAAACAACGCAGCCGCGAGCGCCAGGAGCTCCAGACCCAGCTGGCGCCCCTGGTGGCCGAGGAGCAACAACTGAGCGAGCGCTTGCGCCAGGACCAGGAACGCTTGCGGGAGCTGGGCGACCAACTGCAGCAGGACACCGGCCAGAGCCAGGGGGTGCAGGCCGCCCTGGTGGCCCTCGAGGGGGAATGGCAGCAGCTGCTCGCCAGCCTGGAGCGCCAAAAACAGCGCTTCACCGAACTGGTGGAGGCCCTGGCCCTGCAGCAGCGCACCCGCAGCCGCCTAGAGCAGGAACAGGCCCAGTTGGAGCGGGAGATCGCCCGGCTGGAATCCAGGCGGGAAGCCCTGCAGGAAAGCCGGGGCACCGGCGCCCTGCGCCTGCTACTGGAAGCGGGTCTGGAGGGCATCCATGGACCGGTCGCCCAGCTCGGTGAGGTGGGCGAGCCCCACCGCCTGGCCCTGGAGGTGGCCGCCGGGGCCAGGCTTGGCCAGGTGGTGGTCGATGACGACCGCATCGCCGCCCGGGCGATCGAATTGCTCAAGAGCCGCCGGGCCGGTCGGCTCACCTTCCTGCCGCTCAACAAGATCCGCGGCGGGGGCAGTGGGGTCAGCTCCAGCGCCAGTGCCGCCTTTGAACGGGGCGCGGGCGCCGGGCGCCCGGCCGGTGGCGAAGGCCTCATCGGCCGGGCCGTGGAGCTGGTGCGCCATGAGCCCGTCTACGGCGAGGTGTTCCGCTACGTCTTTGGCGACACCCTGGTGTTCCGCGACCTGGCCAGTGCCCGCCGCGAACTGGGGCGCTCCCGGGCCGTGACCCTCGATGGCGAACTGCTGGAGAAAAGCGGCGCCATGACCGGCGGCAGCATCCAGCAACGCAGCAACCAGCTCAGCTTTGGCGTCAGCCGCGACGACGACGAGGCCGAACCCCTGCGCCGGCGCCTGCTGGAGCTGGGCGACACCCTGGTGGCCTGCCGTCGCCAGGAGGCCGCCCTGGCTAAGGAGCTGGAGGAGCTGAGGCCCCAACTCGGCCAGCTCGAGCAGCGCCGCGCCGCCCTTGAGGCCGAACGGGCCGCCGCCCAGCGCTCCCACGCCCCCCTGCTGGAGCGTCACCAGCAGATCGCCGCCCGCCTCACCAGCCTCCAGGCCAGCCTGACCAGCGATGGCGAACGGCAGGCCACCATCACCAGCCTGCTCAAGCCCCTGCGCGCCGACCTGGAGGCCCTCGAACAAAGCGAAGCCGAGGCCCGTTCCTCCGGCGATAGCGACCGCTGGCAGGGCCTGCAGCAGGACCTGGAAGCCGCCGACCGGGGCCTGAACGAGGCGCGCCTGCGCAGCGATGGCCTGCTCACGGCCCAGCGGGAACGCAGCCTCAACGCCGAGCGCCTCCAAAGCCAACTCGATGCCCTAGCCAGCGACGAACAGCGGCTGGTGGTGGCCGTGCAGGGCCTGGTGGCCGAACGCAACCAGTGGAAGCAGCAGCAGCAGGCCGACCAGGAGAAGCGCAGCGCGCTGGAAGGCCGCCAAAAGGACTTGCAGGAGCGCTTCGGCGCCCGCCGCCGGGCCCGCGATGAGGCCGAAGGCCGGCTCTCTCTGCAGCGCCAGGCCCTGCAGCAACAGGAGTGGGAGCTGGGGCGCCTGGGCGAAGAGCGCCTGGCTTTAGCCGAACAGGAACGCAGCTCGGCCCTCCGGCTGGAGCAGTTGGCCCGCGAGCTGCCCGAGCCCCGCGCCGAGATTCCCGAGGAGGTGCGGCTGGCGGGGCTAGAGGCCCTGCAACAGGAGCTTCGCAGCCTGCAGCAACGCATGGAGGCGCTCGAGCCCGTGAACATGCTCGCCCTGGAGGAACTGGAGCAGCTGGAGGTGCGCCTGGCCGACCTGGAGGAACGGCTCGACGTGCTCTGCAAGGAACGCGAAGAGCTGCTGCTGCGGATCGAAACCGTGGCCACCCTGCGCCAGGAAGCCTTCATGGAAGCCTTCTTGGCCGTGGATGGCCATTTCCGCCAGATCTTCGCTGGCCTCTCCGATGGTGAGGGCCGCCTCCAACTCGAAAACCCCGAGCAGCCCCTCGAAGGCGGCCTCACCCTGGTGGCCCATCCCAAGGGCAAGGCCGTGCGGCGCCTGGCCTCGATGTCGGGGGGCGAAAAATCCCTAACGGCCCTGAGCTTCCTATTTGCCTTGCAACGCTTCCGCCCCTCGCCCTTCTATGCGCTCGATGAGGTGGACAGCTTCCTCGATGGCGTCAACGTCGAACGGTTGGCGGCCCTGATCGCCAGCCAAGCGGAGGCCGCCCAGTTCATGGTGGTCAGCCACCGCCGCCCGATGATTGCGGCCGCAACCCGCACGATTGGGGTCACCCAGGCCCGCGGCGCCCACACCCAGGTGGTAGGTCTGCCCCCGGCCGCCTAAGCCCCCCTAACCAGGGCCGCTAAGGGGAAGCCCACGCCGGGCCAGGGGCTGCCAGAGCAGCAGGGCAGGAGCTTTGCGCCACAATGGCTTGATGACAACGACGTCCCCTGGCACGCCCGCCGGCACCCCACCCCCCAGCGACCGGCTCTGGCTGCGGTCGGAACTGATGGGGACCCAGGTGATCACCCGCGACACCGGCCGGCGCCTGGGCGTCGTCGGTGAGGTGGTGGTGGATATCGACCGGCGCGAGGTGGTGGCCCTGGGCCTCCGCGATAACCCCCTCACCCGCTTCCTTCCGGGCCTGCCCCGCTGGATGCCCCTGGAGAGCATCCGCCAGGTGGGCGATGTGATTTTGGTGGATTCGGCCGATTCCCTCTCCGAGGGCTTTAATCCGGAGCGCTACAGCAAGGTGATCAATTGCCAGGTGATCACCGAATCGGGCGAAGTGCTGGGCCGGGTGTTGGGCTTCAGCTTTGACATCGAAACCGGTGATCTCACCACCTTGGTGCTCGGCGCCCTAGGCGTGCCCCTGTTGGGCGAAGGGGTGCTCAGCACCTGGGAACTGGCCGTGGAAGAGGTGGTGAGCAGTGGCCCGGATCGCATCATTGTGTACGAGGGCGCCGAAGACAAGCTCAAGCAACTGGGCACGGGCCTGCTGGAAAAACTGGGCATCGGCGGACCCGGTTGGGAGCAGGAGGAACGGGAGCGCTACCGCCTCAACATGGTTCCGGTGGAAAACCAACTGGCCGCCGGCTTGCCGGCCGCCAGCGAACAGCGCCGCATCCAGCCCGCCACCAGCAACCGGGTGATGGAGCCTGAGGCCGAACTCGATTACGTCGAAGTGGAGCGCCGCGCCCAGGAACCCCTGCGCCAGCGCCGCTACCTCGATGAGGACGACGAGCGCTACGACCGCGACGGTTATGGGGGCAATCGGGGTGGCTCTGGCCGATTTGAATCTGGACAGATTGAACCCGGACAGTTTCAAGCTAGACAGTTTGAATCTGGCGGACAGTTTGAATCTGGACCATTTGATTCCGAACGCTTTGGCTCCGGCAGGCCTGGCTCGGAGCGTTTTGGCTCAGGGCGACCTAGCGCAGAGCGGCCTGGTTCCGATCGTTTTGAGCCGGCCCGTCCTGACTTCGAATCCGACCGTTTTGAAGCTGAACCCTTCCCCGGCGAGCGGGAAGGACGGGAGTCCTATGCCGCGGAGCGGCCTGCCCCCCGCCAGCGCTTCGAGCCGGAGGCCAATGGCCAGCCCGCCAGCCGGCGCGAGCCGCTTGATCAGGAGCCCCCCTTTCGCCCGGCAGCGCCCCTGCCCGAGCGCCGCTACCGCCGCTCCGAGGAACCCTTGGATGTGGAACCCCTCGATGACGGAGAGTCGCTGCCCAGGGGGCGCCGGGACCCGGGCGATCCCTGGTGAAGCCCCGGGGCTCGCAGCCCCCAGGCCCCTTAGGCAACCCTCAGCCCTCGGGGTCAAAGGCCAGGGAGGCGGAATTCACGCAGTAACGCAGCCCGGTGGGTTGGGGCCCGTCGTTAAACACATGGCCCAGGTGGGCATCGCAGGTGGCGCATTTGATCTCGGTGCGAACCATGCCGTGGCTGCGATCGGTGATCGTGGTGATGGCGCCAGGGTTGGCCCCTTCCCAGAAGCTGGGCCAGCCGGAGCCCGATTCAAACTTGGTGTCTGAGCTGAACAGCTCGGTGCCGCAGCAAACGCAGTTGTAGGCGCCCTTGGCCTTGTTGTTCCAGTAGATGCCGGTGAAGGCCCGTTCGGTGCCGCCCTGGCGCGCTACCTGGAACTGCTCGGGGGTGAGCCGCTCGCGCCAGGCCTGGTCCGAAAGACGCCCAACCGGGGGGGATGGCTCCTGGCTACTGACGGCTGGCGAGCTGGTGGAATCGCTCATCGGGGCCCAAATAGTGCTGACGTAGGCGCAGGCTAATCCGGCCGACGGGGGGCTGGCGCCGCCTCTGGGGCCCTAGCAGCAGGGCCAGGCGGCGTGTTGGGCAGCAGTTGGCGCACGAGGGCAGCCAGGGCCGCCACGGCCCCTGGCTGCCCCCTCAGGCTGCGCAGGTCCTCACGCATCCCCTCCAGCAGCTGGGGTTGGTCGAGCCAATCGGCCGCTTCCTGGGCAATCGACGCCGGGGTGAGGCTGCCGACCCGCTCCGGCACCACCATGCGGCCAGCCGAGATGTTGGGCCAGGCCAAAAAGCCGTGGTTGCGCATCCGCCAGGCCGTTAGGGCCGCCCCCAGCAACCAGCGCAGCAGGGGCAGGCGGGCCAGGATGCCAATCCCCCCATCCCAGGCCTGCATCACCTGCAGGTGCTGGGTCGGCACCAGCACGATCATCGGCACCCCCAGGGCCCCCAATTCAGCGGTGTTGGCCCCCACCGTGGTCAGGGCCAGGGCGCACTGGCTCAGGGCCCCATGGGCCGGGTGGGCTTCCAGCAGCAGGATCTCGCTGCCGGCGGGGGTGCGCAGGCGCCGGCCGGAGGGCCCCTCCAGCACTTCGGGTTCACCGCAGGCATAGGCGCCGAAGAGGGGATTGGCCGCACTGGCATAGGCCAACAACTCGGCCACCGAGGTGGTGGGGGCCACGGGCAGCAGGAAGCGCGCCTGGGGGCGCAGCCGCGCCAGCCGATCGGCGGTCTCCAGCAAGAAAGGCATGCCCACCTGCAGCTTGGCCCGCTTCGAGCCAGGCATCAGGGCCACCCACTCGCCTGCCGGCAGGGGCGTTTCCTGGCGAGCCGATTCGGAGAGATCGGCCATCAGGTCGCCCACCACCGTGGCCCGGTTGCGCCAGCGCCTGGGTAGGGCCTCCAGGGCCGTGGGCCCCATCGCCGCAATCGCATCGTTCCAGCGCGGCCAACGGGCCACCCACTCGGCGTAGGTGAGATGGCGATAGCCCAGGCGGGCCGAGAGCAGCACGGTCCAGAACTGGTCGCCGCCGAGGAACACCACCACCCCTTGGCGCGGCCAGGCGCCGTAGCGCCGCGGCCAGAGCAAGAGCCGCCAGAAGGAGCGGGCCGGCAGGATCCGATCGAACAGGCCCATCGCCGCCGCCACCTGGTGTTCGCGGCCGGTGGCATTGGGGCAGGGCACCAACACCAAATCGAGGACCAGATCGGCGGCTGGTTCCAGGGGCCTTAAGGCCAACTCCCGATGCAGGCGCAGGGCCAGGGGCCGCACCCAGGTGCTCAACTCCCCCGGGCCGTTGCAAACGAGCACCACGGCGCCCAAGGGTCGAGAAGCATCGGCTCCACCAGCAGCTTGAACCGGGGCTGACTGGCTCAAACCTGGTTTAGGAAAAAGAATGCGGATGGCGAGACTTGAACTCGCAAGACCGAAGTCACACGCCCCTCAAACGTGCGTGTCTACCAATTCCACCACATCCGCGTGGCTGGATCAGGGCTGACGCCCCGCCAGCCAGCAATATACCCATCGACCTCCCCAGGCCCGGGAAGGGGGCCAAGTAAGCACTGATACAGTCCGCAGCGGCCTGCGTCGCCGGATTGCGCCGGACTGCCACGGAATGTCCATCGGCAAGCTGCTGATCGCCAACCGGGGCGAAATCGCCCTGCGCATCCTGCGCACCTGCCGCGAGTTGGGGATCCCCACCGTGGCCGTTTACAGCACGGTGGATCGCAACGCCCTGCACGTGCAATTGGCCGATGAGGCCGTCTGCGTGGGCGAAGCGCCCAGCAGCAAGAGCTATCTCAATATTCCCAACATCATCGCCGCCGCAACCTCCCGCGGCGCCGATGCGATCCACCCGGGCTACGGCTTCCTGGCCGAAAACGACCGCTTCGCCGAGATCTGCGCCGCCCATGGCATCACCTTTGTGGGCCCCTCTCCCGAGGCGATCCGGGCCATGGGCGACAAGTCCACCGCCAAGGCCACGATGCAGCGGGTGGGGGTACCCACCATTCCCGGCAGCGAAGGCCTGCTCGAAAACCCCGCCGAAGCCGCCGCCCTGGCCGAGACCATGGGCTACCCGGTGATGATCAAGGCCACCGCCGGCGGCGGCGGCCGGGGCATGCGCCTGGTGCCCTCCCGCGACCAACTCGACAACCTGTTCAAGGCCGCCCAGGGCGAGGCCGAGGCGGCCTTTGGCAACCCCGGCCTCTACATGGAGAAATTCATCGACCGGCCGCGCCATGTCGAGGTGCAGGTGCTGGCCGACCGCCACGGCAATGTGGTGCACCTGGGCGAACGGGACTGCTCCATCCAGCGCCGCCACCAGAAGCTGCTCGAGGAAGCGCCAAGCGCCGCCATCGACCCGGAACTGCGCCGCCGCATGGGCGAAGCCGCCATCGCGGCGGCCCGCACGATCCACTACGAGGGCGCTGGCACGGTTGAGTTCCTGGTGGATCGCAGCGGCAGCTTCTACTTCATGGAGATGAACACCCGCATCCAGGTGGAGCATCCGGTCACGGAGATGGTGACCGGCATTGACCTGATTGCCGAGCAGTTACGCATCGCCGGCGGCGAGCCGATCAGCGTCACCCAAGACCAAATCAAGCTCTGCGGCCACGCGATTGAGGTGCGCATCAACGCCGAGGATCCCCGCCAGAACTTCCGACCCGCCCCCGGCAAGATCACCGGCTGGCTGCCCCCGGGGGGGCCGGGAGTGCGCTTCGACAGCCATGTCTATACGGGCTACGAGATCCCGCCCTTCTACGACTCCCTGATTGGCAAGTTGATTGTGTGGGGCGTGGACCGGGACCACGCCCTTAGGCGCCTGCGCCGGGCCCTCTCGGAATGTGCCGTGACTGGCATTCCCACCACGATCGAATTCCACCTGGCCCTGCTCGATCGGCCCGAATTTCAGCGGGGCGATGTGCACACCAAATTTGTGGAGCAGGAGATGCTGCACCAGATCGGCGGCGGCGGGCCCAAGTAGGACCCGTCTTGCCCCCCCTAAGGAACTCCACCCCCCTGGGACTAACGCTGTCCCTGAATCAGTAGCCCCCTAACCAATCCCCCTAGCCAGCGGCCGCGACCAGTCCCTGGGCCCGCAGGGCGATCAGGCTGAGAAGGCCCTGCTGGCCCACCAGCAGCTCCCGCAGCAGGCTGATCAGGCCCACCCAGATCACGGGGGTGACATCAACCCCCCCGATCGGCTGGATCAGGCGGCGGCTAACGGCCAAAAGGGGCTCGGTCGGGATCGCCACCAGCCGCATCACCCCCTTGCCCAAATCCACCTGGGGGTACCAGGTGAGCACGATGCGGAACAAAAACAGCAGGGTCCAGAGGGCGAGCGCCAGGCCCAGCACCAGGTTGAAACCGGGCAACAGGCTGGCGATGGCGCCCCCCGCCACCGCCGGCAGAGGCAAATCAGCCAGGGGACTAGGCAAGGGGGCAAGCAAGGGCACCGGGATCCCCGTCACAAAGCTCTAAGCAGCAGGGATTCGATCGTAGGGATCCGCCATCACTGCCTAGGATCCCAGCCGGATCCACCGGTGCCATGACCCCATCCCTTGCGAACTTCCTGAGCAGCCTCGCCTACGGAGCCGTGATCGTGGTTGTGCCCATCACGATCGCCCTAATCCTGATCAGCCAGAACGACCGGCTCGACCGTCGCCTCTGATCGCCAAGGAGTGCTGACCACCGGCGGCCCCTTGGCGCCGCCCTAGAGTGCGTAGAACTGTTGTCCCTGGGTCATGGCCTTTGCGCTTTGATCTGGGGCCTTGTCATTCAGCGTTGCGACTGAGGGGTCGAAGCCGTGGTTAATGCCAGCCTCAACTGGGCCAGCATCGTCGGCATCGTGCTGGCGGTAGGCGGTGCTCTCCTCTATTTCATGAGGAGCTTCAAGCCCGCCCTGGCCCGGGACTACGACGTGTTTTTTGCGGCGGTGGGCCTGCTCTGCGGCGGAATCCTCTTTTTCCAGGGCTGGCGTCTCGATCCAATCCTGCAGTTCGGCCAGTTTCTGCTCGCCGGCACCACCGTTTTCTTCGCCTACGAAAGCGTGCGTCTACGGGGGATCACCACCGAGCAGGCCCGCCGCTCCTCCTTTATTGATGACGACGACGGGGCTCCGGTCGGCCCCCGCATCGGCGGCCGCGATGCCTGGGGCAACGACCTCGACCGATTTGACGAACCGGAACCGTTGCGGCGCCGGATTCGCTCGCGCCAGGGCATGGATGAACGGGCCGATGAGGAGGACTTCTACCGGCCTCGCACCAGCCCTAGAACCGCAATTCCAGAAAGGGCCGTGTCCCGCAGTGGCCGCGGATCGGCTCCCGATGACTGGAACCCAGGTCCTGCTGCCGCCGGCCCTCGGGACCTGCCACCCCGCGCCAGCCGCTATGGCCCAGATGGGGCTGGGGCAGACAGTTACGGCAATGGTCCCGGGTCCCGGGCTTCGGCCTATGGCAGCAGCGGCCCAGGGGGCTCGGCTGAGACCTCCCCTGGCTTCGGTGCCCGTCGCCGCGAGAAGGACGAGGGCCGCCGCGGCACCCGTCCCAGTGCCATCAGCAGCGCCGACGACATGCCCCGCTCGGGACGCCGGCCTGGCAGCGGTCCGGTCCAGCCGCCTGGCGGCGCTCCCATCGGCAACCGTCCCCTCGGCAACCCTGGCGCGGTGCCCCAGGGATCGCCGATTGCCGGCTCAAGCGCCTATGGCGCCAGGTCCGCAGCAGGCCCTGAGCCGGGCTTGGCCAACCGCCCTGGCCCCCTAGGGTCCCCGACCCGATCCAACCAGCCCCCCCTGGGCCGCCCTTATAGCCCCCGGTCGCCGGGTCCGGCGATGAGCGATGCCGAGTTCCGGCCCTTGCGGCAGAACGAAGGCCCCGCAAGCCCTGCCGCCGACCGCCCTGGCCTTCGCGGCGATGGCAGCCCACTCGGGCCTAGCCCCGAATCTGGCCCGGGAGCCAGCATTAGCTCCTCGGCATCGGCCAACCCCAGACGGGATAACAGCTCCCGGTTTGACGACTGAGTGCCCAACAGCCCGGGCCCATTCCATTCGGGCCGCTTCTGGTTGGGTCCGACGCTCCTGGGCGCCTCGGTCCTCGGCCTGCTGCTCCTGGTGCAGGCCTGCTCCCTGCCCTGGGGGCTTCGGCGCCAACCGAGCCCCAGGACTGGGCTTGGCCTGGGGGCGGAAAGCCGCCAGGATCCGGCCCTCAGCGGTGATGGTCGCCTGCTCGCCAGCCTGGTGTTGCGCTCGGGCCGCAGCACGGTGCTGCTCCAGGACCGTCGCTCCGGCCAGACCATGCCCCTGCCCCTGTTGCGGGGCCAGCAACCCCACAGCTCCCCCTCCTTGAGCTGGAATGGCCGCTACCTGGCCCTGCTGGTCTGGCGCGGCGGGCGCCGCCAAGTCGTGATCAATGACCGGGCCACCAACCGGCTCCTGCCCCTGCCCCTGCGGGGCGACCGGGAGGCCCAGCGGCTCAGCCTCGCCCCGGATGGCCGCCATCTCGCCGTGGAGCTGGTGGAAGGCGGCCAAACCCGGGTGGAAGTCTTTGGATTGGGGGAATGGCTGGAACCCGATCCGGTTCCGGGCTCCCTGTTGCAGGGCCCAAGCTCGGGGGCCCGTCCATGAGCAGCGCTAGCCCGCGGGGCAGGGGGCTGCTGCCAGCGGCGCCCGGGATTGGGCTGGCGCTGTGCCTGCTGCTGGGGGGCTGCCTCGACAACGGCGCCCGCCCCCTGATGGGCCTGAACCTGCAATTGGCCCACACCGCCGTGAACCGGGATCCAGCCCTGAGCAGCGACTGGCTGGCCCTGATCGGGGGCCGGGAGGGCCGCGAGCAGGTGCGGCTGGTGCGCCTAAGCCAGGGGGCACCGGTCCCCCTACCGGGGCTCAATCGGCCCGATGCCCGGCCCGTGAGCGTGGCGGTGGACCAATGGGGCGAACGGCTGGCCCTGATTCGCGAATTGGAGGGCCGCAGCGAGCTGGTGCTCTATCGCCGCTCCCTGCAAAGCCTGCAGCTGATCCCGATCGAACCGGCGGGGGTGCCCCATCGGCTGGCCTTGAGTGCCGATGGCCGCGTCTTGGCCGTTGAGGTGGGCCGGGGCGGCCTCAGCCAGGTGGACTTGTTGGAGTTGCCCTGAGCCGCGCCGCCCACGTCCATCAGGCAATCCTCGCCCCAATCCCAAGCTGTTGAGCCCAGGCCCAGATCCATCAATCGGGGACAAGGCCCAATCCAACCAGCGCCCTAGGGATCCGTGAGCTCAGGGCACCAGCCCGGCCCACTTCAGGAATGTGTCACCACTGAGGGCCTCGATCACCAAGATGGCCGTAAAACCAACCATGGCAAAGCGACCATTGATGCGCTCGGCGTAGCCACTCCAGCCAAAGCTGGGCACATCCAAGGTGGTGGCGCTGGTGGCAGGCGGTTCGGGCGTCGCTGGAGCTGGTTGAGCCCCATCGCCTAGGAGGCTCTCTGCTTGGGGCACCTCAGGGTGGATGCCATCAGGATTGGGGCTGGCCATGGCTCTTAGGCTCCGGTGTTGAAGTCATAGCTGGCGGCCGGAATCAACTTCCAGCCGCCCTGGCCGTCCAGTTCCAGCACGGTGTCATGGAAGCCGCGCAGGGTGGGGCGGTGGCCGACGCTGACGAAGGCCATCTCCCGCTGGGCCAGCAGGTTGTAGAGGTGTTTTTCCGTCGTCACATCGAGGGCGCTGGTGGCCTCATCGAGCACCACAAATCGTGGCGAATTGAGTAGCAGGCGGGCAAAGGCCAGGCGCTGCTGTTCTCCTAGGGAAAGCAGCCGCGGCCAGTCCTGCTTGATGTCGAGGTCGGGATAGCGGTGCACCAGCTCGGGCAGACGCACCTCCTCGAGCACATGGCGCAACTGGCCATCACTGAAGCGCTCGGTGCTCTGGGGGTAGCAAAGCTGCTCACGCAGGCTGCCCAGCAACATGTAGGGCTTCTGGGGAATGAACATCAGCTCGCCCACGGGGGGCCGGTGCACGCGGCCGGCGGCGGCGGGCCAGAGGCCACTGACCAGGCGCAGGAAGGAGGTTTTGCCACAGCCGGAGGGGCCGACCACTAAGAGGCGCTGGCTGGGGGCCACCTCCAGGCTGAGGTCATGGATCAGCCGGCGGCTGCTGCGCGGCGGGATCAGATCCACATGGCTCACCAGGATTGAATCGGGCGCTTCATCGCCGCTGGCCAATTCAGAGGTCAGGGCAGGCTGGCCCTGGTCGACGATCGTCTGGGCCAACATCTCACCAC
Source organism: Synechococcus sp. UW140 (assembly GCA_945861595.1). Taxonomy (GTDB): domain Bacteria; phylum Cyanobacteriota; class Cyanobacteriia; order PCC-6307; family Cyanobiaceae; genus BAIKAL-G1. The sequence continues at coordinate 25,675 of CAMAVE010000010.1, forward strand.
TGATCGACTCCACCTTGCCCTGGAAGCCCTCTAATCGGCTGATCGACGCGGAAAAGGCCGCCAGACGATCGATGTTGTTAACGATATAACTGACCGAAAATAAGACTTGGGAAAAAGCAATGCTGGCCTGACCGAACACGCCAAAATCAACCTGCTTGGCAAAGTAGATCGGAGCAATCACCAGCCAGGGCAGGAAGCGAGAGAAATAATCGTAGGAACGCTGGATAACCTGAATCAAGGCCTCCCAGATAATCAGCTTGTTATAATTACTAATGACGCCACCAAGCCGCCTGGTTCCCTCTTTCTGCTCCTGCTGCTCGCCCCGGTAAAAGGCGATCGACTCGGCGTTGTCCCGGATGTGAACCAGGCCGTAGCGAAAATCCGCCTCCAACTTCAGCTGCTGGTAATTGAGATTTACTAGCTTACGGCTGGCGAAGATGATCAAACTAGTACCTCCTACCGAATAGGCTAAAAGCCAAAGTGCCAGGGTTGCATTGATACTCCAAAGCACAATAATGAAGCTGAAAAAAGTAAGAAGCGCAGAGATTATTTCAACCGTAACGCTTAGGCTAGTGGCCGTGAAGCTCGCCGCATCCTGGGAGATCCGCTGGTCGGGGTTATCGATCTCCTCAACGCTTTCATCGTTTGGATTAAGAACATAATAGGCGCGATTGGTTAGATAGCGGCCCAACATTCTTTCGCTCAACCACTCGCGCCACATCAACCCAAGCTTGGGGATCAGGTAACTCTGCAGGGCCCGGATTGGCAAGGCCAGAACCAGGCAAAAGGCATAGACGGCAACGATTTTCCAGAAGTCCTCGGCCTTGTAGCCCACCAAGGCATTCTCGATGTTGCGGGCGACAAAACTGATGCCCACATTGATGCCGTTGATCACCAGGATCAGCAGGGTGATCACACCCAGCAACAGCCAGGGCAACCAGCGTCCCTGGCGCAACTTGGCGCGCAAGGCCCAAAAACAGGCCAGCCCGGCGCCAAAAAGCACCATCACCACCTTGCCCCCAGGCCCCGCCCAGATCGACGCCACCTGTTCGGGCACCCCTGGCACGAAACGATGCTGCAACTCGGGGAACCAGGCGCTGCTGGCCGCGATCGCAGCCGTTAGCAGCAGCAGGGTGAAGCCCACCACAACGGCAATCAGGGCCGCAACCAGCAGCAGGAACTGGCCGGAGCTGGCTCCGTTATCCAACGGCAAAAAGTAGGGCTGGGCCAGGCGCTGCAGCTTGCCGAGCTGGCTGCGGAGGGCCTTCAGGGGACTCATGACGACGCTCAAGTGGGGCCATTCTCGCCGCTGAAGCGCCCGCAGCGCAGGCTGGCCCAGGGATTGCTCACCCCGGCGGCCATTGCAGGGGCCGGCCACCGATGACATGCACATGCAGATGGAACACCGTCTGCCCCGCATCGGCGCCGCTATTGATCACCGTGCGCCAGGCCGTGAGCCCCTCCTGGCGGGCCACCTGGGCGGCCACCAGCAGCAGGTGGCCGAGCAGGGGCCCATCGGCGGCGCTGGCGTCGGCCAGGTTCACCAGGGGTTGGCGCGGAATCACCAGCAGGTGCACGGGAGCCTGGGGCTGAACATCGCGAAAGGCGATGCAGCGGTCGTCGCTGTGGACCTGATCCGAGGGGATTTCACCCCGCAGGATGCGGCCAAAAATCGTGTCGGCGGGCTGGTCCATGGCGGCGGGGAAGGAACGGGCGAGGGCGGGTCGGCCCCCTAGTCGGCAGGCCCGGAACAGCGGTGGCACTAGTCAGTGAAACCCAGCCCCTGGCTTGATGTTGGCACGTTGCAGCGGCGCGGCCCTGGTGGGACTCGATGCGGTGGAAGTGGCCGTGGAGGTGGACATCACCCCGGGATTGCCGGGCGTGCTGATGGTGGGGCTGGCGGATGCGGCGGTGCAGGAATCGCGGGAGCGGGTGCGCTCGGCCCTGCGCAACAGCGGGCTTCGCATGCCCCTCACCCGGGTGGTGGTCAACCTGGCACCGGCGGATGTGCGCAAGGAGGGGCCGGCCTTTGATCTGCCGATCGCACTGGCCCTGCTGCTGGCCAGTGGCCAACTCGACCATCGCCGGCTGGCGGGGGTCTGGGCGGCAGGGGAACTGGGCCTCGATGGCCAGCTACGGCCGGTTCGCGGTGCCCTGGCCCTGGCCCTGGCGGCCCAGCAGGCCGGGGCCAGGGCCCTGATCGTGCCCGAGGCCAACGGCACCGAGGCCGCCCTGGTGGAGGGGCTCACCGTCTGGCCGGTAGCCAGCCTGCGCCAGGTGCTGGAGCTTCTGGCCGATCCGGCCCGGGCCCGCCTCCCTAGCCCCGTGGACCCTGAACCACCCCCCCCGGAGCTGGACCTGGCCGATGTGCGCGGCCAGCCCCATGGCCGCCGTGCCCTGGAGATCGCCGCGGCCGGAGGCCATCACCTGTTGCTGGTGGGCCCCCCTGGCAGCGGCAAGACGATGCTGGCCAGGCGCCTGCCTGGGCTGCTGCCACCCCTGCAACGGCAGGAGGCCCTCGAACTCGGCCAGCTCTATTCGGTGGCGGGCCTACTCGGTAGCCAGGGGCAGCTTCCCAGGCAGCGGCCCTTCCGCTCACCCCACCACGGCTGCTCCGGCCCGGCCCTGATCGGCGGCGGCCCGATCCCGCGGCCAGGCGATCTGGCCCTGGCCCACCACGGCGTGCTGTTCCTCGATGAACTGGCCGAATTTCGCCGCGATGTGCTCAACCAGCTGCGCCAGCCCCTCGAAGAAGGGGAGGTGTGGATCAGCCGATCCCGGGCCCGGTTGCGCTTTCCCTGCGCCGTCACCCTGGTGGCCGCCACCAACCCCTGCCCATGCGGCTGGTACGGCGACCCGGAGCGGGCCTGCGGCTGTGGCGAGGCCCAGCGCCAGCGCTACTGGGGCAAGCTCAGCGGCCCCCTGCTCGATCGCCTCGACCTGCAGGTGATCCTGCGCCGGCCCCCCGTCCAGGAGCTCGGTCCCGATCGCCAGCCCAGCGACCAGGGCAAGGCCAGCGATCAGTCCGGTCAGAGCATCCCCCGATGGACTGGATCAGCGGAAGCCACCCCATGCTCAAGATCGCCTGGCTCACCAGGATCAACGGCCCAGGTGGCCGAACGGGTCTGGCGGGCCCGCCAGCGCATGGCCGAGCGCAACCCTCGCGGCTGCGCCAACAGCCGCCTGAGTTCCAGGGATCTGGCTGGGTGCGGCCACTTCGAAGCCGAAGCCCTGCAACTCTGGCGATCCGCCCTACAGCACCGGGCACTGAGTGCCCGCGCCGGCGAACGGGTCCTGCGCATGGCCCGCACGATTGCTGACCTGGCAGGGGAAACCCGCGTGGATGGCCAGGCGATTGCTGAAGCCCTGACCTACCGCAGTTTCGATCGCGACCACCAGCCCTCCGCCTAAGGGGCCCAATCGCTAGAGCCCTATCGGCGATGGCGGGCAATTTCACCGGTGTAGGGCTGGACGCCGATCGCCGGAGGCAGGTGCTGCTGCTCTTCCCTGGGATTACCAAAGGCATGGGCCAGGGAGCTGCCAAACCAATGGCCAAACAGGGCCATGAGACGGGTCATGGGTCCAGCTCCAAACAGAACTAGCCCCAGTCTTGAAAGACCGGGGCCCCCTGACAACAGGTAGAAGCGCGGATTCAAAGCACCCCTGATGGTTCTCGCATCAGGGTGGGACTTCATGCAAACCCCGACGCCTAGGCCAGGGTGAGCAGATGACAACAGCTGCCAGATATCGAGAAACCCTGCCTACCAGCAGGGAACGCAGGTGAGCGCAATCAGCGGCGGCGGCGGCGCTGTTGGGCCTTGCGCTTGTACTTCTCGGTGGGGGTTTCGTGGTGACGCAGGCGCTTGAGGTCAGCGAAAATGCCTGCCTTGGAGACCTGGCGCTTGAAACGGCGCAGGGCCGATTCGATGCCTTCGTTTTCGCCGACGGTGACCTGGGTCATGAAGCGCTTTGGTGCTCAGCAGTGGATTGATCGTAGCAAGTGCCCCTGCCGGCGTCTTGGGGCTGCATCGGACCCATGGCAAGCCTGCCCTGCCCTTGGATCAAGGCAAGGCCTTTACCGGAAGCGGGGCTGCGGCCGGCAGGGCGGGCAGGTTGGGAGCTGCCGCCAAGGGCGCAGCAGCCTTTGCATTGGGCACAGCAGCCGTTGGCTTAGACGCAGCAGCCACCGGCTTGGGTGGCTTGACGGTTTCAAAAGCCTTGGTAGCCGCTAGAGCCTTGGTAGCCGTTGCGGACTTGGTAGCCGTTACGGACTTAGTAGCCGTTACAGCCGTGGTGGTCTGCACAGGCGGGATGGGCCCGTTCGGCTGGGCGACAGCAACCGGCTTGGAGGTCCCGGAAACGGGGACTACAGCGGGGGCCCCCAGGCCGGGTTTGGGCGTTGCCCCCTGGCGAGGCGCCAGGCTTTGACTGGGCCGGGTGCCGGGGGCTGGTGCGGCGTCCTGGCTGGGCCCAGGCCCTGGGCTCGGCCCAGATCCTGGGCTGGGAACGGCTGCCGCTCCTGGGGCCGACTTGGGGCCCGATAGGGCTGGCTTCTCGTCCGGTAGGGCCTGGGGCTTGCTGGCTCCCTTCTGCTCCACCGGGGCCTTGGGGTCCACCGGGGTCTTGGCCGCTGGTGCAGCGGTCTGGGGTGCTGAGCTGGTGGCGGTGGCCCCCTCTGGCCAGCTGTCGCGATACACGTAGACATGGCCCAGGGCCCGGCTGCCGAAGCTGCGGCGCATCACCCGCCAACCGGGCTCGGCCACCAGCAGCAGGAAGCCATTGCCCTGGCCGCCCGTGCGTGCCACCACCATCTCGGGGCCGGCATCGGGGCGGGTCGGCTGGGCCATCAGCAAGGTTTCCGCCGAGTCCTTCACAACGCTGAGCCGATACACCGTGCCCAGGTCGGCTGTGCCGATCCTCAGCGAATAGCCATTGCCATCGATGAAGCGGTTGCAGATGCCTGTGAAATCGAAGGTGGCCAGCAGGGGATCCACCACCGCCGGGCGGCTGCCGGACACCGCATAGCAGGGGCGCTGGGCGCTGCGCTGCTCGTAGATGTTCAGCTGGGCGCGACTGCCATCGCCAATCGGTGCCGCCACGATGATGAACCTGGCCTGGTCCACCTCCTGGGTGCTGAACATCGAGGCCTGGGCGCGGGCCTGGGGCGCCGAGGCCCAGCCGGCCGCCGTCAGGCCGAGCAGCGAAAACAAAACAGCCAGGGGACGGACCAGGCGCGTCATGGTCAGGGTTCGGGCTAGGGGGAAATCGTAGAAGTGGCCCACCCGCCAACCGGCCGGATCAGGCCGGTTGGTTGAGGCGGATCGCCACCACCAGGGCCACCAGGGTGCCCGGGATCGAACCGCCCAGGATCCAGCGGGTGGCGGTGACGCCCAGGTCGGGGTCTCCGTAGGCGAGTTCAAAGACGGAACCTGTGGCGGCAATGCCAAGCAGGCAAGCCAGGGCTAAAAACAGGCCAGCTAAGGGTTTCATCGGCAAAGGAATTTCAGGTGTTCAGAGCAGGGAGCGCACATGGGAACGGTCAAAGCCCTTCTCCTTGAGGCCTTCCTCCAGCCCCGCCCCATCGCTGACCCGATCCACGAACAACACGCCGTTGAGGTGGTCCATTTCGTGTTGGATGCAGCGGGCCAGCAGGCCATCGGCCTTGATCCGGCGGCTGCGGCCCATCTCGCAGCGATAGCTCACCTCCACCACGCTCGGTCGCACCACATCGAGGTACACCCCAGGAATGCTGAGGCAGCCCTCTTCGTAGGTGCAAATCGAGCCCCCCTCGGCCGTGATTTCGGGGTTGATCAGCACCATCGGCGGGGTGGCCGGATTCTCCAGATCCAGGTCAATCACCAGCAGTTGCTGATGGACACCCACCTGGGGGGCCGCCAGGCCGATGCCCTTGGCGGCATACATGCTGAGCAGCATCTGGCGGGCCAGCTCCCGCACCGATTCATCTACCTTGCCGATGCGCTTGGCCGGCGTGCGCAGCACCTCATCCCCCAGGGTGTGGATCGCCATCGGCGGCGTATCCAGAGGCTCCTTGGAGACATGCACCCCCTTGCTCGACTGCTCCGCCGAACGCGCCATCCTGGCGAAGCTGCTGGCCAAAGGACAATCCCGTTCCGACTGGGGGCGATTCTAGGAGCCGCGGCAGACAACCCCTGGTGACGCCAACCCCTGCAGGACTGCCTGCGTCCACCGTGGAGGGACGCATTCCCAGCCTGCTGGAGCCCAAACTGCTGGCCGGCCAGTTGCACTGGCTGGAGCAGCGACCGGATCAACAGGGACGCACCACGCTGATGCGGCGCCCCTTCGGCGTGGAAACCGGTGGGGCCGCTGCCCCACCCCCGGCCGAGGAGCTGACCCCGGGCGGCTGGAACCTGCGCAGCCGCATCCATGGCTACGGGGGCGGGGCCTGCGCCCTGGAGCTCGTCGAAGGTCAGGCCATCGCCGTGTTTGTCGATGACCGGGACCGTTGCCTCTGGCGCCTGGACCTGGGCCCAGCCGGGGCCGCCCCAAACGAACCCATCCAGCTCACCCGGCCGGCCCCCCGGGCCTTCGGCGGCGGCCTGATCGATGCCCGGCGCCAGCGCTGGATCGGCGTGGTGGAGACGAACGGCCGCGACCAGCTGGTGGCGGTGTCCCTGCAGGGGGGCGAGCCGGTGACCCTGCACCAGGCCGCCGATTTCTGCGGTTATCCAACCCTGAGCCCCCGGGGCAGCCACCTGGCCTGGGTGGAATGGCAGCAGCCCTGCCTGCCCTGGGAGCGCAGCCAGCTCTGGCTGGGCTGCTTGGCGGCGGCAGGGGCCGATGGCACCGGCGAGGACCTAGGCGAAGGGCTGACGGCCTGTCGCCCCGTGGCTGGGTCGGACAACGGCAGCCGCCAGGCCATCTCGGTGTTTCAACCGCTATGGCTGGGCCCCCAGGCGGCACCACAGGCAGCCAGGTCAACAAACCAAGCCCCGAGCCCAGGCCAGGTGGACGGGACCGGCGCTCCTGGGGCCCTCCCAGCCGATCTGCTGGTGGCCAACGATCGCAGCGGCTGGTGGAACTTGGAACGGCTGGTGGCGGCGGAGGCGCTCACGGCGGCCGAGCTAGGGCCCAGCGCCAGCGCCGATGGGGACATCGAAACCGCCTTGGCCGAACCCCCTCCATCCCTGCCAAAGCATCCCCTGCCCTGGCAGCCGCTGCTGCCGATGGAGGCGGAATTTGCCAGTCCGCAGTGGGTTCTTGGCCTCGCAACCACCGCCTGGGATGGCCGCCAGCTGGTGGCCGCCAGCTGCGTTCAAGGCAGCTGGCAGCTCGGCAGGATCGACTTCAATAACGACCCAGGCAGCGCAACGGGCCAGGCACCTGGGAACCCGGCGGATCCGCCGGCCCCAGCCCAGCCAGGCCGCTGGATCCCCTTCGATCTGCCCTTCAACGACTTGGGCAGCCTTTGCGCCGAGAACGGCGCCCTGGCCTGCCTCGCCAGCGGGGCGACCAGCCCCGCCGGGCTGCTGGAGCTGGAGCTCGCCAGCGGCACGTGGCGCCACAGCCCCGCCGCGACCAGCCCCCTGGGGGCCGAGGCGATCAGCCGGCCGGAAGCCCTCTGGTTTGCCGGCTACGGCGGCGCCCCCACCCACGCCTGGTACTACCCGCCAATCGGCGGCGCCACGCCAGCGAGCCCCCTGCTGGTGAAGGGCCATAGCGGCCCCACGGCGATGGCCCGCTGCGGCCTCAACCTGGCGATCCAGTTCTGGACCAGCCGCGGTTGGGGGGTAGTGGATGTCAACTACGGCGGCTCTACAGGCTTTGGCCGCGCCTACCGGGAACGGCTTGATCGCCATTGGGGCCTGGTCGATAGCGCCGATTGCGCCGCGGCCGCCCTGGCGGTGGTGGCCGCTGGCCAGGCTTCGGCCCAGCGGATCGCGATCGAAGGGGGCAGCGCCGGCGGCTTCACCGTCCTGTCTGCCCTCTGTTTTAGCGATGTGTTCCGGGCGGGGGCCTGCCGCTACGCCGTTAGCGACCTGGAGGGCCTAGTGACCGATGGCCACCGCTTTGAGGCCCACTACCTCGACAGCCTGGTGGGCCCCTGGCCCGAGCAGCGGGCCACCTACCAAGGGCGCTCCCCCCTGCACCACGCCGGCCGCATCTCGGCGCCGGTGATCTTTTTCCAGGGCCTCGATGACCAGGTGGTGCCCCCCGCCCAGACCGATTCCATGGCCGAGGCCCTGCGCTGCAGGGGTGTGCCGGTGGAGGTGCACCGTTTTGCCGGCGAGGGCCATGGGTTCCGCAGTGGCGCCGTACGGGTGGCCGTCCTGGAGGCCACAGAAGCCTTTTTCCGCCACCATTTCACCCTGGGGTGTCCCTGATGGGGCCTTCCATGGCAACGGGATGGGCGGCTGGTGGGGCCACTGGCCTGGGGGATCGGATCCCGTATCGGGTCGCGGCTGTGGTTTTTGATCCAGGGGCGACTCCCCTAGCGGATCGGCTGGCACCACCCCTGGCAGCCCTGGGGCCGGCGGGGGGAGCAGGGCTGCACCCACCGTTGCTGCTCTGGTCGGCAGCCGTGGCCTCCCTGCCGAGCTGGCTGCAGGAACCGGCCCAAGCCCTGCCCTGGCTGCTGCTGGCGATGGCCGCTCTGACGGTGTTGCTGGGCCTGGGTCGGGCGATCGGCCGAAGGCTCCAACTCAAGCTGGTCGGCATCCCCGAGGCCCTGGTGGCCGGCCTGATCGGCCTGGTCCTGGCCCCCGCCGGGCCCCTGCCCCTGCTGCCGGCACCCGTGATGCAGCTCTGGGCCGACCTGCCCCTGGTGCTCTTGACCCTGGTGTTTGCCACCTTGTTGCTGGCCAAGCCACTGCCGAAGCTGGCGGGGCTATGGCAACCGGTCTCGGCCCAAGTGCTGCTCTCGCTGACCCTGGCCTTTGGCCAGTTTCTGGTGGCGGGCCTAGCGGTGCTCTTTCTGCTGCAACCCTGGCTCGGCGTAAGCCCGCTGATGGCCTGCCTGATCGAGGTGGCCTACGAGGGCGGCCATGGCTCCGCGGCCGCCATGGGGCCCAGCTACGCCAGCCTGGGCTTTCCTACCGGCGAAGCCCTGGGCTTGGCCCTGGCCACGGTGGGGCTGTTGACCTCCACCCTGGTGGGCGGCGTGCTGGTGGTGGTAGGCCGCAGCCGGGGCTGGACGAGTTCCTGGCCCGCCCCGGCCACTGCAGGGCCAATCGGCGCCGCCGGAGCAGGCCCCAGCACCCAGGCCGAAGCGATGGCCACCCCGATTGCGCCCCAGGGGCCCCTGCAACAGCTGGCCGCTTGGGCCGTGAATCTGGGCCTGGCCGGGGTGGCGGTGCTGGTGGGCGTCGGCCTGCTGGCCCTACTCCGTGGCCTGGCCGCGCGCACCGGCGGCGGCTTCGCCCTGGTGATCGATGCCCTGCCCGTGTTTCCCCTAGCCCTAGTGGGCTCGATCCTGGTGCGGCTGGTGCTGGAGCGCCTGCGCCTCGATGGCTGGGTGTCGGCGCCGATCCAGGGCCAGACCGGCACCCTCTCGGCCGACCTGCTGATCACCGCCGCCACGGCGGGGCTGGATCTGGCCCTGCTGCGCCAGGACTGGCTGCCCCTGACGGTGCTCTCCTTGGCCGGACTGGTCTGGAACCTGGCGGTGACGTTGCTGCTGGCACCGCGGATCCTGCCCAAGGACTGGTTTGAACGGGCCGTGATCGAATTCGGCCAGGCCACGGGCGTGGCGGCCAGCGGCCTGCTGCTGCTGCGCATGGCCGATCCGGACGACCGCAGCGAGGCGCTTCAGGCCTTTTCGATCAAACAACTGCTGCTTCAGCCCCTGCTCGCCGGTGGGGTGATCACGGTGGTGGCCCCCTTGCTGATCACCAGCTGGGGCCTGCCCACCTGGACCGCCCTGTGTTTTGGCTTGGTGGTGGTCTGGGCCAGCCTGGGGCTGGTCCTAGCCAGCCGGCGGGCTTAGAAGCCTGGGGAGCGAACCGGCCGACTCCCAAGCCCACCCTTCCGCAACCCAAAACAGCGCACCCCACCCCCAAAGGCCCCACCAAGCCCAACCAAATGCAGGCCGCCAATCCGGCCCTCAGCGCACCATCGCCGCCACGTTGCCGCCATCCACGGTGAGAACCACACCCGTGCTGCGCTCCAGCAGGGCTAGGGAAACGAAGGCTTCGGCCACATCGCTGGCGCGCACCTCCTGGGAGAGCAGGTTGCCGGCCATGTAGTCGACCTCGCTCAGGCCCCGGGCGGCGGAGCGGGTGCGGATCATGGCGTCATCGAGCAGGCCGGAGCGGATGCGATCGGCATTGATCGCATTGGCGCGAATTCCTTCTGCTCCGCCTTCGAGGGCGTACTGGCGCATCAGGGCCAGCAGGGCCGCCTTGGCGATGCCGTAGGCGCCGAAGTTGGGGCCGGGATTCAGGGCCTGCTTGCTGACGTTGAACAGCAACTGGCCCCCCAGCACCGGCCGGCTGGCGGCCTGGCCGGAATCCCCCGAATCCTGGGCCCGAAACACGGCCATGGCCGCCTGGGCCACGGCCTGATGGGCAAACAGATTGAGCTCGAAACTGGCGCGCAGGTCGGCATCCGGCAGGCTGGCCATGGCGCCGCTCCAGGCGGCCCCGGCATTGCTCACCACCAAATCCAGGCCGCCGAAGCGGGCCACCACCTGGTCCATGGCCTGCCTCAGGGCCGCCGGATCGGTGAGGTCGCAGGCGAGGGCCAGGGCCTGGCGTCCGCAGCTTTTGGCCGTGGCGGCAGCGCTATCGCCATCGCGATCGAGCAGGGCCACCTCCGCCCCCTGGGCCGCGAAGGCCCGGGCCGTGGCCGCACCAATGCCACGACCGGCGCCGGTCACGAGCACCACCCGGCGGGCCAGGGGCTTTTCGCTGCCCTTGCCGAGCTTGGCCTGCTCCAGGCTCCAGTACTCCATTGCAAATGTGTCGGCCTCGTCCACCGGCTCGAAGCGGCCCACGGCTTCGGCCGCCAGCAGGGTGCGGGCCCAGGCCAGGCCGATGTCGGCCGCCACCGAAGCGTCTGCCGCGCTCTTGCCCAGGCCGACCAGGCCCAGGCCCGGGATAGCCACCAGCCGCGGCAGGGGGTCCAAAGGACTTTTAGTACCTCCGGCCCGGGCGTTCTGGCGCTCGAAGTAGGCCTGGTAATCGGCGATATAGGCGCCTAGGGCCTGCTCGATCTGGGCGGCCGTCGGCGCGGCGGGCAACACCAACGGACGGGCCTTGGTGCGGATCACATGATCGGGGGTGGCAACGCCGCGGCTGGCCCAATCGGCCAGGCGGGGATCGTTCACGAGCTCCAAGGCCAGGGGGGTGGCGCGCAGGTCGAGCAGCCAGCGCAGCGGCGCCCCTTGGGCCTCGGCGGCCCGGCCCAGGGCCCCCCGCAACACCGGCAGCACAGCCGCCGCAGCACTGTTGGGCGCCGGCAAGGGGGCTGGCTGGCTGGGAGCTTGGCCGGCCTGCGCCGCCTCAATGCGCTCCTCGGCTTGGCGCACCAGCGCAATCATCCGCTCGTAGCTCTGTTTGGCCGTGGCCCCAAAGGAGAAGAGGCCGTGCTTGAGCAGCACCATGCCCTCGAGTTCGATGCCCTGGGCGGCGGCGCGGGCGGCCGCCGATTCGTAGGCGGCGGCGGCCGCCAGGGCCAGGTCAAAGCCGGGCATCACATAGGGCACCAGGGCCACCCGATCGCCATACACCTGGCGGCAGATCGCTTCGGCATCGGGCTGGTCAGCCAGGGCCAACAGGGCGATCGAATGGGTGTGGTCGACGTAGGTGAGGGGCAGGAAGGCATGCAGCAGGGCCTCTACCGAAGGGTTGGGGGCGGCCGGATCGATCAGGTTCTGGCGCTGGGCTGCCACCATCGCCTCATCGCTGAGGCTCTCCAGGGCCCGCAGGGCCTGCAGGGGCTCCAGGCGAACGGCCGGATGGCCGGGGGGCTCGATCGTGGCCAGGTCCCAGCCGGATCCCTTCACGCAGAGCACCGGGATCGTTTCGCCCAGCAGCCCTGTCAGCGTGGTTTTGACCGAGGTGTTGCCGCCGCCATGGAGCACCAAGTCTGGATCGGCCCCCAGCAGGCGGGCCGAGTAGGTGCGCAGGGCGAGGGCTTCCGCCACGCCCTGGGCCCCGTAGGCCGCCACGGCCTCGGCGGCGGCGGCGTCCGACCAGCGGTTGAGAACGGGCATGGACAGGGGCTGATCGCGCAGCCGGGAGGCTAGGTGGAGACGGCACTAGCGCCAAACCAAACCCCCGAACCGCAAGCCGAGGTCAAGTCGGAAGCGGGGGAACCAATTGAAAGCGCCAAACAAGGCGCCAGCTTGAGCGCGCAAGCCGAAGAAAAAACTACAACTTAATTCGACTACACCCTAAGTACTGACTGCATTTGAATACCTCTCGAAACCTTAATCAACCGGTTTAACGATCAACCAACTAGATTAATTGGAGTAACGCACCTGGCCTAGAACCTGGACATCGCCGTAATCTTGGCAATTTTTTCAACTTCAAGCCCAGCCAATTCTTCGAGCTTGAGCAGGTTGTCCTTAACCAAACTGGCAAACACAAACAGAATGCCATCAAGACGGAAATCGAAATGACCCTCGATCGAATGGCGCTGGATACTGAGAAAGTCGTGGAGCTGCCAGAGATCCTCGGCGCCCTGAAGGGCGATGACCCGCTCCCGCAGGGTTTCGGTCAACTGGTCAATCGCGCGGCCGTAGGCCGTGTCAAAGGCCTGCTTGGCGATGGCCTGCTCCTGATCTGTCCAGCCTGCTAACACCGTTTCCATCGTCATAAATCATGTTGGTAGGGACGCTATCGCGCCGGCCTGGCTGGCGCGAGGGACAGGGGCAACCGGAAACCGGATGCCACGGACCGGCGCTGGGCAGGCAAGGCAAACCAGGGCAACCCTGGCGCTTGGTGGTGCTCGCGGTGGTAACCGAAGTGATAGCAAGCCAGGAACGATAACCAGACCGGTAAGTCAAGGCTGCGGGCCTGGTGGCCAGGCCCCAAGGCCAGCCCTGCCCCCCGGTGGGGCAAATAGGTGCCAAAGGCAAACAGTTGCAGCGAACTGAGGATCAGGGGCAGAACGCAGACCAGACCCACAGCCAATCCGGGGGTGGCTGAGTGGGGCCAGGCGAAGAGCAGAGCCAGGGCCCAGCTTGCTAGCAGGGCGGCCATCTGACCAGCAGCCAAATAGCCCACCATGAAACGGCCATACCAGGCCAAGGGCCCAGCACCAGCCAGCACGTCCGGATCGTGGCAACTACCCGGGGCCCGATGGTGCTGGCGATGGTTGTTCAGGCAGCGCTCGTAGGGCAGGCAGGCATAGAGAGCTAAGGCCACTTGGCCCAGGCGCTGATTGGCACCCGCACGCAGGGGCAACAAAACACCATGCATGGCGTCGTGGCCAATAATGAACAGTCCCGTTTGCAGAAACGTCCTTAACCCGATCGCCAGTACAACGAGGCCCAGGGGCTGGCTGGCCAGATCCACGCTCAACAGGGCCAGCAGGGACAGCAACCAAGCCGCCGTGATGGCGGCAGCGAGCACCAGCCCCGTGCCGGTCTGGCTCAACGGGCGAACTTCAGCAATTCCGCCGGGGAGGCCAACAGGTCGATGGCGACGAAGTAGATCTTGCCTTCGGGGTTGAGCAGGAAGCGCCAGGCCACATTCATGCCAATACCCGCACCAAACCAGGGGGTCTGAACCTTGCCGGTGACCTTGATCTGGTTGAAATTGCCTTCAGCCGGCTCTGAGTAGCCGCGCTCGGGGAGCAGTTTCAAGTTTTGGCAATCTTCGCGGAAGAAACGCAGGATGGCATCTTTGCCGACAATCGGCTTCTGGAAGGGGGCCTGCAGGGCTCCATCGGGAAGGAATAGCTCGATCAAGCTATCGAAGTCGTTGGCATTGAGCCGATCCATATAGGCATTGACAGTGGGATTGATCACCCCTTCGATAAAAACTTTTTTGCGCTGTTCCTCAGGCGTCGGTGCCGCCACGGGCTCCATCACCTTTTGACCTTCGCCCTTGGCGGGGTCGAAACCCATGTCCACCACAAAGTTACGCAGCAGGGTGATCTGCTGTCCCTGCTCAACGCCCTTGACGGAACTCAACACTGCCGAAGCATTAGCCGATAGCTGGTAACCCTCAGGAATTGGAGCCACCAGGCCTGCGGCCATCCACTCACCCAGCTGATACCAAAACCCTAGCTTGATATTCACCGACCAACTGGCATAGGTGCGACCAACGGTGGTGTCAGAGCGGTTAGCCAGATCACACATCACCTGGCTTTGCTCGGAAAAGCCCATGGCCTTGATCTGGTTGAGCACGGGTTCGGCGAACTGCATGCGGGCCGCACCCGGAGCAGCCACCGTGATCGTGGAGCCCATCTCCAGATAGGCATACCAAATCAGGGCCAGCTGGTCTTCGGCGCTGAGCAGACGGAAGCGGGCTGTGATCGCTGGAACAACGTCCGCCGAGAGGGTGTCAGGAAAAATCTGGGTAGCTCTTTCAAGCGTAAACATGAGCAAGCAATCCAATTGTAAAGTTGGTTTACAAACCCTAGCACGTCGGTCAATTTCTCTGTAGTAGGCAAATCCCTTGGCGGCTCGACGGCCCACGATCGCCTGGGGCCACTGCCCCTGAGCCAGCCAGCAAGCCTCCTCAGGCACACCATTGGGCGCGCCATCGGGGCCCCCGAAAGGGCCCAGCCTGCTGCCCAGCCCTGGGGGCTAGGGGCGACAACGGGGGTTTAGGAACCCAGGGGTTGGCGTCATGGCCCAGCCATGGACGGACCCTGCCCCCGTCAAAGCGGCCGGGCAATCTCGCTGCTGATTGCGATGCATCGTTGCCCTGCTGCCTCGGGCGGCGAAGTGCAGGCTTGGCCAAAGCGACAGGGCTGCGATCCCAGCTCGACCAAACGGCAAGGACAGGGCAAACTGGGCCCCAAAAGGTCAGGCCAGCAGCCCAAGCCGACCAAGCGAACGCCCCTGAGGGCCCTTACACCCCACCCCTTCACCAGGACATTCGCCAGCAAATCCCGATGAAAATACTCGTCAATCTTTTCCATTCCGATCTGCAAAAATCAACCGTGAATCGGCGCTGGCTGAGGCAGCTAGAAAGCCATTCGGAAATCACGATCAATCAACCCTACATCCAGTATCCAGAAGGAATCATCAACATCTCTAGGGAGCAGCAGCTCCTCCTGGAGCACGACCGCATTGTTTTCCAGCATCCCTTTCTTTGGTATTCGGTCCCGCCCCTGATGAAGCAATGGCTCGATGATGTGCTGACCTACAGCTGGGCCTATGGGCCGGGTGGCACCGCCCTGCACGGCAAGGACTGGGTCTCGGCAATCTCGACGGGCGGTCCTAAGGAGTCGTATCAAGCGGGTGGCTTCAACAACTTTTCGATGAGTGAACTGCTCAAACCCCTGCAGCAGACCGCCAACCTCATTGGCGCCAATTATCTCGCCCCCTTTGTTTTCCATGGCACGGTGCAGGCCAGCCCGGAAGCAATCGACGCCTCTGCCACCGAACTGATCAGCCATATCACCGACCCGGAACTGGATCCCAAGCTCCGGCTCAAACGCCTCCAGGGTGAACTCAAACAAGCCGGCACCACCATGGATCACTAGCGGCTGGGATTGGGGTCACCAACCCAGGAACCGGGAGCCGGCGTCCTGGCAAATCAGGCCCAGCCGACCCCGGCCCAGCCGGAGGCCATCAACGCCCCTAGCCCACCCCGTAGAGCTGCTTGAGGCCCTCTTCGCTGGCGCTCACCACCCCCCGTTCCGTGATCAGGGCCGTCACCAGGCGGGCCGGGGTGACATCAAAGGCGGGGTTGAAGCCCACGCT
>CAMAVE010000011.1 GCA_945861595.1 Synechococcus sp. UW140
CCTGGTTTTATTCCAGGGCATCTTCGTGCTGGATATCGGCCTGCGGGTGCTGCGCCTGCGACGGCGCCTGCCGGGCTTGAGCTGGCGCGATGCCCTGCTGCGCCGCTGGATCGACCTGCCCTTGCTGCTGCCGATCTGGCGCTGGGCGCGGCTGCTACCGGTGGTGGAGCGCCTCAGTGGCGCCGGCCTGATCAACATCGAACCGCTGCGGGCCGTGGTCAGCCGCGCCGTGGTGTCGCTGTTGGCCCTGGAACTCTTTGAGGTGCTGGCCCTGCAACTGGTCGATGGCACCCAGTCCCTGATCCGCTCGCCCCAGTGGCCCCGCTGGATCCGCAACCTGCGCAGCCACCAGCGGGCCAGCCTGGCCGATGGCGGTGACCTCGTTGAATTGCTGCGCCTATGGGGGCCGATGGTTCTGGGCCAGGTGGCACCAAGGCTCTCGCCGGAACTGCAGGCGGTGCTCAGCCATGCCCTGCAGCAGAGTTTCCGTGGCGGCGCCATGGGCGCCCAATTGAGCAGCCAGCTCTCGGCTGCCGTGGTCGACAGCCTGCTCGATCTCTCGCGCAGCACCGGCAAACGGCTCTCCCAGCCGGACAACCGCCAGGTGGAGCTGCTGTTGCGTTTCGCCGACCGCTTCCTCGATGAACTGGGCGGCGCCCTGGAGGCCGGCAGCACCCTGGAGCGCAGTCAGCAGCTGCTCTGCAGCCTGCTGCAGGACCTCAAGCTCACCTACCTGGCCCAGGTGAACCGGGCCGGCATCGATGCCTTGATGGATGAACTAGACGAACTGACGAGCCCGGTTGCGGCGTCAACGGGCTCGGCAAGCACAACATCCAAAACGGCCTGAGCGCCCCCCCTGAATCGGGACCCCTGACCAAGGACGCCAAGGATTAGCCCAGGAGCACCGCACTCCATTCCTCTGGCTTGAAGCCCACCAGCACGTCGCCCTTGGCCGTGAAGACCAGGGGGCGTTTGATCAACTTGCCATCGGCGGCCAAGGCCGCAAGCGCTTCGTCCTCGTCCATCGCAGCCACAGCCACCGCGCCGAGGGCCCGGTAGCTCTGGCCGCTGGTGTTGAACAGCCGCTTGATGGAGCCCAAGGCCGCCAGGGCCTCGGCCAGGGCCGCCTGGGACGGTGGGTTGGCGGTGATCTCGATCAGCTCCAACTGCTCGCCAACAGAAAGGCCCTGCTGGCTTAGCCAGGTCAGGGCCCTACGGCAGGTGGAGCAGCGGCTATAGGCGTAAACCTTGAGCGGCAGATGGTCCCCTGCGATCGCCATGGCGGCAGCTCAGCGGCCAAACAGATTTTTGAGGGCACCCAGCAGGCTGTTAGAGCCCTTGCCGACGCCATCCTGGGGGCGGGTGCGGATCGTCACATCGCCATTGACGGTGGTGCGGCAGCTGAGGCGGTAGCTGGCTGGCCGATCGGCCAGATACACCTGCTCAACATCACTGCGGGGCGAGAGGTTGCGGGCCCCTTCAACCACCTCAACGACGCAGGTACCGCATTGGCCCACGCCGCCGCAGTTGTTGAGGTTGTTCAGGCCGGTGTAGGGATTAACCCCGGCGTCGAGGGCAGCGCGGCGCAGGTTCGCCCCCTCGATGCAACCGACCTGCTGGCCTTCCTTTTCGAAACGGATGGTGGGCACGGTCGGCTACGGAACATGGCGCCGACCAACTTACAAGGCGATGGCGACCGTCCCGCGCCGGCCCGAGCGGGCTGCGCTGCTTTGGCCCCATGGACCGGGAGCCCAGGCCTATCGCCCCAGGTCTGCCGCCCCAGGTCGGGGAGCCCTGTTGAACGTCAGGCGCCCCCCCGCGGGCCGGCGGGGGACCGACCTGCCCCTCACTAGCATTGGCATCCCTAGGCGGTCCTGCTCCGCTCCTGATCCATGGCCCCGGCGACCGATTCCCACCCCATGGAAGACCCCCCGTTTGGGCTGGCGGCAGAGCGCTACGACCTGATTCAGCAACAGCTCATCCCCGGCTACGGCAGCCTGGCTCGCCTGGCCGTTGCCCTGCTCGCCGCCTCGCCCCTGGCATCCGAGCCGGGGGCCGAGGTGCTGGTGGCCGGCTGCGGCACCGGCGCCGAATTGCTGGAGGCCGTGGCCCAGCGCCCCGACTGGCGATTGGGCGCTATCGATCCTTCGGCGGCGATGCTGGTCGAGGCCCGCAGCCGTCTGGCCGGGGCCAACAGCCGTCTGGCCGGGGCCAACAGCCGTCTGGCCGGGACCAACAGCCCTCTGGCAGGGACCCCAGCCATCGATTGGCAGCAAACCACCGTCGAACAGCTCACCGAGGCGCCCGCCTACCAGGGCCGTTATGCCGGAATCCTTTCGGTGCTGGTGCTCCAGTCCCTCGCCGATGACGGCAGCAAGCTGGCCTTCCTCTCGGGCCTGGCCCGCAGCCTGCGCCCCGGCGGCCAACTGGTGCTGGTGGACCTGATGTCCACCTCCCTGCCCTCCCTGGAGGACCAATTGGCCCGCGCCTGGGTCGGCTTCCAACGGGCCAGCGGCTTGCAGGCCCCGGCCGAACAGTTGGCGCCCCTCACCCAAGGCCTCCATCCCGTCGGCATGGCCCGCCTCACCAGCCTGGTGAACGCGGCCGGCTTTAGCGATCCGGCCCGCATTTTCCAAGCCCTGGCCTTTGAAGGGTTTCTGCTGCAGAAGCCCAGCTAGGGGAAGGCTGGACCCAGCGAAGGAGCCCCTGGGGCAGCCAGGGCAGGGCCCGTGGTCGGGCCCATGGCCGGTCCCTGGAGAGGACTTTGGCGCGACGACAGGGGCTTGGCTAGGGGGTGGCCAGGCCGGTCGTCTAACACGACCACCATGGGCAGCACCAGGGTGAGCAGGCCGATTAGGGCGCCGATCAGCGGAGCGGCCAGGCCCAGACCCGAACCTTCGCCAGCCGGGCCTGGGGAGGACGCGGCTTGGCCCCCGCCATCCCCTGGGAGCCGGTCCTCGGGATCAGCCGATGGAGCCGCCTGGCTGACTTCGGCTTCGTCTCGGCCTTGCTGCGGCATGGGGCCTTGCTGCGGCATGGGGCTTTGCTCCAGCAGCCGTTGGCTAGCCCAGCGATCGTCAGAGGAGGGCGCGGGGGGGAACGCGTCCACCGAGCTCCGCCTTTGGGACAACTGCGGGGATCGGGGAGGGGGGTCGGAATCCATGGAAAGGGGGAAGGAACAGGTTCCTCGTCGCTGCCGGCGGGGGTACGGACCGGGGAGGGACGACGCGGAACGGCCCGCTGAAGACAGGGGACGGTCCCGAAGGACAGGCTCCCCAAACTGGCTGATCAAGTCAGCCAGCGGCTTCAACTGGTTGGCAGGATTCTGGCACCGCTGTCGAGGCCGCAGCCAGGAGCCCGGCTTCTGCGCCGTGTCCTCAGCCATGACCAGGGGGAGCCAGGAGCGCGGAAGCAGGGCCCATGGCGAAGCAGGTCGACCGGGCCAACCGCCTTGGGCCGGCGGCCAGCCCTAATCCGGCTGGTCCGGCTTGCGGCCTAGGGATAGTCCGGCTTCTGGAGCTGGGCGCGGATCTCCTTGAGTTCGGTCAGGATCGCCAACAGCAACTGCTGGCTGGCGGTGGCGGGGGAGTGGAGCACCTCCACCGTCACCTCCTTGATCCGCAGCACATCGCGGGCAAAGCGAGCCACCTCATTGGGGTGGAACAGCAGGGCGTCCTTTTGATCGGTGCGGTACTCGGGGTTGAGCCGCTTGGGATTGAAGGGGGGGTTGAGGTTGCGGGGATCGGTGTTGGTGTAGCGATACACCGACGCCCTGGAGCGATTCAAGGTGCGCTGCACATCGTCAATGCCGATCAGCCCATCGGCCGCCGGAGGGGGCAGGCCGATGGTCTGACGCAAGGACTCTTGATCGCCGAGGACTTGATCGCCAAGAAAGGGACTCCCCTGGGGCGGGGTGGCGCCTTGGGCAGTTGCGACATGTCCATCACCGCCCAGGGGATGGCCGACCATGTGAGACGAATCTAAGACTATCGGGACCGAAGCTAGCAGTCTTTCCAGCCCCTGGGCTGGCCATTTCGGCGCGGTTCTGCCCCCCCATCAGGGCAGGAATGGGCCGGCGGCCCTAGCGGCGGTGATAGGTTCCGCCCCAGTGCTCTTTTGACAGCCATGCGCGTCTCCCGCCTGATGCTGGTGACGCTGCGGGACGACCCGGCCGAAGCCGAAATCCCCTCCCACAAGCTGCTGCTGCGGGCCGGTTACATCCGCCGGGTGGCCTCCGGCATCTACGCCTACCTGCCCCTGCTATTTCGGGTGTTGCAGAAAATCTCGGCGATCGTGCGCGAGGAACTCAACGCCACCGGAGCCCTAGAAACCCTGTTGCCCCAGCTCCAGCCAGCCGACCTCTGGCAGCGCAGCGGCCGTTGGAGCGGCTACACGGCCGGCGAGGGCATCATGTTCCACCTCAGTGATCGCCAGGGGCGCGAGCTCGGCCTGGGTCCCACCCATGAAGAGGTGATTACGGCCCTGGCCGCCGATCTGCTGCGCTCCTACCGGCAATTACCGGTGAATCTTTATCAGATTCAAACCAAATTTCGCGATGAGATCAGGCCCCGCTTCGGACTGATGCGCGGGCGGGAATTCATCATGAAGGATGGCTATTCCTTCCACGCCGATGAGGCCAGCTTGAAGGAGTGCTACGCCGAGATGGACCGGGCCTACCGGCGAATTTTCAGTCGCTGCGGTCTCAAAGCCGTCGCGGTGGAGGCCGATAGCGGCGCCATCGGCGGCTCCGCCAGCCAGGAATTCATGGTCACCGCCGAGGCCGGTGAGGACCTGATCCTCAGCAGCGGCGACGGCAGCTATGCGGCCAACCAGGAACGGGCCGTGTCCCTGGCTCCAGAAGCCGTGCCCCTGGCGGCCCAGCCTTGTCAAGCGTTGGCCACCCCTGGGCAAAGCAGCATCGAAGACCTCTGCTCCGCCCATGGCTTTGATCCCAGCCAGATCGTAAAAGTGTTGCTGCTGCTGGCCCGCTGCGCCGATGGCAGCCTCCAGCCCGTGCTGGTGAGCCTGCGCGGCGACCAGCGCCTCAATGACGTGAAACTGGCCAATGCGGTCAGCGCCCGGCTAGCGCCGGCCCAGGGCGGCCTGTTGTCGATTGAACCGCTCACGCCTGACCTGGTCAGGACCGAGCGACTGCCCCTGGATCTGGGCGCCGTTCCCTTTGGCTACCTCGGCCCGGACCTCAGCGACGCCGCCCTGGTGGCCACGCCAGGGCCCGCCCCAGGCCTGGGGGCCAAGCCCCAGCCCCGCCTGGTGGCCAAGCTGCTACGGCTCACCGATCCCACGGCCGCCCAACTGGACGGCTTCATCTGCGGCGGCAACAGATCGGACCTGCACCAAGTGGGAGCCAGCTGGGCAGTCCTAGGGCTTAAGCCAGACGTGGTGGATCTGCGCGCCGCCCAGCCGGGCGATCGCTGCCTCCACGATCCCAAGCAGACCCTCTCGGCCGCCCGCGGCATCGAGGTGGGCCACATCTTCCAGCTGGGCCGCAAGTATTCCGAAGCCCTCGGTGCCCGCTTCACCAATGAAAGCGGAACCGAGGAAGCCCTCTGGATGGGCTGCTATGGCATCGGCGTCTCCCGCCTGGCCCAGGCCGCCGTCGAACAAAACCACGACAGCAATGGCATCTGTTGGCCCGTGGCGATTGCCCCCTTTGAGGTGATCGTGGTGATTGCCAACCTTCAGGAGCCCAGCCAACGCCAGCTGGGCGAGGAGCTCTACGGCAGCCTGCTGGATGCCGGACTCGATGTCTTGCTCGATGACCGCGATGAGCGGGCCGGCGTCAAGTTCAAGGACGCGGACCTGCTCGGCATCCCCTGGCGAGTGGTGGTGGGCCGCGGCGCCAAGGACGGCCAGGTGGAACTGGTGCAGCGCCAGGGCAGCCTCAAGCGGGAGCTGGCGACGGCGGATCTGCTCGCAGAACTGCCCGGCCTGATCGAAGCGGGGCGCTCCGGCCTGCTGGCCTGAGTCCCCGCCACCTTCGGCTGAGCGGATCGAGGGCGGGCGGCCCAGGGCCTGGAGCTCCTCGGCCTGCAATCGGAGCCTGGGGCTCCCTGGGACGGGTCGACCCCCATGCCGGCTCCAAGAGCCTGGCTCCAGAACCCGGGGCCCTCAAGCCTGGGAGCCGGTTCCGGGGTCTTGCCTAGGATTGGGCTCTTCTTCCTCCCAATCCCCATGGCTGCTGGATGGCGTCGTGTGATGGCCGCCTTGTTTGCGGTGTGCCTCAGCCTCAGCCTGGCCCTCACGGCCTGCTCGTCCGCCGGCGGTCCCCTCACCGGCAACTACGTCGAGGACACCATGACCGTGGCGGAACGGCTGCTCGCCACGATTGCCATTAGCCCCGAGGATCCCGATCGCACCGCGGCCGAAACCGAGGCCCGCTCCCTGATCACCGCCTACATGGCCCGCTACCGGCCCCAGGCCAAGGTCAATGGCCTGGCCTCGTTCACGACGATGCAGACGGCCATCAACTCCCTGGCGGGCCACTACACCAACTACGCCAACCGCCCGGTGCCCGAGGCCCTCAAGGCCCGGCTGGACAAGGAACTCAAGCGGGCTGAAGCCAGCGTCGTGCGGGGCGCCTAAGGCCCAGAGGGCAAGCGCCCGCTCTTGTCGAAGCGAACGCAAGGCCCATCGCCCGCCAGCGGTCCCCCAGGACCGCTTTTTTGTGGCCCATTCTTTGACTAAGGGACAGGTGATCTGAGAAGCTCTCAGATTGTGCTCAGTTGCGGCTCCAGGCCGCCTTGTCCTTGGCCAACGTTGTCGTCATCGGTGCTCAATGGGGTGACGAGGGGAAGGGCAAGATCACCGATCTCCTCAGTCGTTCGGCCGATGTGGTCGTGCGCTATCAGGGCGGTGTGAATGCCGGTCACACGATCGTGGTGGACAACAAGGTGCTCAAGCTGCACCTGATTCCATCCGGCATCCTTTATCCGGAAACCACCTGCCTGATCGGCTCTGGCACCGTGGTCGATCCGCGCGTGATGCTGGGCGAGCTCGACATGCTGGCCGAGAACGGCATCAGCGTGGAGGGCCTGAAACTGGCCTCCACGGCCCACGTGACCATGCCCTACCACCGCCTGCTTGATCAGGCCATGGAGCAGCGCCGGGGCGATCGCCGCATCGGCACCACCGGCCGGGGCATTGGTCCCACCTACGCCGACAAGGCCGAGCGCAACGGCATCCGCGTCATTGACCTGCTCGATGAGGACCGGCTGCGCGACCGCCTCGCCGGCCCCCTGGCCGAGAAGAACCTGCTGCTGGAGCGGGTCTACGGGATCGAACCCCTCGATGGCGAGGCGGTGATCGCCGAGTACGCCGCCTACGGCCAGCGCCTGGCCCCCCACGTGGTCGACTGCATTCGCACGATCCACCAGGCAGCCCGGGCCCGCAAAAACATCCTGTTTGAGGGCGCCCAGGGCACCCTGCTCGACCTCGACCACGGCACCTACCCCTACGTCACCTCCTCCAACCCGATCTCTGGCGGGGCCTGCATCGGCGCCGGCGTCGGCCCCACCCTGATCGACCGGGTGATCGGCGTGGCCAAGGCCTACACCACCCGGGTGGGCGAGGGCCCCTTCCCCACCGAACTGCAGGGCAGCCTGAACGACCACCTCTGCGACCGGGGCGGTGAATACGGCACCACCACCGGCCGGCGCCGCCGCTGCGGCTGGTTTGACGGTGTGATTGGCCGCTATGCGGTGGAAGTGAACGGCCTCGATTGCCTGGCGATTACCAAGCTGGACGTGCTCGATGAGCTCGATGAGATCCAGGTGTGCGTCGCCTACGAACTCGATGGCCAGCGCATCGAGCATTTCCCCAGCAGCGCCGAGGACTTCGCCCGCTGTCAGCCGATCTTTGAAACCCTGCCCGGCTGGGAATGCTCCACCGAGCAGTGCCGCAAGCTCGAAGAACTGCCGGCCAAGGCCATGGCCTACCTGCGTTTCCTGGCTGAACTGATGGAGGTACCGATCGCCATCGTCTCCCTGGGCGCCAACCGGGACCAAACGATCGTGGTGGAAGACCCGATCCATGGCCCGAAGCGGGCCCTGCTCAGCGCCTGAGGGTTTACTGGCCGGCTGAAGTGCTCAGAAGCTGAACTGCTGAACGACTGAACTCCCTAAGCGCCCGGACCGTTGCCGATCGCTTGAGCGGTTCCGACCAATCGGCCGCTCCCCAATCCAATTCCCCTCTCCATTGCCCGTGCCTGAGTCCGCCCCGCCCAGCCCAGCCACCGGGCCCCGCTTCGATGTCGTCGGCATTGGCAACGCCATTGTTGATGTGCTGGTCAAGGCCGAGGACGACGTCCTCGATAACCACGGCCTGACCAAGGGCACCATGGCCCTGGTGGATGAAACCCAGGCCCAGCGGCTTTACGCCAGCGTCGGCCCGGGCCTGGAAACCTCCGGCGGCTCCGCCGCCAACACCCTGGCCGGCATCGCCCAGCTGGGGGGCCGGGCCGGCTTCATCGGCCGCGTGCGCGATGACCAGCTGGGCGCGATTTTTGCCCACGACATCCGCGCCGTTGGCGCCAGCTTTCAGACCCCACCGGCCAGCAGCGGCCCGTCGACCGCCCGCTGCCTGATCCTGGTCACCCCCGATGCCCAGCGCACCATGTGCACCTACCTGGGGGCCTCCGTCGGCCTGGATCCGGCCGACCTGGACCTGCAGATGGTGGCCGACGCCAAGCTCCTGTATCTCGAGGGCTACCTCTGGGATAGCGAAGCGGCCAAGCGGGCCTTCATCGCCGCGGCCGAGCTGATCCGCGCCCGGGGCGGCCAGGTGGCCCTCTCCCTCTCCGATGCCTTCTGCGTGGAGCGGCACCGCGACAGCTTCCAGGACCTCGTCGATGGCCATGTCGATGTGCTGTTCGCCAACGAAATGGAGATCACTGCCCTCTACAAGGCGAACAGCTTTGAGGAGGCTGTTGATCAGGTGCGCGGCCGCTGCCAGGTGGCGGCCCTGACCCGCAGTGAGCTGGGCTCCCTGGTGCTCGCAGGCGATCAGAGCTACGCGATCGAACCCTTCCGCCTGGGCGAGCTGGTGGACACCACCGGCGCCGGCGATCTGTATGCGGCGGGCTTCCTCCACGCCTACACCCGGGGCCTGGATCTTCAGACCTGCGGCCGCCTCGGCTCCCTCTGCGCCGGCCAGGTGGTGACCCAGCTCGGGCCCCGCAGCCAGGTGAGCCTGCGCCAGCTGGCCGCCAACCACCTCGGCCTGAGCGTCTGAGCCTGGCCTGCGGAGCCTGGGAGCCCACCAGCCCCCGATCGATCGTTCACCCCTAAGGCTGGGGAAGCCCGCCGGGGTGACCCAACGTTGCCAGCAAGGCCGAGAACTCCAGGCCAGGAACCTGCGAGCTGGCTTGGGGCTGGCGCAGCAACAGCAGCTCCAGTCCCAGCTCAACGCAGAGATCGCTCCAGAGCTGCTCGGTGACCCCACCGGATTGGCGGCACAGCACCGCATCGATGGCCCAGCGGCGACACAGGGCCCGCTCGATCGCCCCAGGCCTGGGGGGGCCGGGCTCCTTTGCGGGCCCACGGCCCTCCGCCCCGATCCCCACTGGCCCCCTACCTGGGGGGGGCGATGGGAGCCCAAGGCTGGGATGGACGCAGGCCAGCTGGCCATCGGCCAGGCCTGCGGCCCGGGCCAGGGCCAGGGCGGTGGGATTGGGCAGGATGCGGGCGAAATGGGCGTCGGCTGGGCTATGGGCCAGGGCCTCCCGGAGCCGCCGCGCCCCGATCGCCAGCAGCAGCCGTTTGCCCCCCAGGTCGAGGGCAGCGAGATCCTGGAGGCTGCTGAGCACATGACGCCTAGGCAGCCCCCCAGGAGCGAGGGCCAGGGCGCCGCCATCAGCCCGGCTCTCGAGCGGAGCCGTTGAGGGCAGCGGGGTCCGGACCGCGACCGGCGGCCGTTGCAGGCGCAGCAGGGGCTGGTCCAGGCGCCGGCAGGCGGTGAGGAGGTCGGCGCTGATCCGTTCGGCAAAGGGATGGGTGCCATCCACCACCCAACGGAAGCCGCCCTGGCTCCGGGCCTCCTCCAAGGCTGCGGCGATGGCCCCAGGGCCGGCAAGGGCCCCAACCTGCAGCTCCAGCGCCGGATGGGGGGCGTAGGCCCGGCCCGCCGCCTCGCCCACCACGCTCACCCGCAGGCGCCAGCCCCGCGCCAGCAACGCCCTGGCCAGCCGGGGCCCCTCGCCGATGCCACTCACCAGCCAAATCGCCCCTGCTGGCCCAGGGCCGCTGGAGTCCCGTTCAGCACCCTGGTCCGGGCCGCCCGCCTCCCCCTGGTGGATTTCAGGGCCGTGCATCAGGATGGGCTCCCCTGGCGAACTGTTGATCCGTGAACCAATGCTTGCTGGAAGTGGAGGTGATCGAAGCGCCCCAGGTGCGTTACACCCAGGACAACCAGACCCCCGTGGCCGAGATGGCCGTTCAGATTGAAGGGTTGCGCCCGGATGATCCCCCCGGCCAGCTGAAGGTGGTGGGCTGGGGCAGCCTGGCCCAGGACCTCCAGAACCGGGTGCAGGTGGGCCAACGCCTGGTGCTGGAAGGCCGCCTGCGCATGAACACCGTGACCCGCCAGGACGGGGTGAAGGAGAAGCGGGCGGAATTCACGCTCTCGCGCCTCCACCCCCTCGCCGGCGCCGGAGCCGCTTCGTTTGGCGCTGCGCCGGGAGCTAGTGCTCCTGGCCAGGCCAGCAGCCCCCAGGAGTTCTCCGCCAGCCCGGCCCAGAGCGGCGGCGGCCGCCCAGGGCGGCCGCCAGCCCCAGCGCCTACCCGCCGTCCGGCGGCGGCCCCGGCAGCGGCCCCAGCTGCGGCCGCCGCGGCAGCGGAGACCCCCACCTGGAACGCTTCGCCCCTGGTGCCCGATTTCCCCGAAGGCGAAGACGACATTCCCTTCTGATCGGCTGTCCAGCCCAGGGGATTGGCCCAGCGCCCCTTCCCCTGGGCCAGCTTCCCCAGGGCCAGGCCCTGGCCCCACCCGTCCAAGGGAGCCGCCCAAGCGGCCCCGGAACCGCTCAGCTGCCCCTAACCCGCTGGCTGGCCTGATCCAGAACCTGGCCCAATTCCCGCTCGAGGGCTGCCAAATCCAGGCGCAGGTCGCTCCAATGGCCGCCATCGATCTGCTGCAGCAACCAGAGCCGGTCGGCGGCGAGGCGCTCGAGCAGCTGATCGGTGCTGAGGGATGCCCCAGCCTCGGGCGCCCCGCCTTCGGCGCTAGGGCTCCCCTCGGCCCGAGTGCCAGGGATAGGTTCAGTTCCGGTGCCTTCGCCTTCGCGATCGGGCACCCCGTTGGCCGAAGATGGCGCCATGCAAGCAATCGCATCGCCCGGAAGCCTAATCACGATCGCCGGAGCCGTTCTGACGGTGGTCGGTTCGATCGCCTACGTCACCGACAGCCCCACCCTGAGCCTGGCGGGGGTGTTTTACGGGGTGCCGGTGCTGCTCGGTGGCCTGGCCCTGAAATCCTCGGAGCTCCCGCCAGCCGAATTGGTGGAGCCATCGCCCGAAGCCGAAGCCCTGCGGGAGGCCGAGGCCAGCCAGCCCCTGCGCAAGTTGGTGAAGGACGTCAACCGCTGGCGCTACGGCCAGAAGGCCCACCTGGAGAGTTCCCTCGAAGCCCTCAAGCTCTGGGATGAGCAGGACCCGCCCCAGCTGCTGCGGGTGGCCGAACAGGCGGAGGCCGGCGGCTATGGGATCGATCTCACCTTCCAATGCCAGGGCGTTGGTTTTGATCGCTGGCAGGCCCGCCAAGATCGGCTCGGCCGCTTCTTTGGACCGGGCCTGCGGGCCGAGGTGAGCCAGCTGGGCAAGAGCAAGGTGCTGGTCCGCCTGCGGCCCCTGGTCGAAACGGCGCCGGTGGCCGAGGCTGGCGAGGAACCCTCTGATTCCTAAGCCCTGCGGCTCCTGGGCCCCGGCCCAAGCGCTGATCGGCCCCTAACCAGGCCCTGGTCCCGCCCCCATCCCGCCCCTCCTTCCGACCCACAGCCTCCGGTATCCCCCGGCCCCACGCCGAACCCGCGCCCCCAGCCCGTTTCGCCTTGAGCACCGATCCCGCCATCTCCACCGCCGACACCCTGCGCGTCTCGGTCTTGAGTGAGGCCCTGCCCTACATCCAGCGCTTTGCCGGCCGGCGGGTGGTCGTGAAATACGGCGGCGCCGCCATGGTGCGCCAGGACCTGCGCGAGGCCGTCTTCCGCGACCTGGCCCTGCTGGCCTGTGTCGGCGTCCAGGTGGTGGTGGTCCATGGCGGCGGACCGGAAATCAACGAATGGCTGGGCCGGCTGCAGATCCAGCCCGAATTCCGCAACGGCCTGCGGGTCACCACCCCCGAGACCATGGATGTGGTCGAAATGGTGTTGGTCGGCCGGGTCAACAAGCAGATCGTCAATGGCATCCACCAGGTGGGGGGGCGGGCCGTGGGGATCTGCGGCAGTGATGGGGGGCTGGTGCTGGCCCGCACCTACGGCGATGGCTCCAATGGCCTGGTGGGCGATGTGGCAGCCGTGAATCCGGCCGTGCTGCTGCCCCTGCTCGAGAACGGTTACATCCCGGTGATCTCGAGCGTGGCCGCCAACGCCGAGGGCCAGGCCCACAACATCAATGCCGACACGGTGGCGGGCGAACTGGCCGCAGCCCTCCAGGCCGAAAAGCTGATCCTGCTCACCGACACCCCCGGCATCCTGCGGGACCGGGACGATCCAGGCTCCCTGATCCGCCAGGTGACCCTGGCCGGTGCCCGCGAGCTGATCGAAGCCGGCATCGTGGCCGGCGGCATGACCCCCAAGACCGAGTGCTGCATCCGGGCCATCGCCCAGGGGGTAGCGGCGGCCCACATCGTTGATGGCCGCAGCCCCCATGCCCTGCTGCTGGAGGTGTTCACCGACGCCGGCATCGGCACCATGGTGGTGGGTAGCCAGCGCCAGATCATCGGCTGAACCGTGTCGGACTTGCGGCCCAACGAAAGCCCTGCCGATGGCCAGAGGGGCCCCATCCAGCCCGACCCGCCGGAGCTGGCCCTGGCCCACCGCGCCCTGGAGAGCGGCGACTACGGCGCCTGCCTGCGCGGCCTGGCACCCCTGGCAGACGCCCATGGCGCCAGCACCGCCCTCGGAGGACGGATCCGCTTACTGATGGCCACAGCCCTGATGGGCCAGGGCGACTCGGCCGGGGCGGCGGCCTGTTGCCGCAGCCTGCGGGGTTGCAAGGATCTCACCCTGCGCCAACAGGCCCGGGACCTGGAGGAGGTGCTGGAGGCACCGGCCCTGCAGCGGCCGCGCAACTGGTCGGTGCAGATGCCGAGCCTGGGGGAACTGGAATTGGTGGAAGGGCGCTCGGCCATGGGGAGCTGGCGCCGCCGCCCCAGGCCCGAGCCGCCGCCGCCGCCGCCCGTGGGCGCCACCAAGACCCCCTGGGGGTTTGCCCTGGTGGCCGTGGCCCTACTGCTGCTCACCACCCTGCTGGCGGGCTGCGTCCAGGTGGAAACCAGCCTGACCTTCCCGGCACCAGGCCGCCTACAGATCACCCAAACCAGCACCAGCAGAACGGGCCAGGCCCTGCCCTGGCAACGGGACCTAGCCGCGGCCCTGGGGGGCGGTTCGGTGGTGGTGGAGCGCGACCACGGCCGCCAGAGCCTGCGCAACCGCCCCTTGCCCGCCGGCCAAGCCCTCACCTGGCTCGGCCAAAGCCTTGAGCGCGGCGCGGCCCTGGCCGGCGTCAGCCTGCCGAAGCCCGAGCTGGACCTGCGCGAGCGCAACTGGCTGATCGGCGTTCAACAACAACTGGAGCTGGCCATCGACCTGAGGGCCGTGGACTCCCTGCCGGGCCTGGACCTGTCCTTCCAGTTTGCCCCCCTCGATCCCCAGGCCGTCGAGCGGGCCACGCCCAGGCCGGTGCAGCAGGGCCCTGGCGCCAAGGAGCTGCACTGGCCCCTGGAGCCCGGCGCCCTGAACCGGCTCACCTGGCGCACCTGGCGCTGGAGCCGCCTGGGCCTGGGGGCCCTTGCCGTGGTCCTGCTGTTGGCACTGGCCTTGCTGCTGCAGCGCCTGCGGCTACGCGCAGGCTTCGGCTTCCCCCAGCTGCCCGCTTGAACCTTTAGCCGCCCGACGGTGAGCGGCCCAAGGGTTCGGTGCCCGATGGCTAGCCGCCAAACGTTTCACTGCCCAACCTTGATCGGCCCCAACGGCCCCTAGGGCCGTTACAGCTCCAGGGGATCGGGGTCGATGCTCAGGCTCACATCCCTCGCCAGGCCCTCCCGCAGCAGGGCCTCAGCCGGCAAAGGCAACTCGCTACCAGCGGGGCCATGCAGCAGCACCTGCCAGCGGCTGCGGCCCGCCACCCGGGCAATCGGGGCCGGGGCCGGGCCGACCAGCAGCCAGCCGCTGGCCTGCACCTGGCCGCGGATGCGTTCCGCCAGGGATGCGGCGGCCGTGGCCGTGCCACTGGCCGATGGACCGGCCAAGCGCAGCAGGCAGGCGCGACTGAAGGGCACCAGCTGGGCGGAGCGCCGCAGGGCCAGCTCCTCCGCCAAAAAGGCCTCGTAGCGGCCATCCACCAGGTGGCGAATCACCGGATGGTCGGGGCAGTAGGTCTGCACCAACACCTCCCCGGGCCGGTCGCCCCGGCCGGCCCGGCCCGCCAGTTGCAACAGCAGCTGGAGGCTCTGTTCGCCGGCCCGCAGGTCGGGCCGGTGCAGCAGGCCATCGGCCGCCAGCACGGCCGCCAGGGTGACGGCGGGCAGGTCCATGCCCTTGGCCAGCATCTGGGTGCCCACCAGCACATCGGCCTCCCCGGCGGCAAAGCGCTCCAGCAGGCGGCGATGGCCATCGCGGCCCCGGGTGGTGTCCCGGTCAAAGCGCAGCAGGCGCAGGCCGTCGAGCTCCCTTTCGAGTTGCTCCATCACCCGCTGGGTGCCGGCCCCGAAGGGCTTGAAGGCCGTGGAGCCGCAATGGGAGCAGCGCTCGCCAATCTCGGCGCGGTGGTCACACCAGTGGCAGCGCAACCACTGGGGCCCATCGCTGCGGCCATGGACCGTGAGCGCCACATCGCAATTGGGACAAAGCACCACCTCACCGCAGCTGCGGCAACTGAGAAAACTGCTGTGGCCGCGACGGGGCACCAGCAGCACGGCCTGCTCGCCCCGCTCCGCCAGGCTGCCCAGGCGCTGCATGAGGGGCCGGCTGATCAGGCGGCGGTGGCCGTCCTCCAGCTCCAATCGCATGTCCACCAGGCGCACCGGTGGCAGGGACCGGCCGCCGATGCGCTCGGGCAGGCGTAGCAACTCGGTGGTGGCTGACGGCCCCTGGCAGGTCTGCCAGGTTTCCAGCGATGGGGTGGCGCTGCCGAGCACCAGGCGGGCACCACTGCGGCGGGCCCGGTGCCGGGCCACGTCCCGGGCGTGATAGCAGGGCATGGGGCTGTCCTGCTTATAGGAGCTGTCGTGCTCCTCATCGAGCACGATCAGGCCCAGGTTGCCGATGGGCAAAAACACCGCCGAGCGGGTCCCCACCACCAGCAGGGGCGCCCCATCGGCCTCCAGGCAGCGACGCCAGGTGTCGATGCGCTGGCCCTCGCTGCAACCGCTGTGGAATTCGGCCACCGCCGCACCAAAGCGCTGGCGGCACCGGTCCAGAAGTTGGGGCACCAGGCCGATTTCGGGGGTCAACAGCAACACCCCCTGCCCGGCGGCTAAACAATCCGCGGCGGCCTGCAGATACACCTCGGTTTTGCCGGCACCAGTGACGCCCCAAAGCAGCAGGCCCTGGCCCCCAGGCGCGCGGCGAATCTGCCCCAGGGCGGCGGCCTGGGCGCCTGTGAGGGTTTGGGACGGTGCCAGGTCCAGGCGGGGGGGCCCTTGGGGGGCATCACTGGCCTGGGGAACCCGCGCCTCTTTGCGCACCAGGCCGCGCCGCTCCAGCCCGTCGAGCACCGAACGGCTCCAGCCACCGCTGGCCAGCAACTCGGCCTGCCAGGCGCCGCCGCCCTGGCTGGCCAGCTGGTCGACCAGGGCCTGTTGCTTGGCCGAAAGGCAAAGGCCGGTGGTGCCTGGGGTCGCCGCTTCAGCGGCCAGGGCAACCCAAACCCGGCTTCGGGGGGCGGCGGCCGACTTCGCAGGTCGTTGCCCGAGCCAGCCCGGCGGCAGGGCACTTTTAAGGGTGCGAAACAGGCTGGTGTGGCAATCGCGGGCCACGTCCTCGATCAGGCCATGCCATTGGCCATCCACCGCCGCCCGCTGATGCAACGCCTCGACCGAGACCAGCGTCACTCCCTCCAGCCCCTCGGGCCGCCCTTGCAGGGTTTCCACGACCAGGCCCACGTGGCGCCTCCCGCGCAACGGAACCCGCACGAGATCGCCACTGGCCAGCGCCAGGCCATCCGGGTTGGCATAGGTAAACACCTGGCCCTCCCGGCCCGCCTCCACCCACACCTGAACCCAGGCGTCCCCGGGGCTGGCAACGGGCCCATCGGCGGCTTTGGGGCGATCAGCTTCGATGGGCAACCTTGCAGAACTCTCCACTCTTTCTTAAGATGGGCGGGTTGAGCAGCTGCCACCAGCTGCTGTCGGAACCCGGCAGAGTTCCGTCCAGAGGGAAGATCGATGCCCGCGTCCAGGGAGTTTCCAGCCCTGAACCGCCGATCTGCGAACTCCCCTGACAGCGCTGCCGGGGCCTTGCCCATTCTTGTTCTGTCCAGATCGGGTTTCTGCCCCACGTCTTGAACCAGTCCAGTCCCCTGCGAACCCCACCTGCCTTGTTGACCCAGCGTGGCTAGGGATGGATGGTGCGTCCTGCATCACCGTTCCTGTTCACGGCCCTGGCCATCGCCAGTGCGGCCCCCAAGGGCTTGATTGAAGCTTGATTGGTTCCCTCATCAGGATTCCGCCGCCCGCTTGGGCTCCAGGCCTGACGTTCTGCCCCAATCCAGGACCTGTCGACCCCGCGCCAGTTCCCGCTCGCCTGCTGCCCTTACCCCCGCAACACCTGCGCCGCCCGTAACGCCTTCCCCCGTTTTCCCATCCCCATGAGCCCTGTTGCCGCATCGGCCAAAACCGACCTTCCCGAGATCCTGATGGTGGCCACCACAACTGGTGAAACCATCCAGGTCAAGACCCGCAAGGCCAGCAGCAAGGCCAAGGCTCCGGCAGCTGGCAACGGCAGCCCGGTGGTGGAAGGGGACGACAGCACCAGTAAGCCTGCGGCCAAGGCGAGCAAGGCCAAGGCGGCCCCCCAAACCGGCACAACGGCCAAACCCAAAGCCCCGCCCAAACCCAAGGCGGCCGCAACGGCCACCAGCGGCAAGTCGACTCCCCCCAAGCCCGCAGGCGCCAAGGCGGGTGCGGTGAAAACGACCACTGCTAAAACCAGCACGGCCAAATCCGGACCAGCGAAATCAGCCGCTGCTAAAACCACCACGGCCAAGGCTGGCGCCCCCAAAACTGCCGCAGCCAAGAGCGCTGGCGCCAAGGGCCCAACCACCAAAGCCGCCGCCAAGACCACCGGCACGAAGGCCCCTGCCGCCACCAAGGCTGGCAGCAAGGCCAAAGGCGACGCCGATCTTGATCTGGAGGTGGATCTCAGTGCCGCCGCCGATGACCTCCTCGATGGCATCGACACCGCCGCCGCCGCCAAGGCCGACAAGGAGGCCAAGGCCAAGGCCCTCGCCAGCATCAAGGTGGGGCCCAAGGGGGTCTACACCGAGGACTCGATCCGGGTTTATCTGCAGGAAATCGGTCGAATCCGCCTGCTACGGCCCGATGAAGAGATCGAGCTAGCCCGCAAGATCGCTGATCTGCTGCAACTGGAAGAACTGGCCGCCCAGTTTGAAGTGGACCACGGCCACCATCCCGACACGAAGGAATGGGCGGTGCTGGTGGATATGCCCGTGATCAAGTTCCGCCGCCGGCTGATGCTGGGCCGCCGCGCCAAGGAAAAGATGGTTCAATCCAACCTGCGCCTGGTGGTGTCGATCGCCAAGAAATACATGAACCGGGGCCTGTCCTTCCAGGACCTGATTCAAGAAGGCAGCCTGGGCCTGATCCGTGCCGCCGAAAAGTTCGATCACGAAAAAGGCTACAAATTCTCCACCTATGCCACCTGGTGGATTCGCCAGGCGATCACCCGTGCCATCGCCGACCAAAGCCGCACGATCCGCCTGCCGGTTCACCTCTACGAAACCATCTCCCGCATCAAGAAAACCACCAAGGTGCTCAGCCAAGAGTTTGGCCGCAAGCCCACCGAGGAGGAGATTGCCGAAAGCATGGAGATGACGATCGAGAAGCTTCGCTTCATCGCCAAATCGGCCCAGCTGCCCATCTCCCTGGAAACCCCGATCGGCAAGGAAGAGGATTCGCGCCTGGGCGACTTCATCGAAGCCGACATTGAAAATCCAGAGCAGGATGTGGCCAAAAACCTTCTCCGCGAAGACCTCGAAGGCGTGCTTGCCACCCTCAGCCCCCGGGAAAGGGATGTGCTGCGCCTGCGCTACGGCCTCGATGACGGTCGCATGAAGACGCTCGAAGAGATTGGTCAAATCTTTGACGTCACCCGCGAGCGCATCCGTCAAATCGAAGCCAAGGCCCTGCGCAAGTTGCGGCACCCCAACCGCAACGGTGTGCTCAAGGAATACATCAAGTAAGGCCAGATGCCTGAGTCTTACCCCCTAGGGGCAGCAACCGCTGCCCCTAGGGTTTCGATTGTTCTCCCCACCTACAACGAGCGGGGCAACATCGAGCCCCTGCTGGCGCAACTTCTTCCCCTCAATGGGCGCTTCGACCTGGAAATCCTGGTGGTCGATGACGACTCCGCCGATGGAACCGCCGAGCTGGTGCGCCAGCTGGCCCATGGCGAACCCTGCCTGCGGCTGATTCGCCGGGTCGGCCGCGCCGGCCTGGCCAGCGCCATTAAGGAGGGATTGCTCGATGCCACCGGCGATCTGGTGGTGGTGATGGACAGCGACGGCCAGCACCAACCCAGCTCCGTTCTGGAGGCCCTCACCACCCTGCAGGAGGGGGACTTCGACCTGGTGATCGGCAGCCGCTTCCACGCCCAGGCCCAGATCCAGGGCCTCAGTGGCCGGCGTGAGACCGGTTCCACCTGGGCGAACAAAGTGGCCCGGGCCAGCCTGCCGCGCTACCGCCAGCTCAGCGATTACATGAGCGGTTTTTTTGCCCTGCGGCTGGATCGCTGCCTGCCCCTGATTCGGGCCGTGGATGTGAACGGCTTCAAGTTTCTCTATGAGTTGCTGGCCCACAGCCGCGGCCACTTGCGCGTCTGCGATATCCCCTTAAGTTTCCAGCCCCGGGGCTATGGCAGCTCCAAGTTGGATGTGGCGGTGTTGTGGGATTTCGGCATCTCGATCCTGCACACGCTTTGCCTGCGCCTCCTGCCCAGACGGGCGATCAGTTTTGGCCTGGTGGGCGCCTCAGGCTTCCTGGTCCAGGTCCTCGTCACCCAGCTGGTGATGCTGCTGGGGGTGGCCTTCGCCCAGGCCCTGCCGGTGGCCGTGGTGGCTGCCGCCAGCTCCAATTACCTGGTCAATAACGCCCTCACCTTCCGCTTCCAGCGCCTGCAAGGCCTGGCCCTGCTGCGGGGCCTGCTCAAGTTCCTGCTGGTGGCCTCCCTACCGGTGCTAGCCAATGTGGGGGTGGCGTCAGCCTTTTACAGCTACGTCTCCAACAACACCTTCTGGGCCCAGTTAGCGGGGATTGTGGTGGTGTTTGTTTGGAATTACGCCGCCTCGTCCCGCTTCGTCTGGAACACTCCTTGACGAGGGTCCAGCCCCTTAGCCGCCCAAGCCATGACCAACGCCCCTGCCCCCAGCGATTCGAGGGCCCCTGCCGAGCCCAAAGCAGCGCCAGAAGCCCCTGGGGACCTAACCCTGGCGGACCTGGCCAGCCTGCGCACGGCCCCCGCCCTGGCAGCCCACGAGCGCCCGGGTCTGCTGGCCGAGCTCAAAACAAAGATGGAGGCCTGTGACTGGTTCACAATCGGCGTGATGGCCCCCTCGGCGGCGTCCGCCCTGGCGGCCCTACGGGCCTGCGAAGGGAGCCTGGGCTGGCCGGCCCTCGAGACCCACGGTCAGGATCCGCAAGCTGAGAGCGTGGTGGGCCCGGTGTTCCTCAAGGGGAACCAGCACTCGGGCCGGTTCCTGCTGCGGGCCGAAGCGGGCCTGGGCGAGGGGATCTTGATTAGCGGCCACCTCAATGGCGAGCCCGATCCAGCCCTGGAAGGCACCTGGGGCCCCCTCCCCCTAGACCTTTTCAACGCCTAACGACCCAAGGGGCCCAGGAGCAAGCCGATGCCGCCGCGCGACTGCCCGGCAATCTGGGCCAGGGCCCTTTCAACAGGTCAAGAGTTTCGGCGCCAACGGACTTGCGAACCCACCACTGCCTAGGCTTTACCGCTGTTGTCAGGTAGCAGGCGCTGCCCCCGAAGGTTTCTGATGGCCGGTTCCACCCTGCGCATTGCTTCCCGTCGCAGCCAGCTGGCCATGGTGCAG
Organism: Synechococcus sp. UW140; assembly: GCA_945861595.1. GTDB lineage: Bacteria > Cyanobacteriota > Cyanobacteriia > PCC-6307 > Cyanobiaceae > BAIKAL-G1. Next base: position 20,517 of record CAMAVE010000011.1, read on the forward strand.
ACCCATTGGGTGCGCGATGAGCTGGCCTCGGCCCATCCGGGCCTGGAGATCAGCATCGAAGCGATGGCCACCCAGGGGGACAAGATCCTCGATGTGGCCCTGGCCAAGATCGGCGACAAGGGCCTGTTCACGAAGGAATTGGAGGCCCAGATGTTGCTGGATCGGGCCGATATTGCCGTCCACAGCCTCAAGGACCTACCCACCAACCTGCCCGAGGGGCTGATGCTCGGCTGCATCACCGAGCGCGAAGACCCGGCCGATGCCCTGGTGGTGCACGAAAAGCACAAGGACAAAACCCTCGCCACCCTGCCCCAAGGCGCCGTGGTCGGCACCAGCTCGCTGCGCCGCCTGGCCCAGCTGCGCCACCACTTCCCCCACCTGGAATTCAAGGATGTGCGTGGCAATGTGATCACCCGGCTTGAGAAGCTCGATTCGGGCGAATTTGATTGCCTGATCCTGGCCGCCGCGGGCCTGGGGCGCCTCGGCCTGGGCGACCGGATCCACGAGCGCATCGATCCTTCGATCTCCCTTCACGCCGTCGGCCAAGGGGCCCTGGGCATCGAATGCCGCCTCGGCGATGACACGGTGCTGGCCCAGATCAAGGCCCTCGAACACCTGCCCACGGCTCGCCGCTGCCTGGCCGAACGGGCTTTCCTACGCCAATTGGAAGGCGGCTGCCAGGTCCCGATCGGCGTCAACAGCCGCTTTGAGGGCGAGGAGTTGATCCTCACCGGCATGGTGGCCAGCCTCGATGGCTTGCGGCTCGTCCGCGATGAGGTGCGCGGCGCCCAGGAGGACCCCGAAGCGATCGGCGTTGCCCTGGCCCTGGCGCTGCGCGCCCAGGGAGCGGGTGAAATCCTGGAGGAGATCATTGCAAGCGTCCGGCCCCAGGCCTGAACTGCCCGATCCCCAACCCTGCCCGGATCTGGGCCCGGACGCTCCAGCGGATCCAGCCCGGCTGCAGCAGGATCCGGCTCAACTCGAAGCGGCTGCACTCGATCCGGCAGACCATGATCCGGTTGATCACGATCCGGCCGAAGTCGAGGCCAGGCCCCTGGCCTTTCAGTGGAGCTTGCTGGCCTGGGCCGGCCTGGTGGGCGTGCTCACCGGCTTTGCCGTGGTGGGTTTCCACGTGCTGCTCGGCGTCATCAACAACGTGCTCTTCGGCCCCGGCGTCGAGCTGCTATTGCACCTGATCGGCGACAGCCAGCCCCAGCCACCGCCGCTGGTGGAAGTGGTAGCGCTGCCCGCCGATAACGGCACCCCCTTGAAGGCCCTGCTGCAGATCGGCCTGGGCGGCCTTGGTTTTGTGCCGCCGCCACCGGCGCCGGTGGTGCCCGACCCCCTGCCAGCCCAGCCGCTGTTGCTGAGCTGGCTGGCCTCCTGGCCCGTGGTGCTGGTGCCCCTGGTCGGTGGCCTGGGAGTCGGTCTATTGCGCTTTTTTGGCGGCACTCTCGGCCCAAGCCTGCCGAGCTTGATGGCCATGGCCGATGGGTCGGTGAAGGCGGCAGCGAAGGTGCCGTTGCTGCGTCTGGTGGCGGCCTCCCTCAGCCTGGGCAGTGGCGCTTCCCTCGGACCGGAGGGCCCCAGCGTGGAGAGTGGCGGCAACATTGGCCTCTGGATTGCCAGCCGCTGCGGCCTCTCGCCCAGCAACCAAAAGGCCCTAGTGGCCGCCGGGGTCGCGGCCGGCCTGGCCGCGGGTTTCAAGGCACCGATTGCCGGCGTGTTCTTTGCCTTTGAGGGCAGCTACAGCACCATCCCAGGCCGGCCCAGTGTGCGGGCCGTGCTTGTGGCGGCGGTGACCTCGGAATTGGTCACCCAGCTCTGCCTGGGGGATGAACCGATCTTTCGCCTGCCGGCCTACGAGGTGCGCTCGCCCCTGGAGCTGCCCCTCTACCTGGGCCTGGGCCTGGTGGCCAGCCTGATGTCCTGGGCCCTGGTGGCGGTGCTGGCGGCTGGGCGCAGTGATGGCATTCAGCGCCAGCTGGCGCGCCTGCCCGCCTGGCTGATCACGGGACTAGGAGGGCTGGGCGTGGGCCTGCTCGCCCTCGGCTTTCCCCAGGTACTGGGGGTCGGCTACGACACGATTGAAGCCTTGCTGGGCAGCAACGGTGGCATTGCCCTGACCACCTTGCTCGCCCTGCTGCTGGTCAAACTGCTGGCCACGGGCCTAAGTAGTGCCACCGGCTTTGTCGGCGGTGGCTTTGCCCCTGCCCTCTTTCTGGGGGCGGTGCTCGGCAATTGCTACGGCCAGATCCTGGGCGACAGCGGCTTCCACTTACCCGTGGCCGAACCGCCGGCCTACGCCATGGTTGGCATGGCGGCGGTGCTGGCCGGTAGCGCCCGGGCGCCCCTCACCGCCCTGCTGCTTCTGTTCGAGCTCACCCACGACATCCGCATCGTGCTGCCCCTGATGGCGGCGGCCGGCCTCAGTGCGGCCCTGGTCGAACGCTGGCAGGGACTGGCCGATCCGGGCCTGCTTGGGCCCGATCCCCTCGAGGAAGAGCGACGGCGCCACCTGGCCGGCCTGACCGTGGCCGAGGCCCTGGAGCCGGAAGCGCCCCTCGTCCTTGACGCCAGCACCCCAGCCGCCAGCGCCCTAGACCAGTTGCTCGCCGCCCATGGCCACTGCCTGCTGGTGGAGCAGGACGACTGGGTCCTGTCCCTGGTCACCCTCTCGGATCTGCAGCGGGCGATCAGCGCCGAACCCCAGGAGGGACTGGCGCTGGCAGCCTGCCGGCGCAGTGATCTTGTTTGGCTACCCAGTGGCGCCAACCTGGCCCAGCTCGAGGACCAGCTCAGCCCCAATGGCCTGCGCCAATTACCCGTGTTTGACCTCGACGCCCCGGCGCCAGCCGTCTTGCCCGTAGGGATTCCCAGGGGCGGCCTGCCCCTTTCAGCCCTGCGGGGCCTGGCCAGCCGCGATGGCATGGCCCGGGCCCTGGCCCGCAGTCGTCGTCAGGCCCTGGATGCGCCCACCAGTCCAGGCGCCCAGGGCCCTGAAGTGATCCAGCAAGGGATCTGAGCCTGCCGTAGCTGATGGCAGGTTCAGGGCAGGCGCTCAGTGCACGGCCTAGTTGACAAGCTTGGCTTCGATCGTGTCGAGGTAGCGCTGCTCGCACTGCTTGATGATTTTCACAGCCGCCGCCACATCAAGGAAACCGTTCACCTTGCAGGTGCCGGGCTTTTTGAGATCCTTGTAGTGCTCCCAGTAGTACTGGGTTTCAGTTTTCCAGTGGGCACCGAGTTGCTCATAGCTGGTGATGTGATCCATGCGCTTGTCATCAGCCAGCACGGCGATCACCTTGTCATCCACCTCACCGCCATCGTCAAAGGTCATGATGCCGATGATGCGCGCCTCCACCAGGGATCCGGGCACCAAGGCCTCGGTGACGCCAACGATTTCAATATCGAGGGGATCGCCATCCTCATCCCAGGTGCGGGGAATACAGCCGTAGGCAAAGGGATAGGCCAGGGAGGAATAGCCGACCCGATCGAGCTTGAGGTGGCCGGTTTCGGTGATCAGCTCGTATTTATTGATCGTGTTGGAGTTCAACTCAACGATGGCGTTGAGACGCAACTCGCCCTCATCGGCGAAAGCAGGCAGCACATGCAGCAGGTTGAGCATCGTGCGGCTGGGGGCGTGGTCAATGTTCGCCATGGCGGGCGGGGGCCTCAATGGAGCTGGGCGGCATCCTACGGAGTGCCCCTGGGCCGCTCCCCTGGCGGGCTAGCCCCGAGCCCCCAATCCCTCAGCTCCAGTGCAGCTCCATCGCCACGGCCCCCTCCAGGCTTTCCTTCACCGGGCAGCCCTCAGCGGCTCGCTGCAACACCGCTTTTGCCCGATCCTCCAGCCCTTCAGGCCACTGGATCCACACCTCCAGCTTGGCGATCTTGCGCCGGCCGCTGGTCGTCATCGTTTTTTCGACCCGGGCGCTGCAGCCGCCTAGGGACCAGCCGTGGCGCTCGGCCATGATCCCCATCACCGTCAGGATGCAGCTGGCCAGGGCCGTGGCCACCAGATCGGTGGGGGAGAAGCGCTCGCCCTTGCCCTGGTTATCGAGGGGGGCATCCGTTTCCAGGCGCGAGTGGGAGGGGCCGTGTTCGGCCTGGCAGCGCAGGCCACCGGAGTAGTCGCAAACGATCGAAACCATGGCACCGGGAGGCAAGCTGGTCTGGGGGGTTCCAGATTGGCAGGAGCGGACCTGGTTGGCTGCTGAGCTGGTGCGTTGGGTTCCGGGCTATCCCTGGCCTGGCTCGCTTCTGGCCTGGCTCGTTCCAATCCAGGCCCAATCCTGTCCTGATCTCCCGTCTGGCCCCTCCCTTCAGCCTGCCCTTGGTCCCCGTGGCCCTCTCCCACCTGATCAACGCCGAGGCCTTGCTGGCCCTGGTCAACCTCGCTGCCCCCGGCAGTGCCACCAGCACCGCCAGCGACCCCGCACCGGTGATAGGCCTGGCCCGGGCGATCCAGTTGTCGGTGGCGCCCGTGTTCCTGGTCACGGGCATCTCCGGGCTGCTGGGGGTGCTCACCAACCGGCTATCGCGGGTGATCGACCGGGCCCGCACGCTCCAGGACCAGCAACTGGACAGCAACCTGGCCCATGCCCGCCGGCTAGCCCAGGATCTGAAGATCCAGAAGCGGCGCATGGGCCTGCTCAACCGGGCGATCCAGGCGGCCACGGTCACGGGCCTGCTGGTGGCAGCCGTGGTGGCGGTGACCTTCGTCAGTGCCATGGCGGCCCTGGACCTGGCCGCCATCGTGGTGCCCCTCTTTGTGATTGCGATGGGGAGCCTGATGGCCACCCTGCTGCTGTTGCTGAGGGAAACCCAGCTCGCGACGGGCCAAATCAACCGGCGGTTCTAGGCCAGCTGGGTCCGAATCCCGGCGGAGTCATGGCCGGATTCCAGCCTGTCGGTCCGGATCCAATGGTCCGATTGCCTGACGTCCCTTCCCTGAGTCCCCAGCCCTAGCTCCAGCGCCCTCAGCCCAGGGCGGTCTCCAATTGGGCCAAGAGGTTATGGATCAGGCGCCGACCGCTGGTCGCCACCGCCTCGCCCCAGCGGTCGGCCCCGTCGCGGATCCGCTCGGCCCCCTCGGCTCCCAGGGCCCCGCGCACGTAGTCGGCGTCTTCGCTCAGCCAGGCCCCAATCCCCGCCGCCTCCATCTCCACATGGAACTGCAGGCCCCAGGCGTGCTGGCCAATGCGAAAGGCCTGTTCGCGGCAATGGAGGCTGGAGGCGAGCAACACGGCCTCGGGCGGCAGCACGATGCGGTCTCCATGCCAATGGAGCACGAGCTCACTGGTCGCCAGCCCAGCCAAGACAGGTTCCCTGGTCGCCGGGGCCGTGAAGGTCACGGCCCCCCAGCCCACCTCCCGCAGGGGCCGGGGCGGATCGCCCACCAACAGGGGCTGGGCGCCACCACCAGCCGCGGCAGCCAGCAGCTGGGCACCTAGGCAGATACCAAGCACCGGAGCCTGCTGGTCGAGGCGCTGGCGCAACAGCTCGAGCTCGGCGGCGAGCCAGGGGTAGGCCGGATTGCCCAGATCGCCCACCCCCATCGGTCCGCCCATCACCACCAGGATCTGGCCGGGCACCCGGTCGGGTGGCAGGGCCGCACCGCTGGAAAGAACCAGCTGGCGGATCGTGTGGCCCCGCTCAGCGGCACAGGTCGCGATCAGGCCGGGACCCTCGAGGGGCAGGTGCTGCAGCACCAGCAACTCAGCCATGGCAGAACGGGATCAGCAGGCCAGCCAGCCTGGAGCAGCGCCCCTATTTCTTGCGGCAGTAACCGCCACCCACATTCATCCAGCCCTCCAGGCAGGCCTTGCCCCGGGTCGGCGCCACTGTGTAGGTCATCAACCCCAAGGTGGAGCACTTGCCGTTGAAGGTGTCCACATAGCCCATGGGACACAGCACCTGGAGCTTGGGCACGACCCTCTGGGCCTGGGCCGGGGGAACCAGGGCCACGGCGGCAACGTTGCTGGCCAGCAGGAGGGCCCAACGGGATAAGGAACGGCGGCCCATGGTGTCGCGGAACTCTGGTACGGGTCGAGTCTGGCCCGATGGAAGAAATCGGCAAGGCAAGGGATGGACCCAGCACCCCGGGGGCCGCTCAGCCGCTGCCCCTGGGGCCGTGGCTCCCAGGGCCCCTGCGCCCACAGCCGCAAGCGATCCTTTGCGCGAATCCCGCCAGGCAAGATGGCTCCACCCCGCGCCCCTGGTGCTATGGAGCAGTGGCGCCCCGAATCTGCAGCGCCCGAGGCCGGATTCCAGCGGCTCGTCGAGGAACTGGCAGGCCTGCGCCAGGATCTGGCTGGCCTGCGAACCACGGTGGCTGAATTGGTGGCGGCCCTGGCGGCAGCTGGCCCCCCAGCACCGGCCCAGCCCCAGGGTGCTGGGGATCCCCTGGAGCTCCAGTCCTCCGCTGCAGCTGGAGCCGCACCAGGGACTGAAACGGCACCGGTCCCAGGCGAGGTCCGGCCGATGGGAGCCAGTCCCAGCGCCCTCCTGGCCCGCCGTAACGCCGAACGGCTGGCGGGGGAGGTGCAGCGCCGCGCCGCCCTGGCCAGCGATCCAGGCGACGACACCGAACTCGACCTGCTGATCGATCGCCTCCATGAGTTGGCCCTCACCAAGGGCTCGGGGCCCGCGGGCTAGTCCGCCGCTACTGGGCGACCAGCGGTCTTTGCTGGAATAGCCCCAATCGCCTGCGCCCCATGGCCAGCTTGCTCAGCGCCGAATCTGTGGCCGGATTGGCGCAAAGCGTTCCCGGCTGGCAGCTACAAGCAGGCCGGCTGCACCGGAAACTGGTGTTTGGCGATTTTGTCGCTGCCTTCGGCTTCATGGCCCAGGTGGCCCTAGTAGCCGAAGCCCTGGGCCATCACCCCGATTGGAGCAACAGCTGGAACCGGGTGGTGATCGACCTAACCACCCACGATCTCGGCGGCCTCAGCGACCTGGACCTGGACCTGGCCCAACGCATTAACCAACTCCTCGAGACCAGCCCCAACCAGGCCCGGCCTTAACCCAGCCCTGGGCTGGCGGGCCCGCTCAGGCAGAATCGGCGCCGCGCCCCGAGTGAGTTGGCGTGGATCCAGGGGCCCATGGGCCGAATCGCCCAGCCAATGGCTGACCCAGGCCCCGAGTGATCGATCCCTTTTTTTCATTGCCTTGCCCAAACCATGCCGTCGCTCAAAACAGCCCTGATCACCGGCATCACGGGCCAGGACGGCAGCTATCTGGCGGAGTTGCTGCTGGAGAAGGGCTATGCGGTGCATGGCATCAAGCGGCGGGCCAGCAGCTTCAACACGGCCCGGATCGACCACCTCTACCAAGATCCCCACGAACTCGATCCCCGGCTGGTGCTGCACTACGGCGATTTAACCGATAGCACCAACCTGATCCGCATCATCCAGCAGGTGCAGCCCGATGAGATTTACAACCTGGGCGCCCAGAGCCATGTGGCTGTGAGTTTTGAAGCGCCCGAATACACCGCCAATTCCGATGCCCTAGGCACCCTGCGCATCCTTGAGGCGGTGCGGATGCTGGGGCTGAGCGAAAAAACCCGGATCTATCAAGCCAGCACCAGTGAGCTCTACGGGCTCGTGCAGGAAACTCCCCAAAAGGAAACCACCCCCTTCTATCCGCGCAGTCCCTATGGAGTAGCCAAGCTCTATGCCTACTGGATCACGGTGAATTACCGCGAGGCCTATGGCATGTATGCCTGCAATGGCATACTTTTCAACCATGAAAGCCCGCGCCGTGGTGAAACCTTTGTGACCCGCAAGATCACCCGGGGATTGGCGCGCATCGATGCCGGCCTTGATCAATGCCTCTATATGGGTAACCTCGATTCCCTGCGGGATTGGGGTCACGCCCGCGACTATGTGGAGATGCAGTGGCGCATGCTGCAACAGGAGAGTCCCCAGGATTTTGTGATCGCCACGGGCCGCCAGGAGAGTGTGCGGCGCTTCATTGAGCTGGCGGCCCAGCAATTGGGCTGGGCCGCCAGCGATGGGGCCATCCCAGGATCAACGGATGGCGCCGCCATCCCAAGATCAACAGATGGCGCTGCGATCCTCTGGAGCGGCGAGGGCCTGGAGGAAACGGGGCGGCGCGCCGACACGGGCGCCGTGGTGGTTCGCATCGATCCGCGCTACTTCCGGCCCGCCGAGGTGGAAACCCTGCTGGGCGATCCAACCCGGGCCAAGGAGGCCCTGGGCTGGACCCCCACCACCACCTTGGAAGAGCTGGTGGCGGAGATGGTGAGTTGCGACAAGGAGGAAGCCGCCAAGGAAGCCCTGCTGCGCCGCAAGGGCTTCAACGTGGTGGGGTCGATGGAAAATCCACCCACCAACCCGGCGGCGGTGGCCGCCGCCGGTGAACGCAACGGGGGCCAGGCCTGATGGGGCCGCACCAGACGGAGCTGTTGATCCAACCGGGCGATCGCATCTTTGTGGCCGGCCACCGGGGCATGGCGGGCAGCGCCATCGTCCGGGCCCTGCGGGCAGGCGGCTACGCCAACCTGCTGACGGCCGAGCGCAGCAGCCTCGATCTGCTCGATCCGGTGGCGGTGAACGGATGGTTTGAGGCCCACCGGCCCGATGTGGTGGTACTAGCAGCAGCCAAGGTGGGCGGCATCCTGGCCAACAGCACCTATCCAGCCGACTTCCTGCTCGACAACCTCAAAATCCAGAACCATGTGATTGAGGGGGCCTGGCGCCATGGGGTCAGGCGGCTGCTGTTTCTCGGTAGCAGCTGCATCTATCCCAAATTCGCCGACCAGCCGATCCGCGAAGAGGCCCTCCTCACCGGTGCCCTAGAGCCCACCAACGAGTGGTATGCGATCGCCAAGATCGCCGGGATTGAACTCTGCCGTGCGCTGCGCCAGCAGGTGGGCTTCGATGCGATCAGCCTGATGCCCACCAATCTCTATGGCCCGGGCGATAACTACCACCCCACCAACAGCCATGTGTTGCCGGCCCTGATCCGCCGCTTCCATGGAGCCCAGCTGGCCGGCGAGCCAAGCGTCACCTGCTGGGGCACCGGCACGCCCTTGCGCGAATTTCTCCATGTAGACGACCTGGGCGAGGCCTGTGTGTTCGCCCTCGAGCGCTGGCAGCCCGCTGCCGCTGACCTCCAACATCTCAATGTGGGCACGGGACTCGATCTCTCGATCAGGGAGCTGGCTGAATCCGTGGCCGAGGCCACGGGCTACCAGGGCGAGATTCTCTGGGACACCACCAAACCCGATGGCACCCCCAAAAAGCAGCTGGACGTGGGCCGCCTGGCGGCCCTGGGCTGGCGGGCCCAGATTCCCTTGGCCCAGGGGTTAGCCAGCACGGTGGCCCTATTCCGCCAGCAGTTGGCCAGGGGCGAACTAAGGCTCTAGCCAAACCCCGACCAGCCAGCCCAGCCCAGCCCAGCCCGTCCATTCTTCCCCGTCGCCCCTGTTCCGTGGCTTCCCCCAAGCGCAACCTGATCACCGGCGGCGCCGGCTTTGTTGGTTCCCACCTGGTGGACCGGCTGATGGCGGCAGGAGAAGAGGTGATTTGCCTCGATAACTACTTCACTGGTCGCAAGGCCAATGTGGCCCAGTGGATCGGCCATCCCAACTTCGAACTGATCCGCCACGACGTGACCGAGCCGATCCGCCTGGAGGTGGACCGCATCTGGCACCTGGCCTGCCCGGCCTCACCGGTGCACTACCAGCACAACCCGATCAAAACGGCCAAAACCAGCTTCATCGGCACTTACAACATGCTGGGCCTGGCCCGCCGGGTCGGGGCGCGGCTACTACTCGCCAGCACGTCCGAGGTCTACGGCGATCCCGAGGTCCATCCCCAACCCGAGAGCTACCGCGGCAACGTCAACACCCATGGCATCCGCGCTTGCTACGACGAGGGCAAACGGGTGGCCGAAACCCTCTGCTTTGACTACCAGCGCATGCATGGCGTGGAGATTCGTATTGTGCGCATCTTCAACACCTACGGGCCCCGCATGCTGCCCGATGACGGCCGGGTGGTCAGCAATTTCATCGTCCAGGCCCTGCGCGGCCAACCGCTGACGCTGTACGGGACCGGCTCCCAAACCCGCTCCTTCTGCTACGTGGACGACCTGGTGGAGGGGCTGATTCGCCTCATGAACGGCTCCCATCCCGGACCGATCAATATCGGCAACCCCGGCGAATTCACCATCCGCCAACTCGCAGAAAAGGTGCGTGAACGCATCAATCCTGCCCTCGAACTGATCTACGAGCCCCTGCCCGCCGATGATCCGCTGCAACGTCAGCCGGTGATCGATTTGGCCCGGGAGCAGCTCGGCTGGGAACCCACCATCAGCCTGGACCAAGGGCTGGAGCCCACGATCGCCCACTTCCGCGCCGCCCTCGCATGAGCAGCCCCCCTGCCGGTCCCACCCCTGCCCAAGGGGGTCCGATTCGCTCCATTTGCTGCCTAGGCGCGGGCTATGTGGGCGGACCCACCATGGCCGTCATCGCCGACCATTGCCCCGCCATCCAAGTGACGGTGGTGGATCTCAACGAGGCCCGCATTGCCGCCTGGAACGACCAGGATCTGGCCTGCCTGCCGGTCTATGAACCAGGTCTCGATGCGGTGGTCGGCCGCTGCCGGGGCCGCAACCTCCACTTCACCACCGCCGTGGAGGCGGCGATTGCGAGTGCCGACATGGTGTTCCTTTCGGTCAACACCCCCACCAAAACCCGCGGCATTGGGGCCGGCCAGGCCAGTGACCTGCGCTGGATCGAGGCCTCAGCCCGCCAGGTGGCCGCCTGCGCCCAGGGCCACACGATCGTGGTCGAAAAAAGTACCTTGCCGGTGCGCACGGCCGAAACCGTTAAGGCAATCCTTACGGCTGCCCAGGGGGCCGGAGGCCAGAAAACCTTCTCAGTGCTCTCCAACCCGGAATTCCTGGCCGAAGGCACCGCGATCAGCGATCTGGAGAAGCCCGATCGGGTGTTAATCGGTGGCGAGGAGCCGGAGGCGATCGATGCCCTTGCGGCGATCTACGGCCATTGGGTGCCGGTGGAGCGCATCCTGCGCACCAATCTTTGGAGCAGTGAACTCTCCAAACTCACCGCCAATGCCTTTCTGGCCCAGCGCATCAGCTCGATCAATGCGATCGGTGCCCTCTGCGAAGCCACCGGCGCCGATGTGCGCGAAGTCGCCAAAGCGATTGGTAGCGATAGCCGCATCGGCTCAAAGTTTCTCTCCGCGGGCCCGGGCTTTGGCGGTAGTTGCTTCCAAAAAGACATCCTCAACCTGGTCTATCTCTGCGGCCACTACGGCCTGCAGGAGGTGGCCAACTACTGGCAACAGGTGGTGGAGCTCAACAGTTGGCAGCAACACCGCATCGCCAACCTGGTTGTGCGCTCCCTGTTTGGCACGGTCACAGGCAAACGGTTGGCCGTGCTGGGCTTTGCCTTCAAGGGCGACACCAATGACACGCGCGAATCGCCAGCCATCCGCATCTGCCTGGACCTGATCGAGGAGGGAGCCCACCTGGCGATCTATGACCCCAAGGTCGCCAGCGCCCAGATCACTGCCGACCTGGGCCAGGCCGAGGCGGGCCAGGACCAGGGCCCGCCCCAACCAGGCCAGGGCGAGGGCCGCTGGCAGCTAGCCCCATCGGCCCGCGAGGCCGCCAGCGGCGCCGATGCGGTGCTGATCCTTACCGAATGGCGTGAGTTTCAGCAGATCGACTGGGCTGGGTTAGCGGTATCGATGCGCCAGCCGGCCTGGCTGTTTGATGGCCGGGCCATCGCCGATACTGCGGCAGCCCGGGCCGCCGGCCTGAATGTCTGGACCGTGGGAGAGGGCTGAGGCGATGCAGGTTCTTGTGACAGGTGGGGCCGGCTATATCGGCAGCCATGCGGTGCGGGCCCTCCAGCGGGCCGGCCACCAGCCGGTGATCCTCGACAACCTCGTCTATGGCCACCGGGACATCGCGGCCACCCTGGGGGTGCCCCTGGTGGAGGGCCAGGTGGGCGACCGGGACCTGCTCGATGCCCTGCTCTCGGGCCAGCATCCCGCCCTAGCCGGCACGGCGTCGGCAGGCCAACCGATCGGAGCGGTGATGCACTTTGCCGCCTATGCCTATGTGGGCGAATCGGTGGCCGATCCCGCCAAGTACTACCGCAATAATTTGGCTGACACCTTGGTGTTGCTCGAGGCCCTGATTGACCCGCGCCACCATCGCCCCCGCAGTAGTCAGGTGGGAGGGGCCAACGGCACCCCGGCCTGCGGGCCGATGCCGATCGTGTTTTCCAGCACCTGCGCCACCTACGGGGTGCCCCAGCAAATTCCCATCACAGAAGACCATCCCCAGGCGCCGATCAATCCCTACGGCCGCAGTAAGTCGATGGTGGAGCAACTGCTCCGCGATTTTGGCTCCGCCTACGGGCTGCCCAGCGTGATCTTCCGCTATTTCAATGCCGCCGGCGCCGATCCCGATGGCGATTTGGGTGAAGACCACAACCCGGAAACCCACCTCATCCCGTTGGTGCTTGATGTGATGGCGGGCCGCAGCCCCTACCTACAGATCTTCGGCGACGACTACCCAACCCCCGATGGCACCTGCATCCGCGATTACATCCATGTAAGCGATCTGGCCGAAGCCCATGTGCTCGGCCTTGGCCGCCTGCTCAACCAGGCCCCCCAGGCCGAACCGCTCATCTACAACCTCGGCAACGGCACCGGCTATTCGGTGCAACAGGTGATCGAAGCCGCCAAGGCCGTCACAGGCCGGGGCCTGCTGGCCCATGTGGCTCCCCGCCGCCCCGGTGACCCGGCCCAGCTGGTGGCCGGCGCCGAAAAGGCCCGCCGGGAACTGGGCTGGCTACCCCGCTATCCCCAGCTCGAGGTGATCCTGCAGCACGCCTGGGCCTGGCACCAGGCGAGGCATGGGGCCTAACAAGTCCTGTAACCAGTTAGTAAAAGCAAATTAATCCCCGCTCACACCCCGATAGCGACTAATCAGCACACCCATCACCAGGGCCAAATAGGTGGTACCAATCAAGGACACCGCCACGCTGAACATCTGGGCCTGGGGCGTCAGTGGAACGATGTCACCAAAGCCCACGGTTGTGAGGCAGACAAAGGCGAAATAGTTGAGCCGCATGAAATTGATTTTCCACACCGAACTGAACACATCCTCCGCCCCCGGCGCCAGGATGATCGCCGCGCCAGAGCCGTTGGCACTAGTAAAGCTGCCAGGCACCACCGTTTCCAAGGCACTAAACAACAGGCCGGCGGTCAGGCCCACCAGTAGGTAGCCGGCCAGGGCCCCCATCAACACCTTTTCACTCACCTCCGGTTCCTGGGCCAATCCCCGAATCAGCCGCAGGCTGCTCCAGCCCACAAAGCCACCCCACAGCACCAACATCAGCACGCCTGTGCCACGCATGGTCACAGGGGTCAGGGTCCAGACCAACGAGGAGAGGAACGCCGCAATCCCCAGCAGCCGAAACAGGCGATGGGGCACCCGGCCAAAGGGGCGCTGGCCAAACGGTTCGCCCAAGCCGCGAATGATCACCAGCGGCAACAAGTTGTAGCCCACCAGGCCGATCCAGTTCAGGCCCTTGGGCAGGGCAAAGGTGACCATCACCGCCAGACAGATGGCCAGCAATTGGGAATAGCAGCGATGGCGCCGCATCACCCCGCTTAACTCTGACGGCAACGGCCCCCCATCCCAGTGGCGCTGATTGTGGCCGAGGGAGCCGCCAGCCGCACGGTCCTACCCGGTCTGGACTGCAGCAGAGTTGGCCAAGGGTTTGCAGCAGAGCCTGGGGGCATCACCAACCCGTCCGATCGACCTAAACCAATGGGGCCAAATCAAGGGGCACCCGCGGGAGGCAGCCAGCTAGTTGAACAAGGGCAGCTGGGCACTTGAGCCCTGGATGACTGGCGGCCGCAAGGGGGGATCCATCTCCCAGCCGGCCGGATCCCAGCCCCCGAGGAGCGGCTCTAGGTCCCGCAGGCCCGGGCCATCGGCGGGGGCTAACCAGGCCTGCTCCAGGCCATCGGGCAGCAGCACCGGCATGCGGTCATGCAGGGGACGGATCAGACCATTGGCGGCGGTGGTGATCACGCAGCAGCTCTCCACCTCACTGCCGTCGGGGCCGATCCAGCGGTCCCACAGGCCCGCCAACCAAAAGGGGGCGCCATCTCTGCGGCGGATCAGGCGCCCCTTCTCAAAGAAGCCATCAGCGGGCAACAGGCAGCGGCGATGGCGCCAGGGGCCGCGGAAGCTGGCCTTCTCAGGCACGGTTTCGCCACGGGCGTTGAACGGACGGTGGGCCGAGAGGGCATCCTTGCTCCATTCCGGCAGCAGGCCCCAGAGCATCAGCGCCGCCTCCGGCCGGCCATGCTCCTGGCGCAGGGCCAACACCGGTTCGCCAGGGGCGATCAGCTGGCGCGGGGCGTAGTGCCGATCCAGGCCCGGCGGCAGGGACACCCCCAGCTGGCGGCCCAGGGTCCCGATGGGGATGGTGAGGCTGAAGCGACCACACATGGTTGGACCAGTCTCGAGCGGGGGCAGACCTGGATCTAGCCCTGGCGATCGCCAGCAAGGGCCGGGCGTTCGGTTCTCACCCTGCCAGGGGGGCTCCGCCAGGGGGCGGGCCACCTAGTTTGGGCCCACCGACCCGCCATTCGCCCGTTCGCCCCATGGCCATCCGTCAGGACGACACCCCCCCGAACCGGCGTTTCGGGATCATCAACCTTGTTTTGATCGGTTTCGGCGTGTTGCTGCTGGTCAGCAGCTTCTTGCCCAACCAGGCCATCCAACAGGTGCCAAGGGTTCCCTACTCCCTGTTCATCAACCAGGTGGATGACGGCGCCGTGAAGCGGGCCTTCATCACCCAGGACCAGATTCGCTACGAGCTCAATAACGCCGAAGAAGGCGCCCCTGCGGTGCTGGCCACCACGCCGATCTTCGACATGGAGTTGCCCCAGCGGCTCGAGCTACATGGCGTTGAATTCGCGGCTGCCCCGCCCAAGCGACCCAGCTTCATCACCACGGCCCTGAGCTGGGTGGTGCCGCCGCTGATCTTCATTTTGGTTCTGCAGTTCTTCGCCCGCCGCTCCATGGGCGGCGCCCAGGGGGCCCTGAGCTTCACTAAATCCAAGGCCCGGGTCTATGTGCCCGATGAGGAATCCCGCGTCACCTTTGCCGATGTGGCCGGCGTGGATGAGGCCAAGGACGAACTAACCGAAATCGTTGATTTCCTTAAGACCCCTGAGCGCTATACGGCCATCGGCGCCCGCATCCCCAAGGGTGTGCTGCTGGTGGGCCCTCCTGGTACGGGTAAAACCCTGCTCTCCAAGGCCGTGGCCGGCGAAGCAGGGGTGCCTTTCTTCATCATTTCCGGTTCGGAATTTGTGGAGCTGTTCGTGGGCGCGGGTGCGGCCCGGGTGCGGGATCTGTTTGAGCAGGCCAAACAAAAGGCCCCCTGCATCATTTTTATCGACGAACTTGACGCCATCGGTAAGAGCCGCTCCGGCTCCATGGGCGTGGTCGGCGGTAACGATGAACGGGAGCAGACCCTCAACCAGCTGCTCACTGAGATGGATGGCTTTGCCTCGAAGGACAAGCCCGTAATCGTGCTAGCCGCCACCAACCAGCCCGAAACCCTCGATGCCGCCCTCCTGCGTCCGGGCCGCTTTGATCGCCAGGTGCTGGTGGATCGGCCCGACCTCTCCGGCCGTCGCACAATTTTGGACATTTACGCCAAGAAGGTGAAGCTCTCGGAAGGCGTCGATCTCGATCGCATCGCCCAGGCCACCAGTGGTTTTGCCGGTGCCGACCTGGCCAACCTGGTGAATGAGGCAGCGCTGCTGGCCGCCCGGGCCAAACGCACTTCCGTGTTGCAGGGCGACCTCAACGAAGCGATTGAACGGGTGGTTGCAGGCCTGGAGAAAAAGAGCCGGGTCTTGCAGCCCGATGAAAAGAAAGTGGTGGCCTATCACGAGGTCGGCCACGCCATCGTGGGACATCTGATGCCCGGTGGCAGCAAGGTGGCGAAAATTTCGATCGTGCCCCGGGGTATGAGCGCCCTGGGTTACACCCTGCAACTCCCCACCGAGGAGCGATTCCTAAATTCCAAGCAGGACCTGGAAGGCCAAATCGCCACCCTGCTGGGCGGACGCTCGGCCGAGGAACTGGTGTTTGGCTCGATCACCACCGGCGCCGCCAATGACCTGCAACGGGCCACCGACATCGCCGAACAGATGGTGGGCACCTACGGCATGAGCGATACTCTCGGCCCCCTGGCCTATGACAAACAGGGCGGCAGCCGCTTCCTCGGCGGCCCCAGCAACCCGCGCCGGGTTGTGAGCGATGCCACGGCCCAGGCGATTGACAAGGAGGTGCGCCACCTGGTGGACCGGGCCCACGACAGGGCCCTGGCGATCCTGCGCGGCAATCGGGAACTGCTCGAAAGCATTGCCGAAAAGATCCTCGAAAAGGAGGTGATTGAAGGTGATGACCTCAAGGGCTTGCTGGCCTCCAGCGTCATGCCCCAGGAGGCAGCCGCCTGACGGGTTGACCCAACCCCCTTGACGGCGGGGCCCCCGATCCCGGATAAGGGTTTTTTGAGATGGGCCCATGGGCTCCCAGCTCAGTTCCTATGCCGATCTGGCTGGCTTAGCCGGCCGTGATCTGCTTTCCTCTGCGGATCTCAGCGGGGCCGAGACCCGGGCCCTGATCCAGCTGGCCACGGACCTCAAGGCGGGCCGCTGCCAGGTGGACCTGGGCGGCAAGGTGTTAGGGCTGATCTTCAGCAAGGCCTCCACCCGCACCCGGGTGAGCTTCACCGTGGCCATGGCCCGGCTCGGCGGCCAGACCCTTGACCTCAACCCCCAAGTCACCCAGGTGGGGCGGGGCGAACCGGTGGCCGATACGGCCCGGGTGCTGAGCCGTTATGTGGATGCCCTGGCGATTCGCACCTTCGCCCAGGCCGAACTCGAGGAGTACGCCCATTGGGCCTCGATCCCCATCGTCAATGCCCTCACCGACCTGGAGCACCCCTGCCAGGCCCTGGCCGACTACCAGACCCTGCAAGAAGAATTCGGCCAGCTGGCGGGCCTAACCCTGGCCTACGTGGGCGATGGCAACAACGTGGCCCACTCCCTGCTGCTCACTGGCGCCCTGCTGGGGGTCAACGTGCGCATCGGCTGCCCCAGAGGCTTTGAGCCGATCCGGGAGTTGGTGGAGCAGGCCCGCTCCCTAGCTCCGGCAGGCTGCAGCATCGAGGTGGTGCACGACCCGATCGCCGCGGTGCGCGGCGCCCATGCCCTCTACACCGATGTTTGGGCTTCGATGGGTCAGGAACAGGAACAGCTGGAACGGGAACAGGCCTTTGCCGGCTGGTGCCTAGACGAGGCGCTCCTGGCCGAAGCCAATAGCCGCGCCATCGTGCTGCACTGCCTGCCGGCCCACAGGGGAGAAGAGATCAGCGCCGGCGCCATCGAAGGTATGGCCAGCCGGGTGTTTGACCAGGCTGAGAATCGCCTGCATGCCCAACAGGCCCTACTGGCCGCCCTCCTGGGCGCTTGAGCCTTGGGCCTGAGCGGCGACAAGCAGGGCCCGGCCCAACCGACAACGGCATTGGGGCCTGCTAAGCCAGCCATCCCTTGGCCTACCGCACTGGACAAATTGGCGCCGCCATGACATCAATGGGGCAGTGGTTCATCCGTATTGCCGGTGATTGCCAGGTCCCCCCGCGCCAGCCTGTCCAGCTCCGGTCCCCAGGCCGGCCTAGGCCGCCCAGCCCACGCCAGCCGTAGCCCTGGGGGAACGGCCCCTGGACTGGCCGGTGAAGGCGAGGATCTCACCCCCGCCCAACAGGAGCTCTATGACTGGCTGGCGGACTACATCGGCAGCCATCGCCATAGCCCTTCGATTCGCCAGATGATGGAGGCCATGGGGCTGCGCTCGCCGGCCCCGGTGCAGAGCCGGCTGCGCCACCTGCAGCAGAAGGGTTGGCTCACCTGGCAGGAAGGCCAGGCCCGCACCCTGCAACTCCTCGGCGGCCCTGCGGCAGGCATCCCCCTGCTCGGAGCCGTGGCGGCGGGCGGCCTGATTGACACCTTCGACGACGTCCAGGAGCGGCTGGACCTGGCGCCGGTGCTGGAAACCCGCGGCCTGTTTGCCCTCACCGTGAATGGCGATTCGATGGTGGAGGCCCATATCGCCGATGGCGACGTGGTGCTGCTCGAGCCGGTGCCTGATCCCCTCAGGCTCAAGGAGGGCACCATCGTGAGCGCCCTGGTGCCCGGCAGCGGCACCACCCTCAAGCATTTCCATCGCCAGGGAGCCCAGGTGCGCCTGGAGGCCGCCAACCCCAACTACGCACCGATCCTGGTGGATGCGGAGCAGCTCACCATCCAGGGCAAGCTTGTGGCCGTCTGGCGCCAGCTCTGAGGGGCGGCACCCCCTGCGGTGTAAGCTTTCAAAGCGCTGATCCAGGGCTTCCGAGCCCAACCAGACCACCAGGATCTGGGAAAGCCAACGCATCAATGGGGCCATAGCTCAGCTGGTAGAGCACCTGCATGGCATGCAGGGGGTCAGCGGTTCGAATCCGCTTGGCTCCATT